>JAQWWC010000326.1 GCA_029249645.1 Pseudomonadales bacterium
TGCCGCATTACCTCACCTTAACCGGCGCCGAGGATAGCGTCACTACAGGGCTCTCAATTGATAAGACAGACAATGCTCGGGTCTATCGAGCACAGGGAATCTCTGTTGATACTGAGAAAGTCTGGTCGTTTGAGGGCGGCGGGCAATACGTAGTCAAACTGGGCATCCGTCGGCATATAGATGGTGTGCGCCGAAAGCATCAACCATTTGGATTTAATATGACGGGGGGGGCTCTGGTTAGCGATGGCATCGCGTATGACCTAAAAGTGAATAATGATGTCGAAGCGAAAGCAACTGCCTTTGTTATTTCAAACCAGATTGATTGGCGCGCCTGGAATATTGATTTTGGCGTGCGGCATGAACGAATTGACTCGGAAGTTATCGACTTCTCGAAATTAGAACAGCGGCAAACTGTGCAACGGGAGACGATGCCAGGAATTGGCGTGAGTCGGTTTTTTGGGGATCGCTTTGTTGTGTTCTCTGGTGTTTATGAAGGGTTTTCCCCTGCGTCGGCTGCGGCGCGAACACCGGTCCCAGAGCGGTCTGTTAATTTCGAGTACGGCCTCAGATATTTTGATGACTCTCTGGAGGTCGACGTCGTTGGTTTTTTCAGTGACTATGAAAACTTAGTCGGTCGTTGCAGGGCGAGTGATGCAGACTGCGAAGTCGGCTCTGAGTTTAGCGGCGGTCAAGTGGAAATTGGCGGTGTTGAATTTTCTGCCTCAAAAATAGGGTTGGCCACTGGGGTCGGCCGATTTGATTTTAGATTGAACTACACGTACACCGAATCGGCATTTCAAAGTGAATTTCTATCATCATTTTC
Source organism: Pseudomonadales bacterium (assembly GCA_029249645.1). Lineage (GTDB taxonomy): Bacteria > Pseudomonadota > Gammaproteobacteria > Pseudomonadales > Azotimanducaceae > UBA9926. The sequence goes on from JAQWWC010000326.1 coordinate 824, forward strand.
TCAGTGGGGACTGGTGCGTAAGGGGGATGCGTTACCGTATCTGCCATCGCATGTTGGTAGCGGCTCGGTAACGCTTACGCGGGACCATTTGCAATATCGAGCGGATATAGAGTACCAAGACTTTATGCGAGAGCGGCCAGGCAGTTTGGTTACCTTGCCTGGCGAGCGCACCGAAAGACGCGTAACCCTTGCGCTGTCGGTGTTGTATAAGGTCAATCAAGACGTTCAAGTGCAGTTGTTTATCAAAAACGCAACCGATGAGCAGGCCATTGTTTCTAGAAGGCCTTTTGGTGCTAGGCCCAATTCGCCGAGGTATGTTGGGATTCGGCTGAGGTTTGGGGATGCCTGAGGCGCTAATCGATTGGGAGGATTTCTTCGGGGTTTTCATGTCCCCGCTAATCGACCCAGCCAGCCGAACCTACTTTGTCTATCTGCTACCAGCGCTATTGGTCTCGGGATTGTTCGCCATTAAGGCCGCCGGTCTCCGAGGCGGGATTCGGCGTTTAAGATCGCTTGGCCCGGGCTATTTTTTTTCTGCTTCGAGCGCGGTCGATGTTGCCCTGCTGACGACGAATGGGCTTTTAAAGTTATTGCTGTTTGTGCCCGTGTTTGGTTCGAGCCTGCTTGTCGCGATCATGGTTGGATCTGTGTTGCAGGATAATCTAGGGGATGCCAATTTCTTACAGGATATGCCGCTCTATGGCATCACACTTGCGTTCTCTGCAGCCTTGTTTGTGTTCGATGACTTTACTCGTTTCTGTACTCATTATTTTATGCACAGATTACCGTTGCTATGGTCCCTGCATAAAGTCCACCATTCAGCGACAGTTTTAACCCCGCTGACGATTTATCGCGTTCACCCGATTGAATCTGCGATATATTTTCTTCGCGCAATTTTGGCATCTGGCGTTGTAATTGGCGTGTTCGTCTGGCTTTTTGGTCGGAGCCTAAGTGGCTTAGAAGTATTAGGGGTGAATGCTTTTGGCTTTATGTTTAATCTAGCGTTTGCCAACTTGCGGCACTCCCATGTCTATCTTTCTTTTGGCCCGCTAGAAAAATTGTTTGTCAGTCCGGCACAACATCAGTTGCACCACAGTGCAGATCATCGCCATGTCAATTTGGGGAGTGCTTTGACGATCTGGGATCAATTATTAGGGACTTGGAAAGGGGCTGGAATCCGGCCCGAAACCTTGGTGTTCGGCCTTAAGCAGACGACGGCGCCAAGCCTTAACAGTTTGGCCAAAGCCAGTATAGTGAATTCTAAATTTTAGCTTAGGAGCCTTCTTTTAACCCGAAAGCGGCGACTAATCCGAAAGCGGCGACCCAAATTTGGCCGATCGGACAAGCTGCTTGCTCATACTGACCGTTTTAAGGATCGTCCCGGTTTGAATTTTTATAAGGATTGCGACAATCGTTTTCTGGTGCCTCAGCTACCCCCTAAGCGAGGCCGTAATGATGCCATGAGGGCAGGCCTTGAGCGCTCTGGCTCATTATAAGACCAATGCTAATCGAGCTTTGTTCGCTAGACCGGCTCTATTGCCGCCAAATTAGAGCCCGTAAATATAAGCTATGGCCCGTTTTGGTATTTACCAGAGCCCCAGAAAGGGTTCGGCTCAGTTCTACGGTTATGAGCCAAATGCCACGGCCATTGGGTTATCAATCCCAGTCGGTCGTAGTTTCGTAGGATTGTTTTAATCGGAAAGGTTGCCGGTGATATTACGGTGTGTAGACTGTATGACGTAAAGTGGTTCTGGCGTGGGTATTAGCGTCTAATCGTGTCGCCATGACCAACAATAAAATAGGCAAGGAGCTGTTAAACAGTGCAAGAGATCGCGTTATTTCCGATTCCAGATTTGGTGGCGTTCCCGGGCCACGAAGTTCCGCTCCATGTATTTGAGCCGCGCTATCGCAAGATGGTAGCAGATAGCGTGGCCGCCGAGCGTCCAATAGGCGTTTGCCATACCCGGAAACAGATTCGGGCGGCGCCGCAGTTGAAAACGACCGAAGAAGCGCTCAGCACGAATCAAGCCACGTATCTTCCTTTTGAGATTTTTTCCGCTGGCCCATGCCGGATCTTAGAAACTCTTGATGATGGGCGGATTCATGCTGCGATCGAGATGCAAGCGCGCTATCGGGTGGTCTCAGAAGTGCAAACGCTGCCCTATAAAATTGTCCGCGCGGAACGATTGGTCGATGAGGATGCTGCGCAAGAATACCCTGAGCTGCAGCGCGAGATTAACGACAGTTTGCTGGCGCTAATCGGCGATGAGCATCAGTCGTTGCGAAAGATTCTGGCGGCGAGCAGCTGGCAAGAACAATCGTCGTCGGTGTTCTCCTATCGAATTTTTCAGTATTTGAAATTTGATGCCGATATCATGCAACAGCTTCTGGAATGTAATTCAATCGAAGCCCGGTTACATTTGGTGGGCGGCCTGCTGAGCGGCACGCCAGTTCACTAAGGCCTGCCTGGTTTAATCCTTGGCGTAGCGGGCCTGCTTGCGGGCGACGAGTCGCTCCAGCCGTTGATGTAGCTTGGCGTTCAAAGGCCAGGTCACGCAGAGATAAAAAGCCACCACAAACATAAGGGTTGGCACAATTGCATACAGGATGCCCAGCCACATGAGTTCTGTCGGCCCGTTGGTCACGTTTCTTGCAACCGAATAGCCTACGAGGCCAAGAATCGGCAGGGACAAGCCGCCGAAAGACGCGGCGCACTTCGTCATAAATCCTAAAATCGCGAAATAGCTGGCGGGTCGGGCTGTACCCGATCGTACGGTATCGAAATCCACAACATCGGCCAGCATGGCGCGGGGTAGGTAGGCAAACGCGCCGAAACAAAAGCCTTTTAAGGCAAACAAAACATAAAATTCAGTGATTTGGCCGTAGTCCAGCATAAAGCAAGCAATGGCGATGATGCTCACCAGTACCATGGCGGTCGCTAAAGACTGATGCTTGCCAAACCGACGTGCAATCCAATCCCAAACCGGAATCGCCAGCAGTCCCACGCCAAAATACAGCACATACAAGCGCCCGACTCGGTCCGCGCCGACGTAGTCTTGAACGAAAAAAAGCGACAGGGTATTTCTGAAGTTCTCGCCGCCGGCAATGAGTAATTCGATCATCAGTAATCGAAAGAAAAGCTTGTTTCGGGTCATTTGTCGCAACGATGCCACAATCGAGACCCGAGGCGCTGCTGGCACCGCCACTTCGGGCACCTTTAACAGTACGATTAGCGCGGTGAGCGGTAGTAAGGTCACGATCACCCACGAAAAATTACTCAGAACAAAGCTAGCAGCACGATTATCAAACACCTCCTCTGAAATCAGTACGATGGCGGAGGCAACAATCAAACCCGCCAGCACATACTTCTCGCGCGCTGATTGGATCATGGTTCGAGTATGGTATTCAGCCGACAGCTCCATGCCCCAGGCAGCATAAGGCAGGCCTAAAATGGTGGTTGCGAGCCGAAGCAAAATGAAAAAGAGGGCAAGGTATAAAACCGTGCTGCCCTGATCCGGATTAAGCAGCATCCAAACGGCAACCGCGTAGATGGGCACACCAATCGCGATCCAGGGCTTGCGGCGCCCCCAGCGTGTTTGAAAGCGGTCCGACATGAAGCCCATGGCCGGGTCAGAAATCGCGTCGAAAATCGCCGCACAAAAGATCACCAGTCCAATCAAACCCAGATCAATGCCGATCTCCGTTGAATACAAGCGAGGGATCCAGACGGCTAGCGGATAACTGATGATCGCAAGGGGCAGGCTAACCGAGCCGTAGATCCAAGCCGTTGATCGCGTGATGGGAGTCATGTTGGTTTGCCGGTGTTCCTTAATGGCCAAGAAAACGTCTGCGGTGCCGTCCAATAGTGCCAAGGCTTTCATCAATAGTCCAACCGAGTTCCGCGGGCGAGCAGCCGCGCGGCCAGCCTTCCTAGGTATTCAGGGCGATTTCAGTTAACATGCTGGCCTCGCGTAATGTTAACTGTTTCTTTTGGTTCACTGTTTGTTATCAAGTCCGTGTAAAAAGCTCAGTTGATCGTATTTATTGATTGAATCTAGCTAGATCGTCGCGAGGTTTCGCTTTGATTCCGGACCAGACGAATAGTGAGCCCCGCATGAATATTTG
>JAQWWC010000327.1 GCA_029249645.1 Pseudomonadales bacterium
GCGAAAGCGTTAACCGATGGTTTGTTACTTATCCGTCAGCTGTTTGGTTTCACAGGTAATGCTCTAACGGCGGGGGCCGTTGGCGAGGCTGCAGAGCGTGGAGCAGCGAGCGCAATACAGGCCTACATCACGCAACGCGTGCCCGATGCAATTGGATCGGGTGGAGGCTCGGATGACGGCGGCGGGCCTGGCTCTGACACAGGCGACGCTGGCGGCTCAGACACCGGCGCCGATTCCGGCGGCACCACCTCTGGGGGCAGTACCGATGGGGGCACCAGCGACGGCGGTACTGACTCGGGCGGCGAAAGCGGAGATACCGGCGGCACCGATGGTGGTTCAGCCGGCACAAAAACGATTGAGATAGATGTGGTGTATGATCGGGTGCCGTATCGAACACCTGATTGTACGCCGTCCGGTTGTAGTTATCAGGGGTTGGATTACGCCAATACAGTACAAAAACCGGTGCGGTTTGCCAGAGCCATGATTTTGGAGGCAGATTCTAGGGAGGTTGTTACGGATAACCTCAGCACGGACGCCGCGGGACGATTGTCTTTCACGGTCGCAGATGACGCGCCGTTTATTGTGCGGGTTTATGCTGAAAGCTCGGGAAATGAAGCAGCAAGCTGGGGGTTGCGGATTGTTGACAATGGTGGCGCTGATGAGGAAGGCAGCTATCCGGTTTACGTGTTGGAGTCCGACGCTCTTAGCGCGAATGCCGTGGAAGATACTTTAACCCTTCGCGCCGAGTCTGGCTGGGGACTCACAAAATATACGCAAACGCGATCGGCAGCGCCGTTTGCCATCATGGATTCGATGATTTCAGCGACGCTTTATGCTTTGAGCGGTCGCAGCACTCTGGCCTTTGCACCGGTCGACGTTTACTGGAGCGTTGCGAACACTTTAGAGTCAGTTGCAACCTCCTATTATTCAGGGTCCTACATCATGATTCTTGGCGATGCAGACGCAGATACCGACGAATATGACGAATCCGTGGTTGTTCACGAGTGGGGGCATTATTTTCAATCGATTTTGTCTAGAGATGACAGCATCGGAGGCAGCCACGGCGGTGGCGACCTGCTGGATATGCGGGTTGCCTTCAGTGAAGGTTGGGCTAACGCGTACTCGGGGCTTGCAACCGATCGCGACGCCTATATTGATACCCGGGGCAGTCAACAGGGGGGGGGATTTGGCATCGCGCTTGAAACCGAATTAAGTGAGCGGGATGGCGCGGTTAAAGGTTGGTATTCCGAAGACAGCACCCAGTATTTGGTGTTTGACTTGTTTGATGACGGAGCATCCGATGATGACAATATCGGATTGCCGGTATCTGTGATGATGTCGTCGCTTATCGATTTTATGCCTCAGCAAGCTGCTGCGACATCAATATACAGCTTTAGTGCTGGGGTGATCGATGCGCAACAGAATCAAGCCAGCGCCATTATGGCGCTGTTGGATCGCGAAGATATTGCTCGAGGTAGGACGCAAGTGGATGCGATCGGCACAGGGGAAACCAATTCGGCAGCTCTATATGCGGCGCTTGATAATATCGAGGAAAAAACGTTACCGGTCTTTACCGTTATGGATAGCAGCTTGATTTCTGAAGAAATGTGCCAGGATGTCCTGCCGGCTTCTGCGTTTCGTACGTTTGGTATAGAGAATAAATTGGGCGCGTATCGATTTGCCCAGTTTGAAGTGCCGCAAGCAGGAACTTACGCCGTACGCTTGATCACTACAGCGAAACCATCGGGCAGTGTTAGCGATCCTGATTTTGGCGTTTATAATACTGAGGGCTTGGTTGGCCCTGAATTCAGGGAACTTTCGGGGAGGGCGGATCTTGAGTCCCACGCTTTACAATTGGCTAAAGGTCAACATTGGGCCTGGGTGCAGGATTTTAATAACTATCAGCGAGGCAGCAATTCAGGCCGTTATTGCCAGCGTTTGGAGGTCGTGCCGCAGTGAAAACTCTAATCATAATGCTCGCGTTAATGACGCTGTTGGGTTGCGCAATAAAAGATAGCTCGACTGCTGTCGCGGTTGAGGCTGAGGCCGAGGGAATCGTCGAAAGAGCTACAAGCCCTAGGCCCGTCGATAAACCCTCCAACCAGTCGTCAGAGTCGAGGGAGGATGACGCTCAGCCGAAGCTTGAAAGCACGGGTCCGCTGTGGGTCATCCGCTCTGACCAGCTGGTCGCGCAGGCACAGGACTCTCGCGATAATTCCAGGGCAAGAACCATCAAGCCGCAAGGCCCATTTACGGTGCGGTACGTATTTGAGCAATGGGCGCTTGACGATTATCGTTTAGTGGTGGAGGTGCAAAGCAATCAGGCGATCAGCGATTGGCAAATTGATTTGCCTCAATTAGTTAAAGGGCAGGAAGGATTGACGCGACTTGGGAAACCAAAAGAGGCAAAGCAGGGCGTGCCAGCGGTAAGAACCTTTAGGTTCGATTCACTGCCTGCGGTCAACCGACTATTGCTCACCGTGAAAGCAGCTATTTCGGGCGTCACGACGTCAAAAACGGTTTCTATACCGTTAAAGTCGACTGGAAATCCACCCCCAAAAACGTGTGATAAAGCAAGAAGCGGCTGCGTCGTTGTGTTGCCAGGAAGGTTTCAATGACAGGATACGCGCAATCGCGGCGTCAATTCATGCTCTGGGATGAGCCTTGCTCATATTGAGAAACATTGGGTTGCAAGCAGGGCTTTGCATGTTAAAGTTGTGAGATAGAAACGTGTGCTGTTTGATTTAGGTACCAGGGTTAGCGTTTCGCTGCTCGCGATGCCGCCCTGCAGTGAATAGATGAACGATAAAAGTACGAGGATAACGGGAATGAGAAAATTAGTGTTACGTATATTTGGACTCGGCTTTTTAGGGTTGATGATGCCCCTATCCGCGGCCTATGGCGACCAACAGATTGTGACGGTTTCGCCATCCTCGCCGGCATTTGGTGAAGCTGATGACAGCGTTGTATTGGCTATCAAATATGCCACCGACCCGGTAAATAAGGGCGCTACAGGACTTGGGTTGAAGATCTTTTACAATGGGGACCTTTTGCAGGCGGACGATTTGGCGCTGAATGAAGGTGTAGGTGGCACACCTACGGTTGGCGTTGCCGATGATACGGACGATGGTGATAATGATCCGTCAACCGACAAGAAGATTATTGTTGCGTGGTTGCAGAAAAACACAACGGGGTTAACCCCGGAACCTATTCCTTGGCCTGAAATCGATCATACAGATGGCGTTACGCTTTATGATCTTACATTCGGTCGCAAAGATGCGGCGTTTGTCGGAAAAACCACACTGAACTTCCAGGTGGACACGGCGGCAGGGTTTGACCCGCTTGCTGAATCTGTCGACGTTATTTTTAAAGATGATGAAGTGTCACCAGTTATTACGTTGGATGGTAGTAGCGTAAGTGTTGAAGCGGGATTCCCACTAACGACGGAAGACAATACGCCTGCTTTAGCAGAGTTTATCGCGACCGTTACAGTCACAGACAATAAAGACACGCTAACCACTGATGATCTTAATGCTTTTGTTTCGCAAGATGGCGAATTGGTTCCTGCGCCTGAAGGCTTTGCTCCAGGCGTTTATGAAGTGACGCTTACGGCAACCGATTCTGCGGGAAACGTTTCGGAGCCTGCCGTTATTACGGTCACAATCACAGATACCACAACGCCTCTATTGAACAATGTGGTTGATTTAGAGGTTCCGGCAGTTGATAAAAATGGGGTGCCGGCTTCCGTCGTGTCGTTTGCCGTCACAGCGTTGGATAGCGTTGATGGGGAGGTACCCGTCGCCTATTCCGTTGGTGGGACAGATGTGGGAGAGAATTTTCCGCTTGGCGACACAACCGTTACAGTCAACGCAGTCGATGCGGCTGGCAACCTGTCTGAGAGCACCTTCACGGTGACGGTGGCGGACGTTACGAATCCGGTCGCCTCGGCAGAAGACGTTACGCTTGAAGCGGATGGCTCAACGGGATATTCCGGCAGTAAGGAAGCTATCTTGGCAGCGGTAAGCGCCACGGATAACGTGGATGATGCGCCGATTGTGACTTTTATTGATGATTCACTTGGGGATTTGCCCCTTGGCCTAAATTCAGTTGGCGTGAGGGTAAAAGATGCGGCAGGAAACAGCACAGATGCTGTGGTTTCCGTAACGGTCGTTGATACGACCAAGCCTGCGATCACAGTTTCAAATCTGGTATTGACCGTCGATACTGATGATGAAGTGGTAGCGAGTAGCGACGCGCGGATTGCAGCGTGGGTTACGGGTGTTACGGCAACCGATATCGTTGATGGTACGACGACGGTAACCAATACTGACTTACCCGAGAATTTTGCCGTTGGTGAAACAATTGTCACCTTCACATCGTCTGATGCGGCCGGCAATGAGGCCACTACGGAAGGCACGGTTGTTTTGACAGTTGGCCCGGCAGTTTTGGTCGCTAACGCGATTACGATTGTGTCGGTAGATGGCGCCGCACTTCCAGCGACCCAAGCACAGATAGCTGCATTTATCTCAGCAGCCACGGCTACCGACTTTGCAGGTAGTGTGCTGACCGTAACCAATGATGCACCCGACTCTTTCCCCGTGGGCCCAACGGTTGTGACGTTTTCGGCGGTAGATTCCGATGGCCTCCAAGGTCAGCGCAGTTCAACCGTGACGGTCGTTGCACCGGCCGAAGAAAATGACACTGATAACGACGGTATGGATGACCTGTTTGAGGTGAATAGCGGATTAGATCCTAATGCGGACGATGCTGATGGCGATGCCGATGGTGACGGACGAAGCAACCTAGATGAGTACAAGGAAGGTAAAGATCCGAACTTGGATGATGTTGTCCCAGTTCTGACCATCGCTGACGCTGTCGTAACGCTTGAAGCAACCGGGGAACTTGGTTACGCCGGGAGCCTCGATGCCGTTATTGCTGCGGTAACAGCGACCGATTTGGTTGATCCAGCACCGGTGGTTAGTGTCAGCGAGAGCGTGCCAGATCCTTTACCCTTGGGTGATAGTCAGGTCACCGTCCTCGCGACCGATGCAGAAGGCAATGTAGCAGAGGGTACCGTTGCCGTGATGGTGGTTGATACCACCGCGCCCACAATATCGGGTGCTGTTTTGCTAGTGCTAACCGTCGATACACCAATTACGGTCGCGAGTTCAGATGCTCGCGTCGCTGCATGGGTTGCGGGTGTTTCAGCCTCTGACATCGTCGATGGTGCTACAACCGTGACGAATAGTCCGTTACCGGCTGAATTCCCCGTTGGTGAAACGGTCATAACGTTCACTTCAACGGACGCCGCCAATAACACCGCAACCGCGTCTGCGACAGTGCTTGTTGCTGTGGGGCCAGCAGTGTCGGTAGCCGACGCAATCACCGTAGTATCGTTAGATGGCGCGGCTGTTGCTGCAAGCCAGTCTCAGGTTGCAGCCTTCATTAGCTTTGCAACGGCGACGGACTTCTCTGGCAATACGCTCGATGTTACGAACGATGCACCGGATACTTTCCCTGTTGGTGAAACGCTAGTGACATTCACTGCTGTTGATGCCGATGATCGACAAGGTCTAAACAGCTCGTCGGTTACGGTTGTCGCCGCATCCGCTGAAAACGACACCGATAATGATGGCATCGACGATCTGTTTGAAGTTGAAAACGGACTCGACCCCAACGCGGACGATGCTGAGGAAGATGCCGATGGTGATGGCCGAAGTAATCTAGACGAATATCTAGAAGGTAAAGACCCAAATGTAGATGATGTGAAGCCTGTTGTTACAGCGCCTGCTGATGTGGCAACGGGTGCAACTGGCGCGCTCACGAAGGTTGACCTCGGGGAAGCGGTGGCCAGCGATACTTTAGATGGCGATCTCACGCCGGTTGCTGACAACCCTGGCCCTTACGCGCCGGGTAGCTATGTGATCACATGGTCGGCGACGGATGCTGCAGGCAACATGGGTACGGCAACGCAATCTGTCGTGGTGTCGCCACAAGTTTCTGTTACGCCAAAAGGCCGTGTTGCAGAAGGCGCCGACTTTATGGTTAAGGTCACGCTGAACGGGCCAGCACCAGCGTATCCGGTAGAAATCCCTGTGACGCTTGGCGGTACAGCTCAGCTAGACAGTGATTACACCGTCTCCGCGGCTGCCATCATCATTGAATCGGGCCGAATGGGTATGATGACGATCACGGTTTTGTCTGATGAAGTTGAAGAGGGTACCGAGAGTATTGAAGTAACCCTAGGTGCGCCTGCTGCGAATGCAGTACTCGGCTCGGCCTCAACAAGTGTGATCAGCATTATCGAAACGCAGGAGCCACCGGCGCTGAAGTTATCAGTCAGTCAGGGCGATCAAAATGGTCGAAAGGTAGCCGCTGAAGGTGGCCCCGTCGTGGTCATGCTCAGTATCAATGATCCTAATGGATCGCATACAGTGGACTGGAGCGCCTCAGACAACAACTTAGTCGCGACGTCTGATGACGGGATGTTCGAATTTGATCCAGCGGCACTGGCAGAAGGGGGCTACGAAGTTACAGCGATTGTTACAGATAGCGGGATCACAGATGCAACCTTTGAGATTGGCGTCTTGATTCGGGTCTCCGCAGAAGCCGTTGAAGCGGACTCTGATGGTGATGGGGTGCCAGATAGTAAGGACACCTCTGAAGAAACCAATGTCATTGCGGTCGATGCAGACGCTGGCACGGCTGCCGTAACGGCGGATGCGGGCGTCAAGCTTGTAATCGGTGATGCAGCCCAAGCGTCCGGCACGTCCGGTATCGCGGTCTCGGAAGAGACCATCGCGGCCAGCGGAGCGGATGGCGGTGAAGCGCCAACGAACGGTGATGACGAAGACTTTAACTATCCAGCTGGGGTTTACGACTTCCAAGTACAAGATCTGCCGGTACCAGGTCAGTCTGTCCGCTTGACGATTCCGGTCGCAGCAGGTATTCCGGCTGATGCAGTAATGCGGAAGTACACAGAAGCTGAGGGCTGGTTTGACTTTGTGATCGATGAAAACAATGGGGTGGCCTCCGCGGCTGGTGACGATGGTGCTTGCCCATCTGTTGGCTCTGAGCTCTACGTTGATGGCCTAACCGAAGGCGACACCTGTCTGCAACTCACCGTGCAAGATGGTGGCCCGAACGATGCAGATGGCTCCGTGAACGGCGAATACGATGATCCAAGTGGGATTGCTGAAGCCGCACCGGTTAAAGTTGTTATCGTTCCTGATACTTCGAATCGAAAGAAAGTTGGCGGCGGTTGTGCTGTCTCTGAAGGCGGGCCAGGCGATTTTGGTCTGGTGTTCTTAGCGATGCTTGGCGCGCTCGGTTTATTCCGAAAACGCCTTGCTGCGAGCTTTCTGAATCGTTGATTTGATGACGCATTCGCGTAATTCACACGAGTTGATTTGGGGCGCCTTTATAGGCGCCCTTTTTCTTTGGGGTGGCGCCTCTTGGTATTGGGATCTAACCGCTAGCCTCAGTTGGGTAGCGCTGCAGTGGCCAATGTTCTTTGTGTTGTGCGTGGCCAGCCCGATTCTTGAAGAGTACGTGTTTCGAGGCATGCTCTATGAGTTCATAGACGCGCGTTGCCGGAAGGTATGGTTTTTTGGCGATTACCTTTCTATCAGCTTTGCAAACGCCACGACGACCGTCTTGTTTGTAATTACGCATATGATCACACGGGAACCGATGGTCGGCGCGTTAGTTCTGGTGCCGTCACTTTATTTGGGGTTGTTGCGGCATCGCTACGGCAGTATCGGCGTCTGCATGCTGATTCATGCGCTCTGGAACATCGGTTGGTTTAGCTTATTTCCGCCGGCCTAGCATCTAGAAGGCTTAGAGCGTAAGCGCTAGGCAGTGGGGCAAGAATTTGTCACAATGATGTCAACTTATGGGTCACTGACAAGGAATCTGTTATGCCATTTTTTATGAGGCTCGGTCTGCTTTGGCTGCTGAGCGCGTTTTGCTCGGCGTCGTTTGCCAGTATTCCGGTTGGGCGCATCAATGCAATCAATGCGCAATTAGCGGCGGGCCAGTACCAAGCAGCCGAAAAATCGGTTTTGACGTTGCTCGATGCCCAGCAGCTTGCAACCGATGATGTGATTGCCTTAGAAACCTTAGCAGGCGGGTTTTCGGCAGCAGGACTTCGGGATCAAGCGGGCACGTTGTTGTCGAAGGCTGCAGAATTACTACATGCGCCTCAAACCAGCAGTGATCGAGCAACTTTGTTGCGCATTGGCGCTAGCCTGCAAGCGTTAAATTTACGAAGTCAGGCCGTAGGGATTCTTACACGGGGTATTCGGATAACC
>JAQWWC010000328.1 GCA_029249645.1 Pseudomonadales bacterium
GTTGTTTCAGCGGTATTGAAATCCTCTTGAACATACTCGTCGTTATTAATCGTTTGATCCGCCGCCATCTCTATCAAAGCCGGATCCGTATGGCGCGCTCGAATGCCTGACAGATCGAAGGTGTGCGTCCCCGCGACGTTATCGATATAACCTGCCTCATCCTTGCGGTAACCGACAATTCGAATCGCGGCGCGATCGCCAATTGGGATATTCACAAAGCCTTCAACAAGATTACCCGTGTCTCCATGAGCAACCGAGTTCAGCTCGAGATCATATCCAGCAGAGAAGACGCCAGGCGTTGGCTTATTAGTAATAAATCGGATACTGCCAGCCTGCGCGTTTGCGCCGTACAGCGTGCCCTGAGGGCCGGCAAGCGTTTCAATACGCTGGACATCATAGATATGTGGGTTTAAAAACGAGCCAACCGCTGTAACAGGCTGCTCATCCATGTAGACGGCAACGTTTGGCGTTGCCCCAAGCAGACTCTCACCACCACTCGATATGCCGCGCATATACACGTTACCGGTGCCTGGTCCCAAGGTGACGTAATTCATTGAGGCGATCAAATGCGCAAAATCTTCCAAATCGCCGACGCCATTATTCTCCAACTCGCCTTCGCCCAAAACCTCGATACTGATGGGTACGTCCTGCACACTTTCGTTGCGCCGCGTCGCCGAAACGATCACTTCTTCCATTGCAAATTGCTTTTCTTCTGCAAGGACAGCTTGTCCACCGACGGTGCTCAAAGCAGCGACGGCTAGCACTAACGGCTTCACAACAAACTGTCTTCTAAGCATTGGATGCTCTTTCATCTAAATCCCCTTTTATGACTAATTAAAGTGCGAAAACTAAAATATAGGCCTACCACCCCCACCGCGATAACCGCCGTTGAGATCGTTTTTCTGGCTAAATAGGAAACGTAATCATTGCATGCTTGCCCCAAGGATACAAATCGGGCTCGCCCAGCGAGCATCGGATTTCCCGACTCAACAGCCTAATTTTCCTCGTGATCCCGAATCCAATCGGTTAATTCGGCCTGCATGGGCGCAAGGAAAGGCGCGTAGTGTTGCCACTGCTCAACCGCATCCGTATAGATTGGCTGCCGTACTTGCTCGGAACTGGCCGTTCGCACTGCCCGCTGGGTTTCATGAAAATCAAGGCACGCGCCTTCAAAGGGCAGACCACAGTAATCCAATATTCGACGCACCTCGGCTTCAACATTATCAATCACCGATTCGTACTTCACCTTCAGAACTCGACCCGGGAGGGCCGCATCCCAGTGCGCCATTAAGCGCGCGTAATCACTAAAGTAGCGAGCAATGTTTTCTTGGCCATAGGTGAACGTCTGGCCAGCCGCAAACAACTGCTTGAAACCACTAAAGCAGGTCGCCATCGGATGCCGACGGGCATCAATAATTTTGGCGTTGGGCAAGATCATTTGGATCAATCCAATATGTTGAAAATTGTTCGGCATCTTATCGATAAAAAACGGCGCATCGCCCCGCTGCACCTGCGTTCGGGACAGATATTCCTGTCCGAGTTCCAAGCACTGCGCCGTCGTCAGATCTGAGAGAATTTCAGGATAGAGTGAGGCATCGGCCCGATTACGCTTGCCCCCCAATCGGCGGGCAATGGCCACCATTTCTCGCAACTCAGAGGTGCCGTCCACCATCGAGTGGCTGGCAAGAATCTGCTCGAGCAAGGTCGACCCGGACCGAGGCAGGCCGACGATAAAGATTGGATCCGGCGAAGGATCGCCAAACCCAGATTGGGCTTCAAACAGCGCCGGGGTACAGTAATCGATCAGCGCGTTGGTTTCCGCCGTCGTTTCATCCGCCCGATAACCTTCTTGCATCACTTTTCGGTCATTACCCAAAGCATAATACTGAAACGACTCGTTGTATTCGGCGCGATCTTCCAGCGCTTTGCCTAAGGCAAAGCACAAATGAACGTTATCTCGATCGCTGATTGTGTCTTCCCCTATGAGCACGCGCATTCGATCCACTTCGTCTGCCTCAAATCGAAACGTCTTCAAGTTCGCGAGATTCCAGTAGGTTTCCCCCATTGATTCATTGACCGAGATGGCGCGACGATAGGCGGCGATCGCGTCTTGTTGTCGACCCACTGTCTTGAGCGCATGACCAAAACTGTTATGCAATTGCGCGTGTTGCGGAAACCGCTCGGACAAAAATCCATAGCGTTCAATCGCTGCCTCATAATCACCCACCATGACTTCGATTGAGGCCGCCAGAATACTGTGGGATAAATTTTGAGGATCCACTTTTTCAAGGTGCGCAATCTCGGCTAAGGCTTGCTCGTATTTCTGGGCTTGTCCCAGCGCGCTGGCATAGGTGTTGCGAGCCAAATGAAAATCTGGCGCCATGCGTAAGCAATCTTCCAGCAACAATTCTGGGTCGCCTTTGATCCCCAGTTTGATCCCAATTTCAGCAAGCAGCCGGATTACCGAGACATCTCGCGGGTTGCGCTGCAGATAGTCCCGGCAGATGCCCTCAGCCATGCCAAGCTGTTCCTGCTGCACCATCTCTAGGGCCTTAACAATCCCAGGATGAGCGTGGGTAACCGCCATCGATTGCCGAATGGCCGCTTCGGCCTCCTCCGCCTCGCCTTCGCTGTGCAAGGATTCCCCCAAGAGGCGCCAACTGCTTGCGGATTTAGGGTTCAGCGCCACCGCTGTCCGGAGCGCGCCAATGGCATCGTCAATCCGACCAACCGCGTGCAGCGCCTGACCGTATTCTTCGTAAACGGCGGGCACGCCCTGCGTGCCTTGCACTAACGTTTCCAGTAGCGCAACCGACGCGGCGTGTTGGCCGAGGCGCCTTAAAATCACCGCACGGGCATAAGCGCTTTTAGCGTCCCGTGGGTGAACTTCTAAGATCAAATCGACTTGCTCAAGCGCTTGTTCGAAAGCGCCAGCATTCAACAACCGTTGAACCTGTTCAAACGCGGCTTGATAACCGGCAGTATCGGTATCTGTCATGGGCAATCGCTTGCAGTTGGGTGGGTCAAACTTGAGTTTCTCATTTTTAAACGCCTGACAACAAATGCCTCACTCAAGCGTGACCGTTAGCGACTGATAGGTTGCGACCGATAAATCATCCCGTAACCGCCAAGGCGAGGCAAACAATTGGGTCATCCCAATTACAATGATATCTTCAACGGGGTCCAGCCAATACACCGTGCCTGCTGCGCCGCCCCAATCCAACTCCCCTTTTGAGGACAAGACCCCGCGTCGAACCGGGTCGATATAAACACCAATGCCCAAACCGTGGCCGCCGCCCAGCCCCAAACTACGATCATGATCTTGGCCAATATTGGCGTCCGTGATGGATTTTGGCAGATGATCCTGCGCCATATACTTAAGCAGTTTTGGACTTAAAAGCCATTTACCATCAATTTCTCCGCCCCGGCGCAGCATTTCTAAAAACTTTAAATAGTCGCCCGCGGTTGAAATCAAACCCGCGCCACCGGCATCAAATTTCGAAACACGGTAACCCGGCGCAAAGGGCAATCCCGACACCACCACCATGGCGTTCGCTTCTTTGTTCCAAAGATGGTTGGACGCCAACCGATGCAATTTGTCCGCAGGCACTTCAAAAAAGGTATCGGTCATTCCGAGCGGCGTAAAGATTCGCTCAGCCATAAAGACACCCAAGCGTTGCCCCGAGAGCGTCTCAACCACCGCGCCCAGAACATCCGTTGAAAACCCATACGCCCAGCCCAGCCCGGGGTCGTGTTTGAGCGGCAGTTTTGACAGGCGCTCAATATAGGTTGCGGTGTCGGGACTGCCCGCCAAATCCAGCGCCGCAATTTGAGCCGTATGCGCAGCGTCTCCATAGCCATAACTGAACCCGGCCATGTGGGTAAACAAATGGTGCATCGTCATCGGCGTTGTCGCGGCCCGCAACCTGCCCTCGTCCTCAACTTGCAATCCCGCAAGGCTCGGCAAGAACTTCTCGACCGGATCGTCCAGATGGAATCGCCCTTCTTCATATAAAATGAGAGCCGCCACCGCAGTCACGGCTTTGGTCATGGAGTAAATACGAAACAGCGTATCCATCTGCATTGGCAAGGA
>JAQWWC010000329.1 GCA_029249645.1 Pseudomonadales bacterium
TGCCTGACCAGAGCATGCATGAAAAAACCACTGTCCCTGAACTGGTTAACGAAATTTACACCTTCCTCAAGCAGGCCGATGCCCGTGAACTGCGGCATATTTTTATCGAACTCGATGAAGCGCGAGCCAGCGGCGCAAGCATTGACGGCATCCTAGACCGTATCGACAATTTTGAAACCCACGTGGTGCCGATCATCGCCGACATCGATGCAGGTTTTGGCAATGAAGAAGCGACCTATCTCCTAGCCAAGAAAATGATCGAGGCTGGCGCTTGCGCCATTCAGGTAGAAAACCAAGTCTCTGACGCCAAACAATGTGGCCACCAAGCCGGTAAGGTAACTGTGCCCCATGAGGATTTCCTCTCTAAGATCAACGCGATTCGATATGCCTTCTTAGAACTCGGTGTCGATAACGGCATCATCGTTGCCCGCACAGACTCTCTGGGCGCAAGTCTGACCCAAAAAATTCCGGTTTCTAAAGAAGCCGGCGACTTGGCCAGCCAATACAATGATTTCCTTGAAACCACGCCGGTCAATGACCTCAGTCAACTCAAAGACAACGACATCGCCATTCACCAAAATGGCAATCTTGTGAAGCCTGTGCGGTTGGATAACGGTTTGTATGCCTTCCGGGACGACACCGGCTTTGACCGAGTCGTCCTCGACTGCGTCACGTCTTTGACCCACGGCGCCGACTTGCTGTGGATCGAGACTGAAAAGCCTAACGTGGCCCAAATTGCTGAGATGGTTAACGAAATCAAGAAGCATGTGCCCGATGCGAAATTGGTCTACAACAATTCCCCTAGCTTCAACTGGACCCTTGCATTCCGAGAACAGGTATATGCTGAGTGGCACGCCAATGGGCAGGATGTGAGCGCTTACCCAGATCCTGCTGATGCGCCAAAAGGCCTCATGTCTGTCGATTTTGATCAATCCGATCTTGCGATGGAAGCCGATCGATTGGTTCAGCAGTTCCAAAAAGATTCTTCGCGCGAAGCGGGCATCTTCCATCACCTGATCACCTTGCCCACATACCATGAGACGGCATTGGGGACCGACATCCTGTCTGAAGGGTACTTCGGTGATCTTGGCATGCTAGCGTATGTCCGGGACGTTCAACGTCAGGAGATCAGACGTGATATGGCCTCGGTGAAACACCAAGATCTTGCTGGCTCAAATATCGGCGATGACCACAAGGAATATTTTTCCGGTGACAATGCCCTCTTAGCAGGCGGCAAAGACAACACCATGAACCAGTTCTAAAGTTCTAAAAGCGAGCAAAGGCGTCGTTACTGCGGCGCCGCACCTTCTTTTTAACGCCTCATTTGGGGCGTTTTTTTTGTCTTCCAAAAGTGGGCTCGTTTTAAAGTTCTCGCTTTCGCAAAGCACCCCCCTGGGGCACAATGCAGGCAGAGGCTTACTATGTATGACATCATCATTATCGGCGCGGGCAGTGCTGGCAGCGTTCTGGCAAACCGACTCAGCGAAGATCCAAACCGCTCAGTTCTACTGATAGAAGCCGGCCCGGATTATGCCTTGGCCTCAAATCTGCCGTTCGAATTGGTTAACAGCCATCGCAATGCGCTATCGGACCACGACTGGGGCCTCGATTATCAGCCCACCGAAACCCAAACTACCCGACTGCCTCGCGGACGGGTTACTGGCGGCTCCAGCGCCGTCAATACGGCCATCGCGCTGCGGGGCTTGCCTGAAGATTATGACGCCTGGCATGACGCGGGTAATCCCGGTTGGGATTGGGCATCGGTCTTGCCTCTGTTCAACCGCTTGGAGCGAGACCTCGATTATGGCGATGCCCCTTATCATGGCGATGCCGGGCCGATCACGATTCGGCGCTATCCCAAGGATGAGCTGTTACCCCAACACCAAGCCTTTTTGGACGACGCCGAACGTCTTGGCCACCCTTCTTGCGAGGATGCCAACGACCCGCAATCAGTCGGTGCTGGACCACAACCGATGAACAAGCTGGGGCGTCTTCGAATCAGTTGTGCCATCGGCTACCTCGCCGCCGCTCGATTCAGACCAAACTTAACGATTCTGGCTGACACTCAAGTCCAGCGACTCCTGATTCACGGGCATCGATGCGCGGGTGCTGACATCCAAACGCCTACGGGCGAACGCCAGACCGTTTACGGCGCCCTCACAATTGTTGCCGCCGGCGCGCTGTTATCCCCCACGCTTTTAATGCGGTCAGGACTAGGCCCAGCGCCAATGCTTACGCAATTCGGGATTGAGGTGGTCGAGGACGAGCCAAATATCGGTCAAAACCTTTGCGATCATCCTGCTCTAGCCGTGGTCTGTCAGGTCAAACCGGGGGTTGTCATTGATCATGATGCACCGATCATTCAAACCATCCTGCGCTATACAACCGACGGCGCAACCGATCGTAACAATATGCAACTCGAGCAATTGAGTTACGCCGGGAAACCCAATGGGCCGCCGATGTTCGCTATCGCCGCGTGTCTTGAATATCAATATGGCCGAGGTCATCTCGCGCTCACTGGCGTCAAAAGCCAGGACCGGCCCAGCATCCATAATCAGTTTTGTGAGGACGATCGGGATTTATTGCCGCTACTGGCAGGACTAAAAGATGCCCTGCGATTGACCGAGCAACCGGGGCTGCGGGCCATGATTGACGCCATTGCCTTCCCAGATCCCAAACGGGGCACACGCGATGAAGATTTAAAGGATTTGATCCGGCGATTTTCGGGGAGCGGCTATCATCCTTGCGGCACCATTAAAATGGGCCCGCGGGAGGCTGCTGGCAGTGTCGTGAACGCCTCCGGTCAGATGCATCGCTGTGAGGGTTTGGTGGTCGCTGACGCGTCAATAATGCCCCACGTCCCTCGCGCGAACACCAACTTATCCACCATTATGATTGGTGAAAAAATCAGCCAGGATATTCAAAGGCATCCCGCCCGCTTTGGGCTGTAGGCTAAGGAGCGCATCTTGCTGTACCTCGTTACAAAAGTATTTTTTACCGCGATCATTATTGTGGTTGTCAGCGAGGTCGCCAAAAAAAGCGATCAGTACGGCGGCCTGCTAGCCGCACTGCCTTTGACCACATTTCTCATTATTTTTTGGATGTATTTTGAGGGCGCAACGGATTCGAAGATTAGCAATCATCTACAACTGACGCTCTACTTCGTCTTGCCAACCTTGCCGATGTTTCTCTTCTTTCCCTTTCTTATTCATAAATTTGGCTTTCCCATCGCGACCTTGGCCTCAATTGCACTGACTACGCTGCTGATTTACGGCTTTAAACTGCTGTATGAACAGTTTGGTTTCAAAGTCTTTTAATGCGGCGAGCACTGCCTGATCATGAGCAACAATCAGCGCCTTACTTGCCTCATTCATCCCGGCGCGCGTATAAAAACCATTCGCGCGGGACGGCACATCAAATAAGACCCTTCATTGGAAAAGGTTGTCCCGGCTCAACATTGGCGCGGAGCGTAAACCGTGAGGCATCCAAGTTGCCTAGTATTAAAACCACCCTGGCAACCTTCGGACTCTGCATTATTTTACCGGTAATGGGCTTTGCGAACGCAGAACCCGAGGCCAACGCCAAAACTCTGATCGCGAGTATTCCTCAGGAGCCGCGAACGCTGAATACCCTGACCGCAGAAAGCGTAAGCTATACCGCCCAAGTGTTAGCCCATACCAACGAAGGGCTCCTGCGCTATGATGGCAAACGACGGCTCACTGGCGGCGTCGCGCAGCGCTGGGAGGTTGCGGCCGATCACCTCACATTCTGGCTCCGAGAAGATGCTGCTTGGGAAGACGGCACACCCGTGACCGCGCAGGATTTTGTATTTGCTTGGCAAAAACTAGTTGATCCCAATACCGCCGCGCCGTCAGCGAATCTTGCGGCACCCATCAAGCACGCCTCAGCGATACTTGCCGGCAACGCAGACCCGAAGGCACTCGGCGTCAGCGCGCTGAGTGCCACCATCCTGAGGGTTGATCTGGCACACCCTTGCGCTTGGTGCCTGAAGCTCATGACCAACTCGATCTTCTACCCGATCAACCAAGCCTTTTATGAGGCCGCTGGCGACCAGTTTGGTACCGGTCCTAAGACTCACCTTGCTAACGGCGCGTTTAAAATCACGGACTGGCAACGAGGCAAGCGCCTTGAACTGATTCAAAACACTCACTACTGGCGGCACGACGCAGTCGCACTCACGGCCATTACCTTTGACCATATCAGTGCGGACCCCAGAACGCAGCTCAACCTCTTCCGCGCCGGTGAGCTGGCCATTGCGCGCCTCGACCGCGATACTCTGAAAGCTGCCATGGATGATCGGTTGCGCGTAAAGAGCTTTCCAACTGGGCATCTGTTCCATATTCAATTCAGTCATGTCGACGGCATGCTCAGCGCCAATCAATCGCTTCGCACGGCCATTAGTTTGGTGATCGACAAGGATGAACTGGTCAATAAAGTGGTCGCAAGCCCGGGCACCCGCGTCGCTGACTCGATGTTTCACGACTGGTTGACCATCGGTGATACGCCCTACCTAACGGCGCGTCCGCCGAGCCGTCATCGACCAGATGTCAACGCCGCAAAAGAACATCTTGCACGGGCGCGAGCCGAGATGAACTTACCCGCTAGACCACGCTTGACCCTAACCATTAACGACAGCACGCTCTATCGCCGGGTCGCCGAGTACCTTCAGGCCCGCCTGAGCACCCATCTGAACATCGAGCTTTTAATTGATCCGCAAACCACACAGCGAATGGTTGAAAAGTGGCGCGCAGGAACCTCAGACATGACCCTCATCACGTGGCCAGTAGATGTTGATGACCCCATGGATCAAATCTCTTTTATGGGAGACCCTAATTTTCGTCGCGTCTTCAAAGGCCTTTATGCTGGCGACGACATGGCCGCGCTTTACTATCAGGCCCGCGCAGCGATCCATCAAGCGGACCGGGTCGAGCAGGTTCACAAAGTGCATCAATTCTTTACCGAACGCGTCACGGTTTTACCACTGTTCGAGCCTTATGGGGCGGCGGTCATTCAGCCGAACTTAAAAGGTTTCATCTGGCAGCCCGTTCGCGGCTATGCCGACTTTCGTGCGATTCGAACGAGTCCCTAGCGTTGTTTAGGACGCGCGTTAACCCATCACTTGATTGCTAATTTATCGGGGCAGCCGCAGCGGTCTCAGCCATTGGATTACCGTATTTGGAGGTATGCTACCTTCGGCATCATGAAACTGATTGCGCAGGCGCGATCGCCTCACGCCGAACGTTTAAACTGACTGAAAGGTTGTACCGAGAGACCAGCCAGCAAGGACCGCGTTGACGGCCCAGCGGGTAAGGCTCGCGCTCATTTCCGTAAAGATTTTTTAAACGCTCAAACAGCACCCTTCGCGGCGGCCTGCATGCGCGCCATTTCTTCCCAACTGAGATAGCTGGTTAACCCTTCATCATCAAAAAACACAACAGGCCCATCACAGATGAATAAATACTCCGTATCTTCTAATGCAATCGTCTCATCATGTAGCACGCCATTGGGTTCGTAGTCATAATCGCCAGCGTTCAGAATCCCATCGCGCACCTGCAGCTTGCCTTTTAATACGTAGGTGTGGGCATCCGATAAGTGCTTATGGGGCGATGCAACGTAGCCTTTTTTCCACCGAAACAGCGCCGCCCAGCGACCCGTTTCAGGGCCGGTCCAAAGCACTTTAATCCAAGCCATCCCGGGCTGGGTTTCGATCCAGGGCTCATCTGCCCGCACAATAATATCTGCGAGTTGGTCGTTGATCGGTGTGATATCTTGTCGTGGCATCCTCAGCATCCTCAGTCCTTGGCGAAGTCTTCACGGTAACCCGTTTCGAAGGCGCAAGAAAGCCGTCCAAACAAGACGGCTCGGCAAGTGCTGGTGCATCAATTACGAGGGCCGCAAGATTACGGAGGAGTTGCGACCTTTGAGATTGGCCTCAGCATCAGCGGGCCCGGTTGCGCCCCTTTGCGCCCCTTTGCGCCCCTTTGCAAAGCGCTAAAGGGGCCTACTTTAAGCGCCTGAAGTCGTCCGCGCCCATCTACTGAGATGGGCGCAAGGTTAAGCTGAAGCGGCACGCTGGCACGCTGACACGCTCAACCACTACCCATTGAACGCAACTGCTTGTGCAGAACCGCGGTGAACGGCAAAGACCACCGCCAACGCGCTGAAAAGCAATTTGTGAACGCCTGATTGTGCAAAATTTTTTTAGCCCACAGGGATTTTATTCACGACAATTTGAAATAGACTAAATGCTCGGCGCTACTTGGCCAATGATAAGGAGACCCCAATGCTTGACCTTGTAATCCGAGGCGCTGAAGTCATCGATGGCAGCGGCAGTGCCGGGGTTGTCACCGACGTCGGGATCGAAGGCGATCAAATAACGCTGATCGGTGAACCAGGCCCAGCCCATCACGAAATCGATGGCACCGGACTCGTGCTGACCCCGGGGCTCATCGATACCCATGCGCATGATGATGGCGCCTTTCTTCGTCATCCCGATATGACGTTTAAGTTGTCCCAAGGCGTCACAACGGTCGTCAGCGGTAACTGCGGCTTCAGCGCAATCCCGTTTGATCCGGAATCAGACCCAAGAAAAGCCAGTGGCGGCATTTTATCCGGACTCAATGGCGCCTTCACCGATTTGAGCGGCTACTTTGATGCCGTTCTGGCCGGCGCGCCCGCGATCAACAACATGATGCTTGTGGGTCACAACACCATCCGAAGCTTGGTAATGGACGACCCCAAGCAAGCGCCAAGCCAACGAGATTTAAAGGCTATGAGCGGCCATGTTGAGCGGGCACTTGAACAAGGCGCTTGCGGGTTTTCAACAGGCCTTATTTACCATCCGGGGCGATACAGTCAAACCGAAGAAATCGTAATCCTTGCCGAACTTGCCGGACGCGCGGACGCGCTCTATACAACCCATATGCGAAACGAAGGCGATCACCTTCTGGACGCGGTGGAAGAAGCGCTGCTAATTGGAGTTGAAGCCAAAGTCCATACTCATATTTCCCACCATAAAGCCGCTGGGGCAGCGAACTGGGGAAAGGTCGTGCCCTCGCTTGCTCGAATTGATGCCGCGATTGCAGCAGGCCAGCGAGTATCGCTGGATGTTTATCCGTACACGGCGGGCAGCGGCCGAATGATCGAATACTTTAATCTTGACCGCATCAATCGTGATCTCGCCGAAGTCATCCGAATTGCCAGTTGTCCGGCTTATCGTGAATACGAAGGTCAAATGTTAAAAGATATCGCAAAGGCTCAAGATGTGGACATCACCGATCTTGTGCGCGACATCTTAACGGCGCCGCGCGGCGCCGATACGATTTGTATTCAATTCATCATCGATGAGCAGGATGTTGAGCATAATCTTCGATGGCGAGACATGATGGTGGGCTCAGACGGCATCCCAAACCTGCGCGGCAAACCCCATCCAAGATTGTATGGCACCTTTGCAAAAATTTTAGGCCACTATGTCCGTGAACGAGCGCTCATGTCGCTGCCAGAGGCCATTCGACGCATGACTTCGCTGCCGGCGGCGACCTTTGGTCTGGCCCAGCGCGGTATGATTCGAGCAGGCTTTCAAGCGGACCTATTGCTCTTTGATCCCGCAACCGTGCAAGACACTGCAACCTATGATGAGCCGCAACAACTGGCGGCCGGCATCCGCACAGTCTTGGTAAACGGAAAAATCGCGTGGCAGGACGGTCAGCACCAAATGAAAGGATCCGGACAAATGTTGAAGTACCGAACCGGGGCTTATGCGGGCTAATGACTGGCTAGCCTGTTTATGAGCATCGCTGGGTCGTACCGCCCTTGGCATTGCGCGGGCTAAACCCTTGGGTAACCATGAGCGTGACGTTAGAACAGCGCCGCGCTCGCAAGCCGGTGTTGCCTAATCATGGGGTTATGCCGGTCACTCTGAGCCACTTAGGCCTCTGCGAGCCGGCCGAGCTTTCGCGCACCACCTGTACGCTGCAGTCGCTATGCTTTCGAAATGGCTTGGTCAGAAACAGATCATCCCAGAACTCGCGCATTGCACCTTACGAGATCGCCATCCCAAAGGGGGCTCTGGCAGCGGCGTTGTCTGACTCATTACCGGCCAGGACCCAGCCGGATGTCAATATTCTGTGTCATACACTGTTTGTTATCCATAAATACCATCGCAATCCACCATAATCCCGCTGTCAAAACGGTTAGGATCCAATGCAGCACACCGATCCCAATTTCGCCTCGGAACAGCGGCACAAGGGGTCCAAAAAAGAGTTCCGTCCAGCTGATCCCATAGACGCCGGTTTTCATCAACCCACTTTGGCTATGCTTAAACGAGATTTGGTTGCCATCGCTGCCCGCCTATTTAAATCCTTACCCTTTCATGTCCGCTGACTGAGACTAAAATGATGCGACAGGCCAAAACACATTGATGGACACAGAGACCGAGCTGCTACCGCTCATTAAGCTCAAAATCGGGCACCATGAATAATGCGCTTGGCGCTTTGCCCAGGCATTTACGCGCTGTCTCGCGTTGTGGTTTCTGAGCAGTAGCGCATCGGTATTTAAAGACGAATATTTTTCGGACTGAAGCCGTTAAGGCGCTCGTCGCATCCAGTCCTTTGTGGTTTTTCGGGGGTCAATTCGCCGCCAAACCACTGCCCAGACGAACATCATCGAGTAACCCGCATCGGGAGTAGGCGCAACGGTCCCCCATAAAGGGGTTTGATTTGATCCTGAGACCCGCAAATCTTGAGGATTGTCTCCAATACCTTGAAGTGATCTTACCCATCACCTAGAATGCGCGCCTTTCGGAGGGTTGTATTGGATCGCCCGCCAGCCGCTGGTTAGCCGCTATGCCACCTCGTTTTTTAAACGCTGGGTCATTGTCAAACCCGACACAAAAATATCGCTCAACGCATCCAACCCTTAGGTCGATGTGCAACTCGATATTGCCTGATTCAATTTGAAACGCCCGAGCAGTGCATCGTCAATAGGCGGATTGCTGCCCCATGCGGAATGTCCAAATGGCATCCCGCTCGGTCTCATTTGAAGGCCGGTTTAACCCTCACAATCGAGACCCTATGTTTGAACTAATTCATCGACGCCGTCACAGTATTAAAGATGACGTTTTATCCGGTCTAACGGTCGCCCTAGCCCTCGTGCCAGAAGCCATTGCCTTTGCGTTTGTGGCGGGTGTTGAGCCAATGGTCGGCTTATATGCCGCTTTTATGGTTGGCCTGATAACCGCCGCGATTGGTGGTCGGCCAGGCATGATATCCGGCGCAACCGGTGCGCTTGCCGTAGTGATGGTCGCATTGGTCGCGGATCATGGCGTTGAATATTTGTTTGCTGCGGTCGTTCTGATGGGCGTGATCCAAATTACCGCAGGCGCCTTCCGGCTCGGAAAATTCATTCGCATGGTGCCGCACCCTGTGATGCTCGGGTTCGTCAACGGCCTCGCTATTGTCATCTTTTTAGCACAACTCGGTCAGTTCGGAGTACCGGGGGGCGCGGGCTGGCTCCAAGATACGTGGCTGCAAGATACCATCCTGGACGTCGCCTGGATCAGCGGGATGCCGCTTTACACGATGCTCGGCTTAGTTGGGCTAACCATGCTCATCATCCAGTATCTGCCCAAGCTCACCACGGCTGTGCCATCGTCACTTGTCGCCATTATTACCGTGACGCTCGTAGTCCTTGGGCTTGATCTCGATACCAAGGTGGTCGGTGATGTGGCCTCAATCGCCGGCTCACTCCCGAGCTTCCATCTGCCCATGGTGCCGCTAAATCTCGAAACCTTCTGGATTATCCTGCCTTATGCTTTTATTTTGGCAGCCATTGGCTTAATTGAGTCGCTCCTGACGCTCAGCTTGGTGGATGAACTGACCCAGACTCGAGGCCGCGGGAATAAGGAGTGCATTGCCCAAGGCGTTGCCAATACCGTGACCGGCGTTTTTGGCGGCATGGGTGGTTGCGCGATGATCGGTCAGAGTATGATCAACGTAAACGCCGGCGGCCGTGGCCGATTGTCGGGGATTACCGCGGCGCTTTGTCTATTGATGTTTATCTTAGTCGGCTCCAGCTTGATTGAGCAAATTCCACTCGCGGCACTCGTCGGTGTCATGTTTATTGTCGTCATCGGCACCTTCGAATGGTCTAGTTTCAGAATTATTCGCAAGATTCCTAAATCTGATGCCTTTGTGCTGATCTTGGTCTCTGGCGTGACCGTTGCCACAGATCTTGCGGTTGCCGTGGTGGTTGGCGTCATCGTCGCCGCCCTGGTATTTGCCTGGGAGCATGCTAAGCACGTCAAAATCACCCTTTCAAGAGAAGACAATGGCTGGGATGCCTATACGGTCAATGGCCCATTGTTTTTTGGTTCGGTGACTCACTTCCTAAATCAATTCGATGTTGAACAGGGCTCCCAAGATATTGTCATCGACTTTAAAGACTCAAGGGTTTGTGATCATTCGGGTCTTGAGGCCATTGATACGCTGGCGGAGCGGTTCACCCAAGCCGGCAAGGTCCTGCACATTCGCCATCTCAGCGCAGAATGCCGAACGTTGCTGCGCAAGGCTGGCAACTTAGTCGAGGTCAGCGTGTTAGAAGACCCTTCTTACTTCGTTGCAAGTGACAGTTTGGCGTAGCAACATCCACATTTGCCGTAGAAAGACGTTTTCCCATCAGGGTGCGGGGGGTTCACAGCGGTTACGCCCTTATACCTCGGTTGATTTTCGGACGAAGACATCTGCTCCTTTAGACCGAGTTTAATAACCGCCAGCTGACTTCAACCGATCCGGAATCAGACGCAATGAACGCCGACTGGTCCGTCACCGTAATACTCAATTGCAAGGTCCGAGCGAGCAATCCGGCCAATTCAACGATTTGACTCCAGTCGAACTGAATCGCCTGCACCTTTGCAGCCGTGATTTCTTTTTCAGACCGGGCCCACCAAAGGTCCGCCTTGGTGTTAAAGCAGTAAACGTTAACTTGCTCGGCAATGTGACTGGCTTTGCGCAGGCGCTCCGCAACGGGCTCACCAATCTCAATCCATTTCAAAATACGGCCATCCAGACTGCGCTGCCAAATATCCGGCTCATCACTCGCGCTCAATCCCCGAGCAAACTCTAGATCTTCAGATGCATTCAGGCAATAAGCGAGTACCCGCGCCATCATTCGTTCTGCCGTTTCGGAGGGGTGCTGGGCAACAGTAAGGTTCAGATCAAGATATTGGTTATGGTCAACATTCGACAGCGCAATATTGAACTTAAAAATGGTTGGCTTAAGCGCCATAAGACAACATCCTAATGAGGCAGAAAGGCTCGGCTTACGTCGAAGCAATCAGGACCAGAATCTGAAATACAGACTCGATCGCGTCATCGATGCCAGGAACAATCCAAGTGCACACAGCGGTCGCAACCACGACCAACCCAATTCGAACAAATATATTTTTCATGATTGGTCTCCTGCAGCAACATCCGCAGTCAGACGTGGCGCTACTTCGAAGACCCAGACATTACCTGATTCGACATCAGCACCGGATGCTCGTGAGGGATACTTTTTACTCACAACTGCCATTAGTTCATCCAGAATCGGGCCTGTTTTAATTCGCGCCAAACGCCGCTCGTACCGGATGCCATCAATGCGTACCACCGCACGACCATCGAGCTCGGCTTGCGCAGGCCAACTTTTCCAAAGTTGGCCTACAACGCTATTCATGTAGCCCGACCAGACATACATTTTGCCCTGGACCGAGGCAACCCAAATTCGACGCGACTGCGCTGGATTCAGCAGCTGAAGCTCAAGGGTTGGCACCTCGTTAACAAACGCCCAGTCGGGTTCCGACCCGCGATACAACTCACCGGAAATTAAAGGCCCACCCGAGAACACCCGATTCGGTCCATCTTCAAACCGTTGCTTATAAGCGGCGGTTACAACCGCCGTAAAAAAAATCAGCAACACCCAAAGCCCAATGACTCCGATGCGTTTCAGTATCACCATGCTATCTGCTCCATTTGGCCTGCTTCTCACGATCGCTGACCTTAGCCTAATTTTCTACAGAGTTCGATGAACTCGGAAAATAATTTGCCGAGAAGTTGTGGCAAATGCGGTGCGTGCACCTTGGCCACCCAATCAACCCTACTCGACCAGTCTGCTTAAATGGGCTTAAGGCTCGTCACATTTATGCTTCCGGACCAGCGCAAAGCCAGCGGCTTCACCGCGGCATCCGCAATCTGCTAGTCTTTCCCTCAGGTTGGCGTAACCGGCCGAAAAAAACCGAAATTAAGAGCACACCGCAATGACTGATATCCTAAGAGAAGACCGAGACCGTGGCATTACCATCCTAAGCCTAAACCGACCCGACGCACTTAACGCACTCAGCCCGGCATTGTTCGTGGCCTTACGAGCAGAAATTGACCGCATTGCCCAAGAAGTAGACTCTGTCGGCTGCGTGATCCTACGCGGAGAAGGCCGGTCATTTTCTGCCGGTAATGATCTAAAAGCGATCCAGGCAGGGCAAAAGCCGCCGTCCGCTCACTTTCAGGCAGAAACCCTCGAGGCAATCGAGCGTCTGCCACAACCTGTCATTGCTGCGGTTCAGGGGCATTGTTACACCGGATCCTTAGAGCTGGCATTGGCTTGCGATCTGATGATCACCGGTGAGTCTGCCAAGCTTGCCGACACCCATGGCAAATGGGGCATGGCGCCAACCTGGGGCATGAGTCAACGTCTCCCAAGACGCATTGGTTTGGTGAAGGCCAAAGAAATGATGTTCTCCGGCCGAACAATCAACGGTCAGGAAGCCGTCAATCTTGGGATCGCCAACCTGTGCGTGCCAGATGACGATCTGCTTAACGCCGCAATCGAGATGGCAGAAAGCTTTACCCGAAACTCCTGGCACACCCTACGAGCTGACAAGGCCCTTATCAATGTGGGACAAAATAATTTTTTAAATGACGGCTTGATTGAAGAGCGCGAAAACGGACCTGGGGTCGCACCCGATATGAATGATCGCCTCAAGGCTGGCTTTAAGCGTTAGGCTGTTGGGGTCAAGGCCCAAAGCACGAGCATGACGGGAAGGGCAATAACAATAGGACGGAAGTTATGACGCATCTCACCGTTTATCATTTACCCGGACGCTGGGGCCTACCCAGTGTCAGTCCATTCTGCCTCAAACTCGATGCCTTCTTACGAATCGTTGAAGTTCCGCACGAGGCAATCACCGCAGCAACCCCTTTCGGCGGACCCAAAGGCAAAGCACCCTGGATCACCTTGGATGGCGAAACCCATGGTGATTCATCACTGATTATTGAACGTCTAAAGGCCATCTACAGCGTCGATCCAGACCGGCATTTAAGCCGCAACGCCCGCGGAACTGCGGTCACAATCGAGCGCCTAATTGAAGAGAACTTGTACTGGGCCATGGTCTTTGATCGCTGGTGCCGACCTGAAAATTGGGGAATCCTCAAAAGCTCAGTCCTAGGCGACATTCCGCAGCCTATGCGCGCGTTGCTCGCGCCCTTTGCTAAACGCGCCGTCAAAAAACAGCTTATAGGTCACGGCATGGGCTTGCATTGCGAGGCGGAGATCAGAGCTATTGCTGCGCGGGACATTCAAGCCTTGTCTGATTTGTTGGCAGAACAATCTTATTTTTTTGGCGACTTGCCCAGTCTGACCGACGCAACGGTCTATTCATTGCTAGCCAATATCTATTACGTTGAATTCAATAGCCCTATGAAATCTCTCATCGAGGACACCCAGAACCTCGTGCCATTTTTGACGCGATTCAAATCCGCCTATTATCCTGAATCTGTAGAGTAGCCTTGCTGAACGGCTTCGGAGAGTGCCTCGGCGCATCCTTCAGCGAGGCACGCAGAGTCAGCCTGGATTAAATCGATGACTCCTTTTTGAACGCTAATCCGCCCTTGCCCATCACAACCCTGAACCTAGAAGATTCAACTGAGTCCGTGCATTACGGGCGCCTAACGCCGGCCTCAATATTGTTACCATCAACGTCAACGACATAGGCGGCATAATAACCCTTCCCATCCATACCAGCGCTTCGCTCACCGGGCGCACCATTGCACGTTCCACCCAGGGCAAGCCCTCGCCGATGGAACTCATCAACGGCCTGCCGATTGGACGCCGCGAAGGCGAGATGAATCGGGCTAGCAGAAACCTGGTGCCAGCGATCCCAATAAGATGGTCGTCCTGCGGCCACCACAAAAAAAGGCAAACGCGAAGCGCCGGCAAAAACCAGCCATCCTTCATTTTCGCTATGGCGATTGTCTTGAATCAGATGGACCCC
>JAQWWC010000330.1 GCA_029249645.1 Pseudomonadales bacterium
CAGAACCCGCGTCAGTTGATTCAACCAAAAGCACTTGGCCTGCAACCAGCTTATTGAGCATCTGTTTGGCTTTTAATAAAGGCATCGGACAATTCAATCCTTTCGTATCTAACGGCACAGGATCATCACACTCTAAATTCACAACGACATCCTTTGGAGACTGACTCAAAAAGTATATCAGGCCAAAGCCAATGATACAGGTTGAACTCAAGGGCTTACCCCTGCGAACATAGCGGTATGACATCGCGTGACCTCATCAACTTCCTCTTGCGTGCCGGATGCGCCGGGCTTGTGCTGTTTGCGATGACGGCTAAGTCCGCGAACAACGACTTAAACCTGCCTGAACTTGGCGGGAGCAGTCCAGCAACCACCTCACTTGCCTTTGAGCATGATCTTGGTCAGCGATTTTTAAGAGCTGTCCGAGCGCAAACCCCTGGCTATCAGGATCCTCTGGTCATCGACTATCTCGAACACCTCATATTCGCATTAGCGGAACATAGTGATCTTGAGGACCGCCGTTTGTATATAACACTGATCGACAACGCATCGATTAATGCGTTTGCTGCGCCCGGCGGCGTGCTGGGGATCAACCACGGTCTATTTCTCCACGCAGAGACCCAGCATGAATTTTCAGCCATTCTGGCGCACGAACTCGCACATCTTAGCCAGCGTCATTTTGCAAGAGGTATCGAGGCCAGTAAAAAGGCAGGTGTTATTTCAATTGCAGGGCTGCTCGCCGGCGTGATCCTTGCCGCAACAGCAGGTGCCGAGGCTGGCATGGCAGCAGTCACAACCAGTCGAGGCATCGCGAGCACGCAGCAGCTAAGCTACAGCAGAACGCGAGAATCTGAGGCCGATCGAATTGGAATCAGCACGATGACCCGGGCAAACCTTGATCCCAGAGCAATGGCGTATATGTTTGAACGGCTTGATCGACTTAACCGCGGCAGTGGCGAACAAGTCCCTGAGTTCCTTCGAACCCATCCTGTAACCCGAAGCCGAATCAGCGACGCCTACAATCAAACAGAAAGCCTCGCCAAGAAAAAATGGGAACCCGATTTTGATTACCAACTCATCCGTGCTCGGGTCATGGTCTCTAACACGAAGCTGATCCAAAACGTCATCAACCGCTTTGAAAAAAATGCAGCGGTAAAACAAGGCGCCGCCTTGAGCGCGACCCAATATGGATTAGCACTGGCCTATACCAAAGCAAAACAATTTAATGAGGCTAAAGTCTTACTCGATAACCTGCTGACGCAGTATCCAAACCACATCGCCCTAGAACTCGCTCAAATAGAGCGTTTGGCAGACAGCCTACAGTTATCCGAGGCGCTCGCGACTGCGCGTCGCGTGCTTGCGATTAATCCAAACAATTATCCAGTAACGGTGATCTACGCAAAACTGCTCAACCAATCAGAGCGTCCAGATCTTGCGAGCGAGGTGCTAAACGAACTGGTTCTCGCGCGCACCCAGGATGACCAAGTTTGGTATCAACTGGCAGAGAGCCTGGGTTTGGCCAATGATATCCCTGGTGTTCACCAAGCTCGAGCAGAATACTTTCTGCTCAACGGCGACTTAGACGGCGCCGCGAAACAACTAGGGTACGCACTACCGCTAGTTCGCCAGAATTTTCAACTCAGCGCCAGAATCAAACAGCGAATTGATGAAATTTGGATGTTACAAAACCAAGCTTCGCAGTAGTCTTTGCTCGTGCTTTTCGGCACCAAACTCTTCGTTTTAAGCCTTGAAATTCAACATACGTTGCAACGGCACCAAAGCCTTTGCCGCCAATTCAACCGGGACAAGAATCTCTTGATCTTGCATCAGTAGAGCGTGCTCAACCTGTTCAAGGCTGTTCATGGCCATCCAAGGGCAATGGGCACAACTTTTACAAGTTGCGCCACTACCTGCCGTCGGCGCCTCTAAGAAGCGCTTATCTGGCGCTTGCTGTTGCATCTTGTAAAAAATTCCGCGATCCGTTGCCACGATAAAGGTCTCGGCGTCTATTTCAACCGCTGCTTTAATCAGTTGTGACGTCGAGCCCACGACGTCTGCCATCGCAACAACACTTTCAGGTGATTCCGGATGGACTAAGACCACGGCATCAGGATAAACCTTCAGTAAATCCGCGATCCCACGGGCTTTAAACTCCTCATGAACAACACATGCGCCATCCCAGAGCAACATATCAGCCCCCGTCTGTTGTTGAACGTAGGCCCCTAAATACCGATCGGGCGCCCATAATATTTTCTCACCCTGATCGCTCAAATGCTCAACGACGTCGAGCGCAATACTGGAGGTCACCACCCAGTCGGCGCGCGCCTTGACCGCAGCCGACGTATTGGCATAGACCACAACCGTTCGATCGCTGTGTTCGTCGCAAAAAGCCTCGAAGGCATCGATCGGGCAGCCTAAGTCCAGGGAACAGGTCGCTTCCAAGGTTGGCATCAAGACGGTTTTATCCGGACTCAGAATCTTTGCGGTCTCTCCCATAAAGCGAACCCCTGCAACAACAATCCGCTGCGCAGAACTCATCGCACCAAATCGCGCCATTTCTAGAGAATCGGCAACGCAACCGCCAGTTTCGTCTGCTAAGGCCTGCAAGTCTGGATCGGTATAGTAATGCGCCACCAGCGTTGCATTATGCTGCTCGAGCAAGATTTTAATTCGGGTCACCAAAGCCGCTTTTTCTGAGCTACTGAGCCCATGTGGCGCGGGATGCTGTGGAATAGTGATATTCATAACGTTTTCCAATGTCTGCCATTTCGTCAGCAAATTGGCTCCTTACCGTAAGGCACCAAACGCTTACTTGGTAGTAATTATGCAAGGGGTAACCGACAATACCCTCATGCAGCTATTGTTTCTTACCCAACCGCTTGATGTCAAAGAAGACGGCAATTTAGCATTGCTTACCACCGCTGCGATAGCGGCAGGTGTTGACGTTGCCTGGGGTCACATAGATCAGCTAAGCCTAGTTGACGGTGAAGTACTCACCCGTGGCCAAAGACTAGTATCGCCACAATCCTTTCAGAGCGATCTAAACGCCAATCAAACATTAGCTTGCCGTGACTTTGACCTGGTTTGGTTACTGTCCCTCGGTAAGCGCAACAGTTTTCTGGACAAGATTCAGCTCCTCAAAATTCTTGAAACCCGAACGCGCGTTATTAACAGCACAGCGGCGCTTCTTTACCTCAGAAGTAAATACGGTCTGACGCAACTAGGCGATCTGTTTCAACACCCTAAAACATTTGCCAGCAACCAAGCTGAGACCTTCATCGACATCATTGAACGCGGCGGAGAGTGGATTCTAAAGCCAGCGGCTGGCAGTCTCGGGCAAGGCATATTTTTACTCAATAAGAAGACTCACGATTATCCAGGCCTCATTCGCTATCTGTTGGGCCAAAATGCGGATCACTATTTGCTTCTACAAGAACACATTCCGGATATAGACCGCGGTGAAAAGCGTGTCTTAATGGCGGCCGGCCGCCTGATCGGCGCCTACCTTCGCCGCCAAGACACTGATCATCGGACCAACTTGATGCAAGGCGGTCAAGCAGAACGAACCACCCTCTCCAAAGCTGAACAGGCACTCGCTTTAAAACTCGGCGCCTATTGTTCAGAGCTCGGAGCTGAGTTCATTGGAATTGATCTGGTCTACCCGTATGTCATCGAGATCAATGTGATCAATCCAGGTGGACTGGGTACCCTCATGTCACTCGGCGAGGCCAATCAGGCACGCGCGGTCATCAAGGCAATCCTTCAGACATAGATCTTGAGTTTTCAGTACGAATCGGTATCATGGGCGCCTTTACGAGGGCCGTTAGCTCAGTTGGTAGAGCAGTTGGCTTTTAACCAA
>JAQWWC010000331.1 GCA_029249645.1 Pseudomonadales bacterium
TTATGAGCCGCTTGTCCGCTTTGCACCTATCGTCCAGTGGTGGCGTTGGTCGGCCGACGGGGTGTGATCGAGCGCCTGGGCTGCCTGGCGATCACCGCGTCTCGGACAACCGTTTACCCTAAAACAACGTAAAGGTACTCGGGATCAGCAGCCTAAAAAGAAAAGAGGCGTTCAGAATGGTCACCGGTAGTCAAAAAAAGATCCAAACCACGGTCCAAGCGAGGTAAACCTTGAATGAAAAACAACTTGAAAGCGATTGCGTTGCTAATGACGCTATTTAGCGGCGATACCCTAGCGGAGCCTTTGCGGATATTGGGTCTGAACAACGCGGCACCTGGACTGCGGTGGCAGGTGGTAAATGACACGGTGATGGGGGGGCGCTCGTCGAGCCAAATAAAACGCGTCGGCCAGGGGCTGCATTTTAGCGGGCGGTTGAATACCAACGGGGGCGGCTTCGCTTCATTGCGCAGCGATCGTATGGGCCTCGACCTGACCTCTGCGACACTCGTTCGGTTGACCGTGAAGGGCGACGGTCGGACCTATAGTGTTCGGCTGTATGCGGCTGGACGGCGGGTCTCGTATCAACACGCATTTAGTACTGCAGCCGATGAGTGGCAGACCGTTGAACTCAAAATCCCTGAATTTTATGCGTCCTGGCGCGGGCGGCGGATGGATCAAGGCCCTTTGGCCGCAGCGGATATCGCGGGAATGGGCTTGATCTTGGCAGACGGTAAGGATGGCACCTTTGAGATTCAGGTCGGCTCGATCGAATTCGATGTGCAGGCTGCGCCGGACTCGTCTGATCTGTCTCAAACGTGATCAACCGGATGCTGGCTTGGCTGCGCCCAGGGATTTGCTTGCTCGTGATTAGTGCGACCTGCGCTGCGGGTCAGCCGGCGCAGGCGCCGTATCGGATGGTTGCGCCGGACAGAGATGGCATCGGGAAAGTCTACATGGGGCGACAAATCTCTCACGTGATGGGTCATCAAGGGGCGTCATGGCTAGAACGCGGTGGCCGGCGCATCGAAGAGCGTACGGACCTACTGATTGCCAGTCTGCCGCTTGAGCCTGACTTCGTCGTGGCGGATATTGGCGCGGGCACTGGTTATTTTAGTTTTCCGATTGCGCAGCGGGTGCCACAAGGGCGCGTTTTGGCCGTCGACATCCAGCCGGAAATGCTGGAGATCATTTCAAAGCGCATCCTTCAATCGGGCATTGCCAATGTTGAACCTGTTTTGGGCGGCATTGATAGTCCGAATCTCGCTGTGAACAGTATTGATCTTGCCTTTATTGTCGATGCCTACCATGAGTTCTCGCATCCCGTTGAGATGGGGCAGGGTTTGTTCGAGGCCTTGAAACCAGGTGGGCAGCTGGTGCTGATTGAATACCGGGGCGAGGATGCGTCAGTCCCCATCAAGCGCTTGCACAAAATGACAGTGCAGCAAGCCGGTAAAGAGATCCGTGCGCTGGGCTTTAGAGGGCCCGAGGTTCTGGATGTGTTGCCCCAGCAGCACATCTTAATTTTCACCAAACCGAGCGGGTAAAACGCCGGTAACCGTGGCGGCTCCCTGTCAGAAATTAGCGGTCGCCGCGTCGTCCGCCGCAACGCACGCAAAGAATTCCCGATTTAATATCCCATCGCAAGTTTGGCCCCTCTGCATTATTTCGATCATCGATTGATGTTGCTCAGGGCGCCCTCCGCGCGCGGCGCGTTGGGGGTTATTTTTAAAACAAAGCACGGTATGCTGGGCGTCAAACGAATGTTGAACAAGCCATTGGAGCCACTATGTCAGACCACTTGATCGAAACCCTTGACGCTGGGGTTTGTACCCTCACTATGAATAGACCAGAGGCTCGAAACGCGATGAGCGGGAGCATGATGGCCGCCCTGAATGAAGCTATCCCGAGGGTTGCGGCTGACCCAGCGGTACGGTGTGTTGTGCTCACCGGGGCAGGCGGTGCTTTTTGTTCGGGCGGGGATGTTAAAGGGTTCGCCTCCGATAATGCAGGCGGTAGCGGCACGATCCCGTCTCTTGAAGAGCGCGTGCACAATTTAAGACAAGGCATGGAGCTGTCACGTTGGCTGCACGAGATGCCAAAGCCAACGCTTGCGATTATTCCTGGCGCGGCGGCGGGTGCTGGCTTGTCGATGGCCTTAGCCTGTGATCTGCGCTTTTCCCTCGACACCGCTAAAATCACGACAGCATTTTCAAAAATTGGCGCCTCAGGTGACTACGGCGGTTCATATTTTTTACCCTACCTCGTGGGCGCGGCAAAGGCACGTGAGCTTTATTTTACAGCGGATGTGATCAGTGGGGCGGAAGCCTTTGCAATGGGCCTGGTGAATAAAGTGGCCTCCGCGGATGTGTTTGATGCTGAATCCAAAGCCTATGCCCAGACGTTGGCAAACCTGCCGACGGTTGCGGTGGGTTACATGAAAAAGAATTTGAACACCGCTCAAAACGGTACGCTCGCCGACGTGTTTGATCGTGAAGCAATGCACATGATGCGATGTTTTATGACCGAAGATCACAAAGCGGCTGCCAAGGCTTTTGTCGAGAAGAAGCCGCCGGTTTTTTATGGCAGGTAAATCCGCCGGGCTCCTGCGGGGGATAAATCCGCCGGGCTCCTGCGGGAGATAAATCCGCCGGCTTTTGCGGGAGATCAATCCTCTGGCGCCACGAAAACGTGGCAGAAGATGGATAAGGCAGATCAAACAGTTTCTGTGTCTGTTTATGGTGATGGAGATTCGGTCACCCAACCGGAGAGGGCCGCGACATGAGTATTATTGAAAATGCAGACATAGAAGGCTGGATTGCTAAAGAAACACCGGAAGCGGTCCTTGAACCGGATCTGCCGATCATTGATCCGCATCATCATCTTTGGGATCTGCGCCGTAATAGCGGCATGGGCTTCCGACAAGCTGTTTACTTATGCGAGGAGATTAGCCGAGATATCTCAGACAGCGGACACAACATTGTGCAGACGGTTTTTGCACAATGTGGCGCTTTTTATCGAGCTGATGGGCCCAAAGAAATGCGCTGCATCGGTGAGACTGAGTTTGTAAACGGTATCGCCGCCATGAGTCGTTCGGGGCTCTACGGCCCCGCCAGGCTCTGTACTGGTATTTTCTCAACGGCCGACCTCAGGTTGGGCGCCCGGGCAGAGGCGGTGCTGACGTCGCATCTCGCGGCAAGTTCAAACTTTCGGGGTATTCGCAGCGCTTTCCCATCGGACCTTAACGAAACCTTTCTAGCGGGTTTTGCGCTACTTGAAAAGTATGATTTGAGTTATGACAACTGGTCGCCGGATTTTACGCGCTTGCCGCGCTTGGCTGATCTCGCCAATCGGTGTCCCGGTGTCACGATTATCGTCAATCATTTGGGTGGCCGGATAGACCCGGATGCCGACGCCGATGAAATCACCGCTTGGCGAAAGGCGATCGACGCGGTCGCGGCCTGCCCCAATGCCGTCATGAAACTAGGGGGTGCTCAAATGCGGGTGGACGATTGGGAGCCGCCCTATCACATGCATCAGACCGATAGCCCTTGGGGCTCCGACAGATTCCTCGAGACGTTATTGCCACGCTATCAGTATGCGCTGGAAGCCTTTGGGCCAGAGCGTTGTATGTTTGAGAGCAATTTCCCCGTGGATAAAGACTGTATTTCTTATCGTACGTTGTGGAATTTTTTTAAAAAGATAGCGAGTCGACTCGGTCTGTCCGAGTCAGAAAAAACGGCGGTTTTCAGTGGAACAGCAGCGAGCGCCTATCGATTACAGGCGCCCTGATATGGCTGATGTGCTTGGCTAACCAACGGGGACTGACAATGCCGCCGGGCGTGGCGCAGCGCCGGGCCCGCGCCCTCGCAAGGCCGCCAAAAGGCTGCTTGGTTGGCGCATAATGCCGTACGGTATCGTTAACCTAAGCGGCTTTACCCATGATGAGATCGGCTAGCAAAGCCCGCTGATATTTTGCATCCCCGTAAAGCACTTGACTGTGCATTTGCCGCTTGAAGAACAGGTGTACGTAACACTCCCAAGTGAAACCTATACCGCCATGGAACTGCACGGCTCGGCTGCTGCTGAAGACGGCCATGTCGCTGGCTTCAGATTTGGCCATGCGGGCCAAGCGAAGGGCTTCAGCGGGTTCATGGTCTATGGCGCAGGCGGCGTGGTAGGTAAGCGATTTGGCATTGTCGATCTGCAACATGACATTGACGAGCGGGTGTTTCACGGCTTGGAAGAAGCCCAAAGGACGATCGAATTGAACGCGGGTTTTAGCGTATTCAACGGTCGTTTGCAGCAGCCATTCGCCGGCGCCAACCATATCGGCAGCAACGAGGCTTAACAAACCTGGTAAGGCTGCATCAATGGCTGCACTGCCCGTGCCGGGCGCCGCCAGCTCAATGGCGTCGACCTGTTTGAACGTCAGCCGCGCTTGATCTCGCGTCAGATCAATAACGCTGTCCGGGGTGAGGGTAAGCCCATCGGCCGCGGCTGACACGAGGTACAAACCAACGCCTGCGTCACTCCGCGCGCTCACGATAAATTGTGCGCACTTGCGAGCATCTTGCACGAACGCTGCAAGACCTTCCAAACGCCCGTCGGCATCAACCCGAACGTCGGTCGCCGCGCTGTCCCATTCGCCCTCGGCATTGGTGAGCGCAAGGGCGGTAGCTTTGCCCCCGGCTATCGCGGTGAGGGCGTCGGTCGCCGCCGCTGAGTCGCACGCGTTTAGAACAAAGGTTGCACTCAAGGTTGCAATGAGCGGCGACGGAAAAGCAGTTCGACCCACTTCTTCCGCTAACGCAATGGCCGCAACCGCTGGCATGCCAATGCCCCCAGCTGCTTCGGGCACACATACAGCGGTCCACCCCAGATCTACAATTTGCTGCCAGAGCGCTTGGTCCCAGACGCAGTCGTTAGGGCGGTCGAGATTGAAATCGCTTGCAACCATACGGTGCAACGTGTCGCTGCTGCAATGATCGCTTAGGAATTTTCGCGCCGAGTCTCGGAGCATGACTTCGTCTTCGCCAAAGCCAAAATTTTTCGGTTGTTCAGCCATCGTGATCTCCTACTTCGACTTGGGAAGGCCGAGCACACGCTCGCCTAAAATGTTGCGTTGCACTTCATTCGCGCCGGCTGCAATGGTGACGCCAAAACTGTTCATGTACGCCAAAGGCCACTGGCCACCAGCCGGGGCATTCGGGTCGTTCCGATTCAGGGTGCTTGCCGCGCCTTCTACTCGGTAGGCGACCTCGGCTAAGTCCTGATTGAATTCGGTGCTAACCAACTTGCTTTGCAGTGGAATGCGCATCGGATGATCGGTTAACTCAGCGACAGCGCTGCGCCGATTGTTTTGCTGAATAGATTCCCGCCGGATCATGAGTTTGATAATTTCATCGCGCAGCACTGGATCATCTGCGGCGGTTTTACCCAAACGCTGGTGCGAACGCGCAAGATCGATTAAGGATCCGACCGAACTAACAGAGACGCCAGTCTCGCCCTCGGTTGCCATACCGCCGGAAGCGGGCGTGACCAAGGGCCCTGCGCCGCGCTCGTGGGCTAAGGTCGTCATGGCGACCTTCCAGCCAGCACCCACAGCATCAAGCCGATACCGGTCAGGAATTACCAGGTTTTCGAATAGCACTTCATTGAAACCGGTTTGGCCCGTCATCTTAATGAGCGGTTGGACCTTCACGCCCTTGCCAAGGGCTGATTTGATCGGCACGACAAAATAAGATAATCCGTTATATTTATCGCTCTTGTCGGTACGGCATAGCAAAATCATCCAGTCGGCAAAGTGCGCAAGCGAGGTCCACACCTTGTGGCCATTGATAATCCAATTGTCGCCATCTTTTTCTGCAAAGGTTTGTTGGTTTGCCAGATCGGAGCCCGCGCCGGGTTCAGAGAAACCTTGGCACCAGATGTGTTCGCCAGAAAGGAGCTTGGGTAATAGTTCTGCCTTGACGTCCTCCTGAGCGTGGAAAAAGATGGTGGGCGCGGCCATGCCCATACCGATAATATTGGGTAAGTAGGGCGTCTTGGCGCGCTGCATCTCTTGGTTGGCTATACCTTGGTGACCTTCCTTACCGCCGCCGCCGACTTCAACGGGGTAGTCGCAGCCGATCATGCCCGCATCATAGGCGGCCTTTTGCCATTGCTGCAGCCATTGCATGGCGTCGGGGTCGCTGAGTTCGAGCGCGCCCTGAGGGATCGTAACCGGTGGTTTGCCAGGGTGATTGTTCGCGAGCCATGCTTGGCATTGGCTTCGAAATTGCGCTTGTTCAGGGCTGTCTTTACGTTCAGATTCAGACATATTGGATTCCTTTGATCTAGTGGTTCATACCTTAACCGGGCCTTATTGTAACGAATTCAGCCGCGTAGGGCACGGGCTGTACGCCGTAAGGCAGTAGGCCGGTAGAGGAAAATACGCTCCTGAGAAGGCTTGAGATTACTTTCGACGGTCATGGGGTTTCGGCATCGACGTTGATTCTGATAGGTTTAGGTGTTCAGCTGTTTTTATGAGGGCCGTTAGGCGCGAGCATTACGCGGGCAAAACGCTGGATAACCCGATTTAGGAGCTTCATATGGTAAGTATTATAGGCAATATAAAACCGGAAGATGATTACACCCATGAGCTTGGCCCCGAGCCGAACTTTAATGAATCGGTGTATTTTAATTTTTTTGATCCGGTGCAGAATCGTGGCGGCTTTGTTCGGATTGGTAATCGAGCAAATGAAGGTTACGCGGAAATGACCGTCATCGTTTGGAACCCGGATGGATCCGCCTACTTCAACTATAAAAAACCTGAGATCACGCACAATGATGCCTGGAATGCTGGCGGACTGAGCATTGAGATCAAAACGCCAGCCGAAAAAGTGCGGACGCGGTACGAAGGATCAGCTTTATTTATGACCGACCCGATGCAAATGCAGGATCCGGGACAGGCATTCAAAAACAATCCCCGTGAGACCTTGGTCATTGACCTGGAGCATCAAGCGGTTGGGCCTTTATATGGGCATGTGGGCGAGCCGGGTGACGGCAACGAATTTGCCCGCTCTCACACTGAACAGCACATGAAGGTTCAAGGGCATTTGACCCTTGGTTCAGCTAATCCGATTGCTTTTTCTGGCTGGGGGCTGCGGGATCATTCTTGGGGCCCACGGTTTTGGCAGGCAACGCCGTCGTATCGTTGGCTAACCGGCAATTTTGGCGACGATCTGGGAATGATCGTTACCACGAATGGCGAGGGTGTCGGCCGTGGCTTGTTTCAACAAGGGGACACCTTGGTTCGGATCGAGTCCGCGCAAATTACGACGGATTATCGACCTGGCACCCTGTTTCATGAGCGTCTGCTGGTGGACTGCACGCTAGAAGATGGGCGTTACCGCCAAATTACTGGTCAGGTAATGGGCTACATCCCGCTACGTAATCGTCGCGGCGGGCAGAACACCCATGTTGGGGAAGGCATGACGCGCTACACGTTGGATGATGGTCGCGTAGGTTACGGGCTGAGTGAGTATCTGACGCAACCGCCAGAGGAGACTTAGCAGGGGTCTGTTGCGAGGGCCTGCGGGGCGGCAGGCCGTTACGTTATGCTGCGCATCTAAGAAGGATTGGCTGAACCAAGTCAGCAAGTAATGATATGGTCTAGACGTGCAAGTGCCAGTGTACGCCGCCAACGGTCACGCTCGAGTCGGTGACCAAACAGCCTCGACTGGCCGCGTCGCGCTGAATCCCAGCTTTATCCGCGACGCGAAGGTGAATGCCCGAAAGGCCTGGCCCGCGGTCATCGGTTAATTCAATGAAGCTCAATTGGGCGTTGTTCAGCGCAACCTGCCATGCGTCGTTTGCGTAGGTTGCCCGCACACCGATGATCCCCGCCCATTTCTCGGCCAAGGCTTCTGGATCCGAACACTGCAATTCAATGCCGGTAAAATCCACGGTGCGATGCTGATCGACCTTAGCCTCCCAACCCATGCCGCCGACGGGCATCCAATGACCGGTAAAATCGTTCTGCTCGTCGGTTTCAATTTCGAGAAATGCCGCTTGCAGGTCGCCAGGATGAAATTGGATCAGATGCCAATCATCGCGCTCGGTTTCATGGGCGATTCGAACCCCTTCATCGAGCGCGCGCTGCTTTGCAGTATGCTGCGCAGCTTTGCTGCTGGCTTGCGTAATAACCATATAGCCGCCATCGCCACTACGACGTTCAAGATATCGCCCGGCGGCGGTGCCAGGCTGAATCGGCGCCACAACTTCTAGAAAATTTCGACCGATTGGCATTAAGGTATTTTCCAAACCAAAAACCCCAACGCCCGGGTCAACATAGCAAGGCTTGACGCCAAAGATTTGGGTAAGATCAGAAACAACGGGCGCGAGCTGCTCCGCAACCAAACAAATTTGTCGAAGTTGTAGCGTCATGGCAGGATCTCCGTCGGGGTAGTGTAAGGAGTCTAGCCAACTCCTCGTCGTTTTGCATGAAGACTGTTTTGATCGAGGATTATTGGTCCCGCGTTTTGAAAAAACGCTATGAAGAAAACGCTATGAATAAAACGCTGCGAATAAAATGCGGCGAAGCAAGGCCTGAGAGCAAAGGCCTGCGAACAAAGGACATTAATAGACAGCTTTTAATAACGCGTTTTTAAGGGGAAGCTTTTAAGAGGCGCTTTCAACAAGGCGTTTTGAATAGAGAGTTTTTAATAAAGCGCTTTCAATAAAGCGCGTTTAAGAGGTAGCTTTTAATGAATGGCTTTTAATGAATGGCTTTGAATCAACGGCTTTGAATCAACGGCTTTGAATCAACGGCGAGGAATAATGAATTTTGCGAACGGTGCCCGAGCGCTGGGCGACGGGCGTTCAAGACGCGATCGGTTGCGACGTTTGAAAAAGAGCCTATTAGAATCAAAGCACTGGACCCGATACGCTAGCTGGCAGCGCTTTAAACCCAAAGGGCGAAAAAGGTTGTTTAAATCATCCATATGGTCAACGTTGAAGTCTTTACAAGCCTTGAGTCCCTCACGAAAGAAGGGTCTACAGTTAGGGCTCAAAGGCGTAACCGCCGGTTGCCGCATTAATTTGGGTAAGCTGTTTTTGTCGGGGCTCTTGGTGACCAATTCTAGCTTGGCACTTGCTTCGAGCGCTACGTGCACCAATTGTCATCAAGCTCAGGTTGCGGCCTGGTCTGATTCTGATCATGCCTGGGCGATGCGCCTGCCAGAGACGGTAAATGTAAAAGCGCCGTTTCAAGGAGAGGCGCTCACCTTTGATGGCCTGGAAGGTGTCTTTGATCAAAGTGATCGGGCGTCTGCCGAGGATGCGGTCACGCAGCGGGCGGTCTTAGGTTCAGACAATGGTGTCGGGCCAATCCAGTTCCTTATGCACTTGCGAGACACCAAAGCAGGGGAGGTGGACTTTCAACGATTTACAGTGCGCTACACTT
The DNA here is from genome assembly GCA_029249645.1 of Pseudomonadales bacterium. Classification (GTDB taxonomy): domain Bacteria; phylum Pseudomonadota; class Gammaproteobacteria; order Pseudomonadales; family Azotimanducaceae; genus UBA9926. The sequence continues at coordinate 9,446 of JAQWWC010000331.1, forward strand.
TTGGCCATGAACCCCTGCAGCAATATTTAATTGCGCTGGGAGAAGACCGTTTGCAGGTCGCGCCGTTTGCGTATGACACACGGCCCGCAGCGGCCGGAGGGCAGCGCTGGATTCATTTAGAATCATTTACAGGGCCCGATCGGTTTGCAAGATTCGATTGGCGGCAGCCGCTGCAAAATTGGAACGGCATGTGTGCGGACTGCCATTCACGGGGTTTTGAGCGGGGCTATGATCCGGCGACCCAGTTATTTAATTCCAGCTTTGCCGCGATCAATGTGGATTGTTTGGCCTGTCATAATCCGAGTGAGGGTCATGGTACGGTTGATGGATCACCTGAGCCGGAGGTGGGTCAGTGGGTTCGTCCCTCCGAGACCCGCGTTGCGCACTGGGAGGGCACGCCCCGCGATCCTGCCGAGATGGACACCTGTTTTGCGTGTCACAGCCTGCGCACGCCGTTAACCGATGGGTTTCATTCGAAAACGCCTTTTTTAGATCAGTTCAAGCCAGAGTCCGTCATACCGCCGTTTTATCAGGCCGACGGCCAAATTGAAGAAGAGGTTTATGTTTATGGGTCTTTTCTTCAGAGCAAGATGTACGAGGCGGGCGTTCAGTGTCAAGACTGTCACGACCCGCATACCGCAGCGGTCAAGTTTCAAGGCAATGCAATGTGTCTCACGTGTCATCAACCAAGCGCGTATCAAGCGCAGCAACATCATGGTCATGCACCGAGTAGCGAGGCGTCACAATGTATCACCTGCCATATGCCGGGGAAAACATATATGGGAGTCGATTTTCGTCGAGATCATCGCTTCGGCGTGCCGAACGCTCCTAACAGCCAAGCGCTAGACACCCGAGATGTTTGTCAGTCATGCCACGAAGACCGTTGGGCTGCCTTTTTGGCGTTAACTGAGGGTAACAGCCCGCTCGAGCAGGCTCCGCAGTCCTCCATGCCTTGGAGGCAACAAAACCTTGTGATGATTCATACGGCAGGCTCGGACCCTAGCGAGGGGGTCCTAGCAATGTTGGCGGATGACAGGATGCCTGCGATCACGAAAGCTGCGCAGCTTGCAACGTTACCGGAACCCGCACGGCGATCCTCAGAGCGATGGTTAAGCGCGGCGTTGACGCATCCAGAACCGCTGGTTCGACTGAGTGCAATAGAAGTTGCAAACGCTGTAAATGCCCAGGTGGATGTCGAGATTGTCAACGGGTTGCTGAGGGATCCGGTACTCGCCGTTCGCCTTGCCGCGCTGCTGATTGGGCACCAAAAAGCTTTGGCTGCATCCATGCCTGGGGCCGCCAACCTTGCATTGCTAAAAGCAATGCAAGCGTCGGCAGATATAAGTCTTCGCCAAAACGCTTGGCGTGGTGAGGGCAGGCTGCAGAGGGCTCAGGGCCAGATGAGGGAGGGGAACTGGGCCGGGGCCGCGGCCGAGTTGCAAGCGGCGGTGGCACAGGATCCGTATTTTGTGGGCGGATATCTGAATTTGGCCGACGTGCGTCGTCAGCAAGGCCGAGAAGACGAAGCCTTAAGCGTTCTGACGCGGGGACTGGGTCGGCTCCCGAGTGAGGCTATTTTGCATTACAGTGCGGGGCTGACCCATATTCGGCTCAAGGCGTACGCCGCGGCCCGACCGTTTTTGGCTAAGGCGAGCGCGCTTGCGCCAGCACGAGTCGATTTTTTATACACGCAGCTAGTTTTGTTAGACGCCTTGGGGAAACGTGTTGAAGCGCTTAACCGAATCAAGGCGCTATACCCAACCGGTGCGCCGCCTCAGATCGAGCAGCTCCAAAAAAGTTGGCAGCGCGGGCTGTGATCGACTTCAAGGGTGTCGATGTCTGGCGAGGACCCGTTTAGATTTGTTCCGCCGACGCTCGTGATAGGGTCACAACAGTCGGCGCCATTACCCCTCCCCCTCCGCGGCGCCTGCTGCGCAGGTCCGGAAGGGCGTTTAGGTTTGGTCTATCCATTCCAGTTAGTGCAGCGGTATTGGTATTTCTAGGGCGTTTTGCCTTATTAGGCTCTGCAAAGAAAGGATGCGGTATGTCCGCTAACGGGTTGGCAGCTTTCGAAGTAGGATATTTGCGAGCAGATTTGACTGCCGCGCGCAACTCAATTTGCTGAATTTATACGGTTTTTCTTTCACAGATAGGCTTGCGAAAAAATAAAATCCGCTCTATCTTCGTACTTCTAGAAAACAAAAAGGGGAATGGAATGTCGAGAGTCTCTCTTAAGAGGCTGGTCATGGCGTTGGTATCATCGGCAACTGCGGTTGCTTTTGTCCCAACAACCTGGGCAGAAGAGCAAATTGAAGAGGTCGTGGTCACTGGTTCCTACATTAAAGGATCACCAGAAGACGCCGAACTTCCCATTGATGTCATCACGAGCGCTGATCTTGAAAAAATGGGATCTCCATCCATCATTGAGATGGTGCGGAACTTAGGTGTGACAGCGGCAAACTTAGGGGAGACCAACCAGTTTACGTCTGGTGGCCAAGCCAATGAAGGGGTCGCAACGGTCAACCTGCGAGGATTGGGCGCAGCAAGAACGCTGGTCTTAGTGAATGGTCGACGGCATGTTGCAACAGAAAGCGCCGGTGTCGATATTAATGCCTTTCCGATGAATGCCATTGGTCGCGTCGAAATGCTGAAAGATGGCGCTGCGGCAGTTTATGGCTCAGACGCCATTGGTGGCGTGGTCAACTTCATTACTCGCAGTGGGTTTGAAGGATTTGAAATCGGAGGCTCCTTCCAAGACATTCAAGGTTCTGACGGGGATTACTCGGTAGATGCCATCTGGGGTGTCGCACGCGATAATTGGAACTTCATGGTCGCCGCCGAGCATGGTGGCCGAAACGAACTGCCGATTAAAACGCGAGATTGGGCGCTTGTGAATACGGACGTGAACCCGATTGCAGGTTGGTCAGGAATTGGTAACCCAGGACTGAATGTATGGTTTGCGGGTGTTAATGCGGGTCAAGACGTACCCGTGAACGTAACCTTGGCCGATGGTACCTCGCAAGAACAGACGCTTACGACAGCTGGTGGCTCATTTACGAAAGTTTTCAACGATCCACAGTGTGCCAATTTGGGCGCATTGCGAACTGGAAACGGTCTTTGTGGATTTAACTATGGTTGGTTCGATAATCTGATTGAAGAGACAGAACAGACTAAGGTTTACACTGAATTCAATCTGGATCTTAGTGACGACCACAGACTCCACGTTGAAGCCATGTATTCTGAAGTCGATTTGCCCGAATGGAAAACGTCGCCGTCTTATCCCCCGCAGTCTTTATACGGTCCGGATCGAGTGATACTTCCAAACCACCCTGGTTTCATCGATTTTAATAATTTCTATGGTCTAACCGCGGCCGGTGGCGCAGCGTCGATCACCGAAGCTCAGGCAATTTCAAGTCTGGATGTCAGCGGTTTGGCAGAAGGCGCGAGTGTTTCTGGTATCGTCGGCGGTGCTGACGCAGCAGCAGCGCTCGGTCGATCCCCAACAGCCTTTACGGTCAGTCGAGCCATGGGTGTCTTAGGTGCCTTCGGAACGGGTGAGCCGGAAGCTGCACAGCGGCTTACACAGACGTCTCGCATCGTGCTCGGCCTCGATGGCGAGCTGTTCGATAATGAACTCAGCTATGACGTGAGTGTGGCTTGGTCTAAGCGAAACCGCGATATTGGCGGTCAAGACATGTTCGTGGAACGCATGGGTTTGGCGCTGCGAGGTTTTGGTGGACCCAATTGCGATTTGCCAGCAACAACGTTAGGGGATGATGGCAGTTACAGTTTCACCGATGCTGATGCGCTTGCTAGCGCAGGTGTGGGTGATTGTGAGTACTACAATCCGTTCTCACGAGCGTTGCCGCAATCATATGTTAATGGCAACAGCAACCCGGACTATAATGCCGAGGTCGCAAACTCTGAGTCCCTGCTGAAATGGCTGATCGGACAGCGAGAATCGAAGCAAACCAACGAATTGTTGGTATTCCAAGCGGTGTTCAGTGGTGAGACTAACTTTGAACTCAGCGGTGGCAACATTGGTTTTGCCTTCGGGGCCCAGTCTCGAAATGAGTACTATGATTCTGACTTGAGTGACCTAGCCGACCGTTCACTAAACCCTTGTCCTTACACGCTGCCAGCAAGTGCGGCGCTGGGGTTGGTATCAGCCGCGCAACTGTCGCCAAATTGTAGTTCCCCCACAGGGGTTGCAGCGTTCTTAGCTGCATCTGACGAAGAGACAACGGAGCGAACGGTTTACGGTGTGTTCGGTGAACTCGCCATTCCTCTGACTGATGACATCAATATCCAAGCAGCCTTGCGTTATGAAGACTACGGCGGTTTGGTTGGCAGCACGGTTGATCCAAAGATTGCAGTTAGCTGGGATTTAAACGATAACCTATCGCTTCGTGGCTCTGTCTCGACAACCTTTCGTGGGCCACCTCAGAGTTTCCTCGCGGGAACGGGTACGGCGTTATCCTACGTTAGTTATACCAGTGCATTTAAGGCGATCGATACCGTCGGTAATCCGGCTTTGACCTCAGAATCTGCAGTTTCAACCAATTTTGGTGCTATCTATCAGAATGAAGGGTTGTACGCTTCCGTAGATTGGTGGTCGTTCACCTTTGACGACTCGTTCCAGACAGAGGGCTTCAATTCGTTGCTAGGTGCTTACGCCGGTGCTGGTTGCACGGGCTCGGATGGCGTTCCAACGGATAGTGCGACCTGTAACGAGTTGCGAACTCACATTTTCCCGGTCGCCGCGCACACCAATTTGGCTGCTACTGAGCGGGTTTTAGTGAATATCATTAACGGTGAAGAGATCACGACATCGGGTATTGATGTTGCAATCCGATACAGCATTGAAGACGTCTTACCGGGTACGCTTGGTTTAGCGCTTGAAGGGACTTACGTCCTCGAATATGAGCGTGCCGATCAGCTTGATATCTCCGGCGACATAATCTTGGCAACGGGCGGCGATCTGGTAGGTAAGTTGAATTACAATGCTGGGCCATCGTTCACGTCTAAGCCAGAGTTAAAGCTTAATGCGACTGTAAGTTTTGAGACGCAAAGTCATTACGCAAGCTTAGCGGCTCGATATATTGGCGATTACGACGATACGGGTGCAACGGCAGCGTATCCTTGGCTTGCAACGGTTGACTCTCAAGTTACGCTTGACGCGCATTATCTGTTCAATGGGATCGATAATCTGACCATTGGTTTGTCAGCGTTGAACTTAACGGATGAGGATCCACCCGCAGCACGGGGCGACCTCAATTACGATCCGTTCACGCACAATGCTTTTGGTCGGATGATCAAGGCAGACATAACGTTTAGAATGCCGCAGTAAAGCAGCGTTCGACCTTAAGAAGCCCGGCAGTGCCGGGCTTTTTTTTGCCTGTTGCAAATTTGAATCAATACTTTAAACAAACTGGATCGGGTCAATAATGGCGGGTCTTGGGTGCTCTACCGACGATTTGATCAAAAATCCGACAACCCTCGATTTTATTCGGGCCAAAGGATTTGTTGTTGAGTAGCTTGGAGACCCATGCCGCTCATTTTGACAGGTTCTCAGGTCATTCGGCCGCAGAACGATGGTCGCTTGTGGTCAAAGCCTCCGGGGTCTCTTCGTTACGAACCCTCAGTCGTTTTTGAGAAACGAAAACAGCGTAGGAAAAGTTCTTAGCGGTCGAGTTGGCATCGATCTCAACACATTCCGGATCATTAAAGGTTATTCGATGAACCGTAGCCTGAATGAGGTTAAATTTTCACTCCACAGCCAATAATCTTTGCACCTTGGCGGGTATCGTTGATCTGTGTTTCGGTTCGACAAAATTTCACTGCGCAATTACTGCCGAGTACTTTTTCCGGCGCAAAATAGCCCTGCTGGCGTTATATCCTGCGCGCTGGATCGATCCAACTCAGGGTTTTGGATGCGCTTAAATCGGAATCGGTTTCAGCCGTTCCGATCCGTGTCGCGTGAGGTGAGTTGCGCTTTTAGGCCCACTCTTGCTGGCGCAGCTGGTTAGGATTAAGACCATATGCTCGGCCAGCAGGGCCCTCGCCAACGGGGTTTTGGTTTGCTGGCATGCTGACGCCAGGATTGATAGAGTCAGAATACGCATCAATTCACATAAGGTGTTTTAGTTGCAGCGGTTGCATCAATAGACGGCAAGCCATTTCAAAGCCGCATTTGGTTTAAAAGGCCGGCGCGCAATGGTGGACAGATGCCGTGATTTTACGGCAATTTGGAAGCATCCAAAGCCTCCCGATATTGCAGTTGGTCAGCCTAGATGGGTTGGGAGGCAATTCTGGTACTGAGGTTAGCAGCCCGAATGCTGTGGATCAGGCCGTGGGGAAACGCCATCCTGCCTGGCGGTGATCCGGAGACAGTGATCGTTTAGAACCGGTGGAGATCTAGGTTATGGCCCAAAATCCAGAAGTTGCCGTTCAGGCCCAGGCAGGAGGGGTTCTGTATCTTAGAAGTCCGTTATCTGTCGAGGCAATCAACCAATCATTGGCTGGGCTTTTTTTTGACTGGCACACTCGCTATGCCGAGCGAGTGGTGATCGCTGAGAAGGATGCATCAGGCCGCTATGTCGAATTAACTTATGCCGCTGCAGGGCGACAAGCCAAGGCAATTGCGGCCCAGTTGATCCGCCTAGGAGGCAGTCAATCGACCCCTTTGATGATTCTGTCTGGCGCGTCTAGAGCGCATTTTGTTGTGGCTTGGGGCGCGCTGCTCGCTGGCGTGCCGTACGTGCCGGTCAGCAATAATTATGCGACGGTTCCCGCAGCCTTTGGAAAATTAAAAGCGGTCTTTGAAAAAGTGCAACCGCAATTTGTTTGGTCCGAAAATTATGCAGTTCAGCGTAAGGCCTTGGTGGATACAGGGCTTTCAGAAAAGCCTTTCATTTGGCTCGGGAGCAATACGCCAGGATCCGCAATGGCACTTGAACTTGAGGGCAATGATGTGTCTGATCGATTCGTTAATGAACGAGTCGCTGGGTTTAGCGGTGATACGGTGGCGCGTTATATGTTTACCTCCGGCTCGACGGGCAGCCCAAAAGGCGTTATCCATACCCATGGCATGATCACGACGATGCTCAGCGCCCGAGCTGCGCTCGGCGAAGATGAACCGGATGCTGTGCCGCCAAGAGTTTTAGACTGGATGCCCTGGTCTCACGTCGGGGCAGGCGTGCTGCGTATGGCGTTTGTGATGAATGCTGGGGGTTGCATTTACATCGATGACGGTAAGCCTGTGCCAGGTGAATTTGACAAGACGCTGGCGAATTTGGCGATCGTGAAGCCTACTTCCTATGCTGGCGCACCCTTGGGTTGGAACATGCTGGTTGAAGCACTTGAGGAGGACGATGAGCTCGCTAAAATTTTTTTTGGTCACGTCACATCTCTGGCGTATGGCAGTGCGGCACTCCCTAAGTCGACCTACGAGCGCCTGCAGGCACTACTGATAAAATATCAGGGTGTTCGTCGGGCGATGTCAACCAGTCTGATGTCAACTGAAGTTGCGGTTGGCTTGTCTCGTTATTGGCCCTGTGATGACCAAACGGTGGTGGGCTTGCCGATGCCGGGTGCCGAATTCAAATTACTGCCGGTCGGTGATCGTTACGAGGTCCGAGTTAAATCACAAGGCGTGACGCCAGGATATCTCAATGATCCGGATAGAACGCTAGAGGCCTTCGATGAAGAGGGTTTCTTTAAAATGGGTGATGCCGTGACCTTTGCCGATCCCAAACGACCTGAAGCAGGTCTACGTTTTGCCGGTCGAATCGCGGAACAGTTCAAATTGGCGACCGGCACTTGGGTCTCTGCGGGAACACTGCGCGCGCAACTGGTGGCCGCTTGTGCGCCTTGGGTACGGGACGTTGTGATTTGTGGGATCAATGAAATTTTTATCGCGGCGTTGATTTGGCCGAACCTCTCAGCTTGTTCGCATTTGGTCGACGGTGTTGAGGCCGATGTGTTTACCAGTGATGCGGTGATGGCAAAAATTCGCGCTGGTTTGATGACCCACAATACGCAAAACCCAGGATCCTCGCAGTCGATTACGCGGTTCTTATTACTCACGACGCCGCCCGCTATCGGTGATGGTGAAATCACGGAAAAAGGCTATGTTAATCAGGGCCTAGTTCAAAGACTTCGAGCTGAGGATGTTGCGTTACTGTTTGGTGAGGCGTCTCCCAGAGTGACGGTCGTTTAACGCTTAGAACGGTTTTGCGCCGCGCGAATGGCCAAAAAATCTCAGAAAGTTTCTAAAAAAATAAAGAGCTCGTTGGCATCGCGAGGATTAATCGGCGTTTAAAAGGACGTCTCCCAGCGCATAAAAGTCTTTTTGACCAATATCGAACTAAACTGGTTTTTAAGATTTGTGTCGATAGTCTGAAGAATAGGCAAATAGTTGTTTAGAGTGCTCTGATCGGGTCGCCCCGGGTGAGCAGCGTAGGCGACGCTTTGTAATACGTTTAAACATTGGTGAAAGGGAATAGACAAAAAATAAAAATAATAAAAGGATCGAAAATGCAACAGCAAAAGTGGTCTAAAAATAGCGTGCCGGGTGTCGTTCTGGTTAGTGCCTTTCTTTTCTTTGGCCCAATCCAGGCGGAAGAGGCAATCGAAGAAGTGGTTGTTATCGGGAAATCAATTCGGGCAAGCCAAATGGCTGCAATCGAAGCGAAAAGAACCGCCGATAATGTTGCTGATGTTATATCCGCCGATGCGATAGGGCGGTTCCCAGATCAAAACCTGGCCGACGCTTTAGGGCGTCTCCCGGGGATCTCAATTGAGCGAGACCAGGGCCAAGCTCGTTATCTTAATTTTCGAGGCGCGCCTAAACGTTACACCACAACCGCTTTCGATGGCATTGACGTGCCGGGGGTTGAGAATGGCCGGATACCACGGTTCGATGCCTATCCTGCAGTCATTACCTCACAAGTAGTCGCCAATAAAGCCATCACAGCTGATATGCCGGGTGAATCGGTTTCAGGATTTATTAATGTGAAAACCTTTCAGCCTTCCGATGTAGACGGCTGGTCGTTTTCTTTAGAGCTTGGAGTCGGCGAGCAGAAGTTAGGGGAGGGTGATGTTGAGCGCCAAAATGCCCGGGTTTCTTACTCTAATGAGCAAATGGGCTTTGTGTTGTATGGCTCCGAAAATATGCGTGAACAAATTACGGACAATCGGGAGATGCAATATTCCGGAACCCAAGGCGCGTTAACCTTTGGGCCGGGTGATAAAGTTGAATTTCGGAACTACCTGGTTGATCGAACGGATGAGGCCTACGGCGGAACGGTTGAGTTTTACCTATCCGACGGCGGCCGCGTTTATCTAAGTAGTCTCAACACGGCCTTTAGGGATGAAGAAGAGCGGAATCAGTGGAACTTCTATCCGGCGGATCTGGGCGGTGACGTGACACCTCAGATAGGAACCGTGGCAACTGCAAAGGCGCGTCGGTTACTGGAAAGTGGTGAATATAACAACGAAACCAACGTTCACACCTTAGGGATCGAAACCAGCCTTGGGGAATATGATGTTGAAGCCAGCTTTAGCAAAATTGATACCCTGTTTGATGCGTACCTTCCGATCCCCTACCTTGACAAAGGCGAGGTCACAAATTTGTCTTATGACTTAACCAATCCGTATCAGCCGGTAGTGACCTTTGATGAAGACCTGCGGGAACTGGATAATTTTACCCGCCGTTGGCACATTGACGCGGTTGGTGGGTTGGTAACGGATGCGGATCAATTCAAAATTGATCTGACGCGCTCAAACACTTGGGGCATGATGAAGTATGGTTTCAAAACCGATTCTCGTGAAGCGAGTGGCGGCGGCGCACCGCTGGCGACAGCGATCGCATTGTTCTCGATGCCCGTTGAAATTCTCGCTTTTAACGGTGCGCCCTGGGCCACCAATATGAACAATACCATCGGTGGTTTCTATGCGGATAACCCGGGGATTTTGAGTGGCCTGGAAGCCGCGGGTTACTCAAGGGTCGACTTCCCAGAGACAACTAAAGTTAATATCGAAGAAACAATGTTGTCCGCTTATTGGATGCAAACGGTAGATAAAGACTGGGGAAATATTGTTTTCGGGCTGCGAGTTGAGCATACAGATTACGAGACTTCGGGCTCAAAATTATCAGGCCCTGATCTGGTGCCTCTGACAGTTAACAGGACCTACACCAACTTTCTGCCTAATGTTCACGTTAATTGGGACTTGGCCGATGACAAGAGAATTCGTTTTTCGTTCTCTACTGGTATCAGTCGACCAACCTATGATGAAGCGCGGGCAGCGGCGAATATCAGTGTCACGGGACAGGCTATTTCCGGTGGTAACCCATTTCTCGAGGAGGAAACCTCTTGGGGTGTTGATGCTGCCTATGAATGGTATTTCAATGAAGCCAGCCTGTTTGCCTTAACGATTTTTCATAGATCGATCGACAACGTGATCTCAGAGTCCAACGAGAAAGTTCTGGGGAGCATTTACTCTGATGCTGCGGCCGAGGGGGAACTTTGGGACCTTTCGGGCTTTGGTAATGGGCGCGATGGTGAACTTAGAGGGTTCGAAGTGTCGTTCACTGGGCGACTCGACAACTATACGGAAGGGTTTCTTTCTGGATTCGGTATCGAAGCGAATGCCACGTCTGCTAGTTCCGAATACACCTTGCCGAGTGGCACGTCCTTACAGCTTCCAGGTCAGTCAGATCTGATCTATAACTTTTCTATTTTTTATGAAGATCATGGTTTGTCAGCACGGGTGAGCTATGGATACCGCGATGCGTGGTTAGACGAGACCGAATTGGCGGGCGTCTTTGGGCTCGCTGAGGGGGTTTACTGGGATGAGCAAACCCGAGTTGACGTCTCTGTGCGGTATGACATGGAGGCGCTTATTGGCCACAAGGTTTCTGTCTTCCTGAATTTGAATAACCTAAGCGATGAGACGGATGTCCGATACACCGGAAAGTCGTGGAACCCGAATCAGGTTGAGTCCTATGGTAGGCGGTACCTCGCAGGCTTTCGATACAGCTTATAATCCTTTGTGAGCCCAGGGGCGCTGCACGGAGGCAATGGGTGGGGTGATGCGCCTTAGCCGTCAGATAAAAAGACTTGGGCCAAAGGTACGACTGCGAAGGCGGCTCGCTTCGGGCGAGCGCGCGAACAGTCCATTGCGTTGGCATTAGAGCGCCCGGGGTAGCTTGATGGGCCGCCGCGCGGTACCGACGTTAGAAGTCGATTAGCCTCAGCAATATGGACGTTGAGGCTGTCTTGCTGGGGCCGCTCAACCAGCGGGTGTTATTCGTTAATAAGGTCGCTCAACGGGCGTCGTGCAATGCACCTTGATCCCATGGGGATTTAAAGACGCAGGCATGGTTCCGTGCTGACCACCTAGTTTGAGCAACCCTTAGATGTGTTCAAACTTGTGTTGATCAACTCGTGGCCCTAGCGTTATTGTCCGGCAAGTTTGGCTAGCCGGGTATTGCGGCGTTCAATCCGCTCGCGCAGTCGCTGATGGCGCTGGGGCGTTAACGGATAGTCCCAAATCAATTTCATCGCAAGGCCATAAAATAAAATAGGCCCGCCGCAGTACACAATCCGCAGACTGAGCACACCAATGTCAGTGCTGCTGGCTGTGCCGCCAGAGGGGTCAAAGCCCAACAAGCCTACGACGTTCAGCGAGATCCCGGTACCGAGCGCAATTGCAAGTTTTTCGGTCAACCCCAGGACGGCAAAATAGGTGCCAGCGCGCTTGCTACCACTGCGAGCGGTATCGACATCCACGACATCCGCGAGCATAGCGACTGGTAAGAACTGTAGGCCGCCAAAACAGAAGCCCTTTATAATGAACAATAAGAAAAAAGGCAGGTAATCGCCGTTTTCTAAAAAGAAGTTAATGCCGCTGACGGTGGCAACGGTTACAAGGGTGCACAGAAACGCGCGGTGCTTGCCGATTTGACGGCCTAGCCAAAGCCAAAATGGGATCGCCCCAAGGCCTGCAATAAAGTAAAAGAAGTACGCCGCGCCAATGGTGGGGATACCAATAATGTCGCGAATAAAAAAGAGCGATACGGCATTTCGAAAGGACTCACCAAAAATCACGAGCAGCGCAATCATGAGTACGCGGCGCATCGGGCCGTTTCGCCACACAATCTTTGCGCCCTCAAGCAGCGGTACGGTAGATTTCTCGTGGTGCTCAGGCTCTTTAACGAACGTCACAACGAAAAAGACGCAGACGGGTAAGATGCCGATCACGACAAAGGCAAGGCCTGCGAGAACCGGCCCTGTCAAAGCGGCTCGATCGCTGGGCGTAGCGTTCATGATCTCGCCTGTGAACGCACTGGTCGCGTCACGCCACAGCGCGCCAAAGACTTCGCTCACCGAGCTGCCACGATCGGCCATCACTTCGATGATCATGGGAACCGCGGCCGCGACCATGAGGCCTGCCAGAACAAA
>JAQWWC010000332.1 GCA_029249645.1 Pseudomonadales bacterium
AATATATTCTAAATGCTCAACGATTAGGCGCCGGCGACATGAGCATGGTAGGTGCATAAAACCACCCAGCGGGCGAGCCCGTTAGACGGTTTTAGACTGAACGTTGAGGAACCGCGTAAAACCTCTACAATAGGCGCCTTTGGCCTAGATTTTCGCGCGAGTACCATCAATGTCAACAAATTCCCGTCAAGGCTTGTTCGACTACCATCCCTATTGGGCTGAATGCTTCGGAACGGCGCCCTTTTTACCGACCTCAAGAGCCGAAATGGATGCTCTTGGTTGGGATCAGTGCGATGTGATCATCGTGACTGGCGACGCCTATGTTGATCACCCGAGTTTTGGCATGGCGGTGATCGGTCGCGTACTTGAGGCACACGGCTTCAGGGTCGGGATTATCGCCCAGCCGGATTGGCAGTCGGCGGAGCCCTTTCAAGCGTTGGGTGAGCCTAGTCTGTATTTTGGTGTTGCTGCTGGCAACATGGACTCCTTGATTAATCATTACACGGCGGATCGAAAAAGAAGAAACGATGATGCCTACTCCCCAGCGGGTGCGCCCGGTCTGCGGCCGGATCGAGCGGTGATTGTTTATGCCCAACGCTGCCGTGAGGCTTATGGGCACGTGCCTTTGGTGATCGGGTCTATCGAGGCAAGTTTACGGCGAATTGCGCATTACGATTATTGGAGCGACAAAGTGCGGCGCTCCATCTTGCTCGACTCGGGTGCGGACCTTCTGCTGTACGGCAATGCAGAGCGAGCGCTTGTTGAGATGACGCATCGGCTTGCCGCAGGGGATACAATTAAAGATCTCAAAGATATTCGAGGGACGGCTTTTGTGACCTCAACGCTGCCAAAAGCGTACGCGGAGATTGATGAGAGTCAACTGCCTGAGGCCAAGGTTTCAGGGGTTGCGTCTGTGCAGCTGATCGCACGGTCTGGGCCGGTGGAACAATCTTTGCCGGCAGAACAGCTTGCCGCAAAACGTAACGTTAGAATTAAGCCGCAAGTCGTGGATGAGATACTGCAGCCGCTAACCACGAAGGCACTGAGTTATATTCAATTACCGAGCTTTGAATCAGCTGTGGCGGATGATTTGCTTTACGCGCACGCCTCTCGTATTTTGCACCGCGAGACGAACCCGTTAAATGCGAAGCCATTGGTGCAGCAACACGGCAACCGGTGGGTTTGGCTAAACCCGCCACCGATTCCGCTTTCGACGCCAGAAATTGATCGGGTTTTTGAATTGCCTTATCAAAGAGTGCCACATCCAAGTTACGGTGATGCTAAGATTCCAGCGTACGAGATGATTCGATTTTCTGTGAACATTATGCGCGGCTGTTTCGGCGGCTGCAGTTTTTGTTCGATCACTGAACATGAAGGCCGGATTATTCAAAGCCGAAGCGAAGCTTCTATCCTCAATGAAATTGAACAAATTCGAGATAAAACGCCAGGTTTTACCGGCGTTATTTCTGACCTAGGAGGGCCAACAGCGAATATGTGGCGGCTGGCCTGTAAAGACCGCGCGATCGAGGCCAGTTGTAAACGGCCTTCCTGCGTCTATCCCGGGATTTGCAAGAATTTGAATACGGATCAAACCCCTCTGATCGGTCTTTACCGAAAGGCGCGGGCAATCCCGGGTGTGAAAAAGGTCTTGATTGCCTCCGGCCTGCGTTACGATTTGGCCGTTGAAACACCAGAGTATGTGGAAGAATTGGTGAAACACCACGTCGGCGGTTATCTCAAAATTGCACCGGAACATACCGAAACCGGACCTTTATCAAAAATGATGAAGCCGGGAATTGGCACTTACGATGCGTTTAAGGCCCTGTTTGACCGGTTCTCTGCCGAGGCTGAAAAAGAGCAATACCTGATTCCCTATTTCATCGCAGGCCATCCTGGCACCACTGATGAAGATATGATGAATCTTGCACTGTGGTTAAAGTCCAACGGCTTTCGGGCGGATCAAGTACAGTCGTTTTATCCGTCACCGATGGCAACAGCGACTGCAATGTACCACAGCGGCTCTGATCCGTTGCATCGGGTGGGGCGTCGTGCCGTGCCCGTTGCAAGCGTTAAAAAACCGGAGCAGCGCCGATTGCATAAGGCATTCCTGCGATATCACGACGCCAATAACTGGCCGATGTTAAGGCAAGCGCTTCGGCGGATGGGACGAGCAGATCTGATTGGCAATACGCGCTCGCATCTTGTGCCGCGAACCCAGTTTGGCGGTCCTATTGCGATGGGGCAGCCCTTCAAGACCCAGCATTTGGGTCTGCCAAAAGTGCCGAAGCATCGCGCAAGAGCCAAGCCGAAGCCATCTGGTCGCCGCTAGGTCAAGACCAGTTTAAACCGCGTCTCCGAGCGCGAGGTGATCTCGCAGTTCGCGTTTCAGAAATTTACCGCTAGCATTGCGGGGCAGTGGGGCCTCTACAATCCAGAGATAGCGGGGAATCTTGTGCTTTGCCATTAGCGTCGCACAGAAGCTGCGGATATCATCAGGGGTGGCATGCTGGTTTGGCTTTAAATAGATCGCCGCACCAACTTCTTCGCCCAGGCGATCATCCGGCACGCCAAATACGCTGCACTCCGCGAGGGCGTCAATTTGGAACAGCACGCTTTCAACCTCAGAGCAGTAGATGTTTTCTCCACCGCGCAAGACCATATCCTTAACCCGATCAACGATGAAAATAAATCCGGCGTCATCAATCGTTGCGACATCCCCAGTATGGAGCCATCCATCTGTGATCGATTCGGCGGTTGCGTCTACTCGATTTAAATAACCTTTAATAACGGGCGCGCCTCGAACGAGCAGTTCGCCTGGGGTGCCATGGGTTTGGTTGCCTTCGCTATCGATTGTTTTTACTTCAAAGGAAGGCATCGCGGGACCACAGCTATCAGGCTTGTCGACAAAGAAATCGCCGCCAACGGAGGTAATAATTCCGCAGGTTTCGGTCATACCATAGCCCGTGCTGGGACGCGCATTGGTGATCGATTGATCAATTTTCCCAACGAGGTCGGGTTGCAATTGCGCGCCGCCTCCGCCGACCGAAATCAAGCTTGAGGTGTCATACTTTTCGAAATCTGGGTGGGTAATTAATTCTCGACTCATGACCGGTACGCCCGTCAGGTTCGTCACCTTTTCGCGTTCGATCAACGCTAAGGCAGCACCAGCGT
Source organism: Pseudomonadales bacterium (assembly GCA_029249645.1). Lineage (GTDB taxonomy): Bacteria > Pseudomonadota > Gammaproteobacteria > Pseudomonadales > Azotimanducaceae > UBA9926. Next base: position 3,172 of record JAQWWC010000332.1, read on the forward strand.
CCCACTTGTACATGTGCACTAGTTTCCCGCCCCCAAGGGTCATGGCGTGTGCAAGACAATTGTTGGCGGTAACGTGGAATAAGGGTGTTGTTACCAGCGCAGATCCTGGGGGTGCCGTGGTCGGATCCGGTAAGGGTGTGCCTTTAACAAGGTGCATCGTTTGGGCGAGGCAACTACCCCAAAAACCCATGTTAAGAATGTTATGAACACAGCCGCGATGGGTTTGTTGCGCACCCTTTGGTCGTCCCGTGGTGCCAGACGTATAAAAAATGCAAGCATCGCTATCGGGGTCAATTACTAAATCAGGCAGTATGGGTTCGGCCTGCATCAATGATTCGAAGGGCGTCACCCAGTCCCGGGCCTCACACCGAACCCCCACGACGGGTAGGTCTGGGTAGTGTGCCCGAAGGCCCTCAAAGCGTCCCAACCGCTCCTCGTCGGCAAACAAGAGTTTTGGACTCGCATCCTTTAAGGCGTAGTCCATTTCGTCTTCAACCCACCAGGCATTCATGCCAACAACGGTGAGTCCAGATGAGACCACGGCCCAATAACATTGCATCCACTCTGGGAAATTACGCAGAGCAATCGCAACGCGGTCCCCAGGCTTTAAGCCCGATGCCCGCATCCAAGCGGCCATTCGATTGACTCGGTCGTGGGTTTCGCCGTAGGTTAACGTTTCGTCGTCAAACACCAAGTAGGGACGCTCAGAAAAGGCAAGAGAGCTTAGCCAAACCTCCCGAAGAGACTGCGGCGCTGCCTTATAGGTGCGCATCGGGAAGCCGCGAACGTTGATTTCTTCAACCTCGAAGGCGCCTCCCGGCCCGGTCAAATCGGTCCACACTTTTTTTAATACGTCGTACATAGCAACCACCGTCTCGCAGAAATAAATAGAACTGGGCTAAGATAGGGGTTTACCTGAAACGATGCAAACTGAAATGGAAAGCCTCTTTAAGGACCTTGTTGTCATTGACGCCGCCTCGTTTGTAGCGGGCCCGGGTGCCGCGACGATTTTTGCTGATTTTGGCGCTCGGGTGATTAAGATCGAAGCACCCGCGGGCGATGCCTACCGACTGCTGCATGGCCGACATCGATTCGACTTTAATTGGGCGCTGACATCTAGGCACAAAGAGGCGATCTCAATGGATCTCAATACCGAGGCGGGTCGCGAGATTCTGCATCAGTTGATTCAAACCGCAGATATCTTCGTACACAATTTCAGATCCGATCAAATCGATCGCTATGACGTGGCCTATGAGCGTCTTAGAGCTTTAAATCCGCGGTTAATTTATGGTCAATTAACCGGCTTTGGAACGAAGGGCCCGGATGCCGATAAGCGCGGTTACGACACGACAGCCTGGTGGTCTAGTGCGGGTATTTTAGACTTGATGAAAAAAGGACGAACCGCGCCAAACTTCCCAGTCGGCGGGGTTGGTGATCACGCTTCTGCGATGACGCTGTTTGCGGGCATTATGATGGCACTGTATCAGCGCGAGAAAACAGGGCTCGGTGATGCGGTGGAAACCTCACTCGTGGCGAATGGGGCTTGGTCGAACGGAATGCATTTGCAGGGCGCGATCGCTGGATTTGATTTGAGTGAAATATTGGAAGAAAAGGGATATCGGTCGCCTTTTGCGATGATTTATGAAACCGCGGATCATCGATTTTTGATTTTGGTTTCGTCAAACCCAGATAAAGAGTGGCCCGCGATTGCTCGTGCCCTTGGACATCCTGAATGGCTAGAAGATCCTCGGTTTGCAACCTTGCGCGCCATCATGAAATTGCGAGATGAGGTCCGGCAGTTGTTTCAAGATGCGATCAGTGCGCTTACGATGGTTGAGGCGTGCCAGGCGTTGGATGCTGAGTCCTTGAGTTATAGCGTGATCGAAAAAATCTCTGAAGTGGTTCAAAGCGCGCAACTCATTGAGAATGAGGTCATCATTGAAACGCATTCAGAGGATCCGGATTTCCAGTGGACGGTTGCCAATCCTATTAAACTGGCCTCATTGACCCATCGCCCGGTTGGAGACCCGCCGAATTTAGGTGAACACACCTACGATATCTTGAAAGGCTTGGGGTTATCCGAGGCGAGGATCGATGAATTGATCGCCTCGAAGGTGGTGCGCCTTAATCAGGTAGATGATCCACCCTCATAACCATTCATGGTTAGAACCGCCTTGCCGATTACGGCGCGTGACTGCAGAGATGTCATAGCGGCAACGCCTTCTTCCAGCGGATAGGTTTTATGGATATGCGGATCGATATCACCGTTACATAACAGCTCGAACACGGCATCCCGACAGGCTTGACCGAGCGCAGGATCGCGCCGCCCAATTTCTCCAGCGCGAACCCCAATTACTGAAATCTGCTTAATTAGAATGTGATTAACGGCGGCTTTGGGCCAGACACCGCTCGTAAAACCAATCGATAAGAGACGCCCACCCCAATTGATACATCGCATGGATTCATCGAAAACGCTACCGCCCACGGGATCGAAAATCACATCGGCGCCTTTCCCATCGGTTAAGGCCTTCACGCGTTCCCGAAAACCACCGAGGCTGCCATCGGCTTGCGTGTAGTTAATCAATCCATACGCGCCGCGCTCGTCGAGCACGCGGAGTTTTTCGTCGGTGCCCGCTGTTGCTATGACTCGCGCGCCAAAATACTGCCCTAAATCGGCCGCTGCCATTCCGACGCCACCGGCTGCACCGTGAACCAACAGCGTTTCTGATGTGGTTAATTGACCTCTAACTTTAAGGGCGACATAAGCGGTCAAGTAGGCGGTTGCGTAACTTGCCGCTTTGGCGAAGCACACATGCTCTGGCAGCACGCGGACACTTTCGACGGGCACGTTGGCATGTTCGCTGAAGCCGCCAAATCGAGTGCCTGCAACGACGCGGTCACCGGCCTTTAGGTTTATAACGCCCGGACCCACCTTCGTCACTACGCCTGAGAATTCTCCTCCTGGTGCGAAGGGCATAGGCGGCTTGAATTGATAACGACCCTGGATCATAAGAATGTCTGGAAAATTGACAGCGCACGCTTTGATTTCAATTTGAACTTCACCTGCCGCGGGATCTGCCAACGTCACGTCAACAAGGGTTAATCCATCAATAGAATCAGCTATTTCAGGACATAAAAAGGATCGGGTTTTCATCAGAACTCGCTGAGGTTTGTGGACTGGAAAAGATATCATAAAATAGTTCAGGTTCGAGCCTTGCCCTTAATGCATGCCAGGGCAGGACAGCCTTTGTTGGGCGTGCACCCGCAAGGCAAGGCCGTTTAAATGTAGGGTCAAAGCGATCTTTAAAACCCCGATATTCTGCTCACGTTCGCCTCGGCGACCGGGCATCTTGGTCCCGACCGTATATTCGAGTCACCGGCCAGCGCGGGCAAGTCTTCTTGGCAAAGGTTTAAAAACCTCCTAGATTGGCTTTCACCGAACTGTCGGGCACGATGATGAAGCTCGTCCTGGGCTGCACTCGATAGCCGAGGTGTCAGGACTATTTTAGCAAAGTCGAGATACAAGGATCGGTAAGGCTGACTGAGTCGGGCATTACACTGTAGGATTTCGCCGCTTAATGGGGTTATGGTTAAAGCTTCGTGAAGATGAAACAAGGAGTTGGAATGATCGAAGGTATTGATGAGGCCGCTGTTACGGCATGGATTAGATCAAAGATTCCTGATTTGGCAAACCCGGTTGAGTATGACCTGATTACTGGCGGGCATTCGAATCTAACCTACCGCTGTCGTGATGGACGAGGGCAATGCTATGTGCTTCGCCGGCCGCCCTTAGGGCATGTCCTCGAAAGCGCACATGACATGAGCCGTGAGCATAAAATTATCCATGCGTTGCAAGGCAGCTCGGTGCCGGTCCCAAAAACCTACGGGTTGTGCCAGGACGCAAGCGTCAATGGCGCTGATTTTTACCTGATGGGGTTTGTTGACGGCTTGGTGCTCAACGACAGTGTAGTGGGGGAAAAGGTACTGGCCAATCACCGGGTCGCCCTCAGTCATCATGTCGTGAATATTCTATGCGATCTGCATGAGGTCGATGTCGATGCCATTGGCCTAGGTGATCTCGGCCGCAAAGAGGCCTATCTGTCCCGGCAGTTGAATCGTTGGACCAAACAATGGGTCGCGTCGAAAACACATCCCATTCCAGAAATGGAAGCCAGCCAGCAATTACTCGCCGAGCGGATGCCCGAGCAGATCGGGTCGAGCATTGTTCATGGCGATTTTAGATTGGGCAATATGATTGTCTCTGATGATCGAGTTGAAGCTATTTTAGATTGGGAACTGTGCACATTAGGTGACCCGCTTGCTGATGTCGGTTACTTGCTCAACAACTGGGTCAGTCCGGGCGAGATCGAAGCCCCTGGTGAGGGCGATCAATCGCCCACAGCAGTTGGGGGATATCTTTCTCGGGATGCGCTTTGCGATATTTACCAAACTCGGACGGGGCGAGATTTATCGCAAATCAATTACTATCGCGCGTTCCAACACTGGCGATTGGCCGCCATTGGGCAGGGGGTTTACAAGCGTTATCTTATGGGCGCGATGGGCGAGTCAAGAGACGTTGATTTAGAGAAGCAAAAATTGGGTGTAACGCGGCGCGCTGAAGCAGCGCTTTCGTTGCTTGAAGCTTAAGGCTGCTTGTTTCGGGTAGCTTTTGGGCTTGTCTCAGTGAAGATTGCGTCGTGAATGGCCCATGGCCATTAGACGTTGTGCTGCGAGTTTGCCGACATCAGAGTCCTTTGTGGTTTGGATCAGGCCAGTGTAAAGGTCTTTTGCAGACTCCAAGTCGCCCCGCAATTCTCGAATGTTGGCCAATTGTAATTTAAGCGCAGCTTGGTTCGGCCGAAGTAGGCGCTGCTGTTCAAGACACAGTTCCGCTGACTGCCAAGCTCGGGCCCGCCAAAAACCTTGCTTTAGGTTTTCAATCAAACGCATGAGCAGATCGCGCCGGTTGGCAGGGTCAAGGTGGGCCGCTTCAAGGGTTGCGCCGGGGCCGAGGTTCTGGCGAAGCAAGGTTTGGCAGTCTGATTGGCTCAGCGCGCGACCTGCGAAAGGGTCGATTAAAATATTGTCTTGCTCAGGGAAGCGAATTAAGAAGTGTCCCGGAAAATTAATGCCGGTTGCAGGAATACCAACCCGTTCTGCAACTGATAGATAAATCAGCGCGAGGGTAATGGGGATTCCGCGCCGAAGGGCGAGTACGCGGTTCAGGTAACTGTTTTCGGCAAGGCCGTACGCTTGGGTATTGCCGATAAATTGCTGTGTATTGGCGAGGAATGAGACTAACTGTTCGGCCCCGCTGGGCTGAGCCGTTATTAAGAAATCGTCTGCAAGGGCGTCCAATTGGGCAAGACAACCATCAAGGTCGATGTCCTGGGCTTGATGTTCGTCTGCGAATAATAGGGCCAATCGATCTAGTGGTAGATCCTCGTCATTCAAAAGGCAAAGCGCTTCAATTTTTGTTCGAGTTGTTGACATGCACTCACTTTACAAGAGATCTTGGGCTATGCAAGTTGGCAGTTTTTGCAAACATGCAGTCGCTTTATCAAGGAATAATTGCCCTATGGCTTTGACGTTGTATCATGTTGCTGGATCCCGATCACTTCGAGTGATTTGGTTGTGTCTTGAGCTGGATCTGCCGTTGACCATTGAAACCATCGATTTTTCGCCGAAGTTTCGGAATTCTGCTGGCTGGCGTGCGCTGAGTCCTACCGGAAAGGTACCGGTCCTGCGCGACGATGACTTCACGATGTTTGAATCGGGTGCAATGTTGCAGTACCTACTCGATGCCTATGGCGCGGGTCGGCTCCAACCCATGGCGGGTACCCAAGCGGCTGCAGTGTTTCAGCAATGGAGTTGGTTTGCGGAGGCGACCCTTGCGAGGCCCTTAGGCGATATTGCGCAGCATACAGTTGTGCGTCCTGAAGCGCTGCGTATACCGGGGGTCGTCGATGATGCCCGGCAGCGGGCGAGCGTCTGTTTGCAAGCGCTTGAGGTGGGAATGGACGCAGGGCCTTACTTGCTAGGGGATGCCTTTACGGCGGCAGACGTTAATATGGGCTATTCGTTGGTGCTCGCCGAACGGTTCGGGCTGATTGAGCCCGGTTTGAACCGAGTTGTTTCTTATTTTGATGCGCTTAAAACACGGCCGCACTTCGTGAAAGCATTAACGTTGTAACGCGGCTTTTCTGCGGAAGTGTTGGCCGCGCTTTGTGACGTCCCCTGCTGGCCGTGTCTCAGCAGCCTGTTAAAGTCAGCCTTTGTTGTGTTTTGGTCAGGGTGGTTATTCCGACAGATCGTTTTGAGGCCTGTGCTGCGCTGATTGAGCTAGCTTTATAGCGATTTTACGGGCTTTGCGTTTTTCCTGATCCTTTCTGGCTGCATCGCCAATGTGAGCATCGCCCCGAGCCTTGGCAAGTTGGACTTGTTTTTCGCGCTCGGCAAATCGCGCTTGTTGATCGCTCGTTAATTGGCCTATGCAGTGCCGGCACGACAATCCTTTTGTATAAGACGCTAACATCAAATCATCTTCGGTTAATGGCCGGCGACACGCATGACACTGGGCGTAGCCAGCGGGCTGCAAGTCATGATCAACCGCCACGCGTTCGTCGAAAACGAAACAAGCCCCTTGCCAGAGTGACGCGGCCTCTGGCACGGTTTCCAGATACTTCAATATCCCACCTTCGAGATGATAGACCTCAGAGTAGCCTTGCGACTTGAGGTAGGCCGTTGATTTTTCGCATCGAATACCGCCTGTGCAAAACATCGCAATCTTCTGGCCCTTGTTGGCAGGCAGTGTGCGCGCGGCGTATTCGGGAAAGTCCCGAAAGGACTGGGTTTCAGGGTTCAAAGCGCCTTGAAACGTACCCACTTCCACTTCGTAGTCATTGCGCGTATCGATCAACATCACAGAGGGGTCTTGAATTAACGCGTTCCAGTCTTCTGCCGCGACGTACTTGCCGGCGGCGTGAGCGGGGTCCAAGTCGGGTTGGCCCATGGTGACAATTTCTTTTTTTAATTTCACCTTTGCGCGCAGGAACGGTGCTTCTGCGCAGTAGGATTCTTTGGTTTGCAGATTCCGAAGGCGCGGATCTTCTCGGATGGCGTCAAATAGCTGATCTGTTTCGCGCCGAGCGCCAGCAACGGTGCCATTGATGCCTTCTGGTGCGACCAACATCGTGCCGAGGATATTGAAGCGACCGACTAACCTTAGGAGCGTCTTTCGAAGCGTTTCAGGCGATTCAATTCTGGCAAAGAGGTAGAAGGCCGAAACAACAAAAGGCTCGGCGTTGCCGGCGTCATGAGGCATCGAGTGGCGCTCCCGAGAAATGATTCAGTGCCGTAAAAGCGGTCACCGGATGACGTTTTAATTTGGTGAGTTGCCGAGTCGGTTCACCAATGCCGACCAGTGCTGCGATGGCATGGTCGGTTGGAATGCCTAAAAGGCGCTTTGCTTCGGGCTCTGAATGGCTGAGAAAGGTTGTCAGGACCCCGCCTAAACCTTCGTTACGCGCAGCGAGCAGGATGTTCCAGACAAAGGGG
>JAQWWC010000333.1 GCA_029249645.1 Pseudomonadales bacterium
GTCGCTACCACTTGATACAGAAAGGCAAAAAGCAGCATCACTTGGTGGTACTGAAGGGTTGAGGCGTATTCTTTATTCTGGCAGGTCTGCTGTTGGCGCAATTCAACGTTGGGTCGTGCCCTGCTTTGAAGGGTTTGCCTTAGACGCAAGCTGGTTGCGTTGTGACTCGACGAGATGCAAAACCATTTCTTAATGGGTGCGGCGATGATCCAAACAAAATAAAGGATTGGTGGTTGTGGTGATGCAGGCGGGTGCACGGCGGGGGTTGAATACAGTTGTGAGTCATGGCCAGGAAAAATGCATGCCTCGTGCGAGAAATTGGTGGAGCCAGGCGGGATCGAACCGCCGACCTCCTGCGTGCAAGGCAGGCGCTCTCCCAGCTGAGCTATGGCCCCAATTTCTCAGGATGCGAGCCTATCATACGGATGTGCTCGCTAAATGTCAGTGTTAATTAGGCAGTGCAATGAAGCGCCTGCCCAACCATCTGTAATCTGGTGGGTCTGGGTGGATTTGAACCACCGACCTCACCCTTATCAGGGGTGCGCTCTAACCAACTGAGCTACAGACCCGATTATCAGAAGTGTGACGCTGAGGCGGCGTATTATACGCAGGTCCGGTTTTTTTACAATCGTGTTTCGCGGAGATCAGGGGATGTTTTTAGCGTTAACTGTGAATCAAAATAAACTCATCACGAATTTGTGTGATGGCCAGACCGTTCCCGATTCGAAAGATGCGTGGCAAACCCTAGATTTACTGGGTTTGAGTGCTCAGGTTGTGACGTCAAAAGGCGGGCTGCACCTTGCAAAAAAAATTAAGTTGGTCGACGCCGAGCAGGTTCGAGTCGCTATAAGTGCTGAGGTAGCCTTTGAGCACCATTTGCTGATTGATTCAACGAATAACGCCTTGATGTCGAAACCAAGATCGAAAAATCGGGTGGCCTGTGTGGCGGAAATGCAGGGTGCTGGCCGAGGTCGGCGCGGGCGGGCATGGGTGAGTCCGTTTGGCCAAAACTTGGCGCTCTCTTTTATGGGGGGTATTGATTTGGCAATGAGTCAGTTGGAAGGGCTTAGTGTGGCGATTGGCGTCGAGTTGGTTGAAGTCCTTCGAAATTTGGGGTTTAGGGATGTCGGAGTTAAATGGCCCAACGACTTGATAACCAAGACGGGCAAGCTCGGTGGCATATTGATCGAATTAGACCAGCTGCCCGGCGGATCGAGTCGGGTTTGCGTTGGGGTCGGTCTAAACGTGGCTGCAGCGCCTAATTTTCAGGAAATTGATCAAGTTGCGGTTGCATTAGGGAGCGGACTCGTCAGTCGAACGGAGCTTGTCATTCGGTTCGTTGGGGCAATTGATACCGTGCTGTCACGGTTTTCGCCAGTTATGATGTCGCAATATCAAGCGCGATGGGGTGCGCTGGATTTGTATTATGGGCAAAGCGTTAGGGTTTTGCAGGGGGATGAGTCGGTGACGGGTCGAAACGAGGGGATCGATATGAGTGGGTGTTTAGTGCTCGATGTCGAAGGGGATCGGCGGACCTTTAGCGCCGGGGAAGTAAGCTTAAGAGGCTCGGAGTTGTAAATGATAAAGCGTCCGATTCAAAGGTCAGTCTGGGTTCTTCTGATATTGAACGTGTTAGTCCTCGGAGTCGTCACGCTGGACTGGAGAGCGGATCAGGTTCGGCAAATGAGTGGTTCTGTTCAGGGGTTGGCCATTGATACAACGCGTGAGGTTACGGTTGTGCGCCCAGATCAAAATTCGGATTTGGCGCTCAAAACGGTGCTTGCTGCGTCAGAGCCGAAAATTGATGGGTCCCTCGAGGCCGTATCAGCGGTCAAGGCAGGCAATATTGAGCGCAGTGCAACCGCAGAATGTGTTCTGATTGGGCCTTTCTCCCGGGAGGAGTATGCACGCATTGAAGCACTCAAATTGGGCATTCCCACGAGCGGTTGGATGGTAGCGGGTCTTGCTGAGCCAGGGCGTGTAGTTGACGGCCCGTTGGAGTATCGCGTGTACGCGGGCCCCGCTGAGTCGCTAAGTGCAGCCTACCAATTGCTCAAAGATTTTCGGGATCAGGGCCTCGACAGTTTCGTCCTGACCGATGGGCCTTTGGCAAAGAGCGTGTCCCTTGGCGTTTTTTCATCTTTTGGCGCCGCTGAGCGGTTTGTTAAGACAATCCCTCTGGCTGACCAGGCAAGCGTTGCGATCTATTCGGCCGGTCAAGCCGATGTCGTAAGATATCTTCGGCTTAAGGGTGCGTCGACCGAAAGGGTCAATGCCTTGCAGGCCGCGGGCCTTATGCGGCCAGTTGTGGTCCGAAAATCCTGTACAGACGCCTCGGCAAAACCTAATTGAGCAGCAATTCGGATTCTTTTCATAATTATCGATACTGCGTCTCGACGAAGGACTCCGATTGGCTTACAATCTGCCGCCTGTGCCGCTATAGCTCAGTTGGTAGAGCAACTGATTTGTAATCAGTAGGTCCCGAGTTCGACTCTTGGTGGCGGCACCAAACTGCTCTGCTGTCGAT
>JAQWWC010000334.1 GCA_029249645.1 Pseudomonadales bacterium
CCCCTGGGTTCCGCCCAAAGCGATCCCCTTTGGGATGGATGAATTAATGCCGCTCCGCGGCGGTGAAACCATTAAGTGGCGCCTAGTGCACCCGGAAGCCGGCTCATGAACGATGCAAAGTTACCAATCGCCTACCGCTTTCGGGGCTTTTTACCCGTTGTGATTGACGTCGAAACCGGAGGATTCAATGCTCAAACCGATGCCTTGCTTGAAATCGCAGCGGTCCTGATCGGCATGGATGACAAGGGAAGACTCCACGCGGCCGAGCAGTTTTTTTTCAACGTGGAGCCGTTCGAAGGCGCCAACCTAGAGCCCGCAGCGCTAGAGTTCACTGGGATCAACCCCTCAAGCGCGTTACGGGGTGCGGTACCGGAAAAGGATGCTATGGCCGCCATTTTCAGCGCCGTTCGAGCCGAGGTAAAGCGCACCGGCTGTCAGCGCGCAATTGTGGTCGCCCACAATGCTTCCTTCGATCAAGGTTTTCTCAATCAAGCAGCTGCGCGTTGCAACCTTAAACGCAACCCGTTTCACCCCTTTTCAAGCTTCGATACGGCCACCCTCGCCGGCCTAGTTTACGGCCAAACAGTGCTCGCGCGGGCCTGCGCTGCTGCGGGGATTGCTTTTAACAATAAAGAAGCGCACTCAGCAATCTATGATTGCGAACGCACGGCTGAGGTTTTTTGCGACATCGTAAATCGCTGGCCTGCGCCCTATGACGTGGCCGCAAGCAACGAAAGCCCAGCGACCTTCGAGGCAGATTAATCCGTCTCAGGCAGTGGCACTTCGTCGAGCAGTGTTTGTAGCTCACCGCTTTGGTACATCTCGGTGATAATGTCGCAGCCCCCAACCAGCTCTCCTTGCACAAACAACTGCGGGAAGGTTGGCCACTCAGAATACTTCGGTAAATTAGACCGGATTTCAGGGTTCGACAAAATGTCGATGTAGGCAAACGGCTTGCCGCAGGCCATCAACATCTGTGAGGATTGCGACGAGAATCCACATTGTGGCTGTTCAGGTGATCCTTTCATATAGATGAGGATTGGGTTGTTTTCAACCTGCTCTTGGATGCTTTGTAAAATATCACTCATGCCCACTCTGCCCGTCGATGAAAAACCGCATTTTAGCCTTTTTTGACCAAAGTTAAATGACCTGATTCAATTTTTAAGTTGGGCCTTGATCCTTTTCACCCCAACCACCGCCGCCGGGAGTTTCGATCCGAAGAACCTGATTGGGCAACACGCAGAGCTGAACTTTATCGGGCAGGCTCTGCCCATCTAGGTAATTCATCCCGGGTAAACCCGGATCACCTCCGGCAAGCCCCCAAGGCGCTGATACTCGGCGCTCGGTAATGAGGGTGACCTCGGTTTCTGCCAAGAACCGATAACTTCGCACAAGGCCGTGGCCACCGTCCTGTTTGCCGACGCCGCCCGACCCGGCTCTCACTGAATACTCGAGCACTTGGATCGGGTAATTGGATTCCAAAACTTCAATTGGCGTATTGAGTGTATTGGTCATATGACTTTGAACCGCATCAATGCCCGCTTGTTGCGAGCTGGCACCGGTGCCACCGCCAAGCGTCTCATAGTAATCCCAATGCCCAATCCGCCCCATCGCAACATTGTTCATCGTGCCTTGGCTGGCTGCGGGTATGTCCTGGGGCAGTGCCGCAGCCAACGCCCCCAACATACAATCAACAATGCGCATCGACGTCTCAACATTACCCGCCGCAGTCGCCGCCGGCCGCTGGGCATGAACCAAGCAGCCGGGTGCAGCCTGAATGGTCACAACCTCGAATGCGCCTGCGCAAGCCGGAGTTTCCGGAGGTAACAAACACCGAATGACATAAAAAACGCCCGCGGCAGCCACCGAAAGCGGACAATTGATATTGCCTGGGACAGCCGAGCTGGTTCCCGTAAAATCAACATGCACTGCGGCATCGGCCACCGTGATCTCAACTTTAATCGTGCAGTTGGCTGCAGCGTGACCGTCACTGTCCATTACATCTTCGAAGCCGTAACGCCCTTCAGGAATTCGGCGCACACCCGCCTCCGCGACTGCTCGACCATAGCCATTGAGCTGATCAATTGCGTCGGCAAAGCGCTGAGCAGACAATGCCGTGATCATTTGCTCAAGTCGATTGATACCAACGCGGTTTGCGCTTGATTGGGCAGCCAAGTCTGCAGCGGTCCCGGCGCCCAGCGCAGCCTGCAATGAAGCACGTAATGCGCCGTTAACCTCGCCCCCTTCAAACAGCAAGGTCGGAGGAATCACCAAACCTTCTTCATCCAGATGCTTTGACAGAGGCATTGAGCCCGGGGTAGCCGCACCAATTTGGGCATGATGAGCTCGATTGGCCACGAACCCCAGCAAGCGTGATCCCGAAAAAAAAGGCCGGACCAGGGTGACATCCGGCAAATGCGTGCCGCCTAAGAAGGGGTCATTCCAAATCAGCTCATCACCCGCTTGCCACTGCCGCAGCCCAACCACTTGCTGCATCGCAAAGGCCATGCTGCCCAAATGCACAGGCACATGCGCGGCTTGCGCAAACATCCGCCCATCAGCGTCAAACAAGGCGCAGGAATAATCCAGCCGATCTTTGATATTGGGCGAAAACGCCGCAGACCGAAGAATCAACCCCATCTCATCACAAACCGCTGCACAGCGCGCAACAAACACAGCCAGTTCAATCGGGTTTAGAGATTCACTCATAGCGCGGCTTTAGTGGTTAACGAAACTGGTTTATGATCCAAGGCTTTCGGCCCGCTGCTTAATGGCAGCATTGACTCGACCCAAATAAGGACTGTCTCATGAACCCAGCTGTTATGCCAACCTATGGCCGTACCGATGTTCAG
>JAQWWC010000335.1 GCA_029249645.1 Pseudomonadales bacterium
AGTGCTTATAGCGCGTTTTATTTCGAAGATGGAAAGCCGCACCGTGGGTGTCGTTCAAAATCGAATTTTCTCCAAAGATGTTTTCCTTTTGAATACCAAACTGTTTTCGGTTAATCGCCAACGGCGCAAGCGCTTGGGCTTTTCGGACTGCCTGACCCAGTAATGCCTCTTTCGATGCTACTTCATTCACGATGCCAGCTTCGAGCGCGTGCAGCCCGCCCCAACGTCTTGCTAACTGCACCGATTCATAAAACACATGCGCCGGCAGTTTATGGCGAAACAGAGACAGTTCAGGTGCCGGAATGATCATCCCCAGCTCAATTTCGTTCGCGCAGATATAACCGCGATCCGTCCGCATCATCCGGTAGTCATGACAGAGCGCAAACATGAACCCTGCGCCAAAGGCGTGACCATTTACCGCTGCGATGGTTGGAACTGGCAAGGTGATCATGCGGCTCATGAATTCCATAAAAAAGAATGCCGCCGGATCACCCGCGTCAGGATGCGCCTCCGGCGCATTGCGCCACTCGAGGTCTAAGCCGTTTGAATAAAACTTGTCGCTCGCCCCGGTCGTGACCACCGCGGCTGCGCCCGTGCTGCTCTCAACCTCATCGAGCGCTGCCATAAGATCGTTCACAAGCGCCGTGTTCCAGCGGTTTTCTTCTGCGTCCATTGTCAGCACAAAGACGTCACCAGTCTTCTCAAGTTTTACCCGTCCCATCTATTTACCTCTCTAAATTTAATTGACTGTCCGCGACAAGATACTAAAACCGTAGGCGACCCAGAGCCGTAAATTATGACCCGACTAACCTGGATCAGGATAACGTTGTTGCCGTCCGGGCTTTTAACAATGCTGAGCTACCGCCCCAAGGCTGCTGTATGGATGGCATTTTGAATGCCCTCTTTTTCCGTCAATGCACGTGATCGAGCATCGCTGTCCGCCAGGATAAACCCGAGCCCTGTATACCGCCCAACCCGCACAGAATCCTGCGCCTCTGCCAACGCAAACCGAATTCGCTGGCCCTCAAACGAGGCGTAGCCAAAATCGCTTTCGTTTCGTTGCCGCGTTCATCCAAGCCTCCCGGTATGTACATTACGGCTTCTCTGAGCCGACTAACAAACACATTCACACATTGACGCAGTAAATTTTCATCATGTATTTCCCTAAAGATACACTGAGGGCTCACCCGTCAAACTGAGAACACCCTTCACCGCCTAGCGCATCAAACTCCGCCTGCACAAAGTCTAACCCGGTGAACATCATTGAGTAGGCCCGGCAATGCTCCGCCTGATCGGCAAAGCGCGTTTCAGCAAAAAAAATCTGCTTGAGATCGTTAAGATCCAGGCGTTCTGCTGACATCCGCACCCCATCATCTAACGCCGTGTCAAAAACCATAAGACGATCCTGGTCGGAGCCGTTTGCCCAGGGCTGCCACTCAAGCTGCTTGCCATAATAGCCGGTGCCAGGCCTGCCATAGTGCGCAAAGGCCGCCCAGTAAGACATCATACTGTGGGACAAGGCGTTTCTGGCCTCCCGGGCAGATTCGGGATGAATCATCTTGCTCGCACCGGAAATAAAGTTACCAAAGACATACGGTATTTCAAATGCATGGGCCGCACCGAGCAACGTTTTCAGATCCAAAAAGCCTAAATCACGCAGATCATCCGCATCGAATCGATACGCAAACACCGAATCACCTTGGGCTTCTCGCATCACACTCGCTAGACGATCTACCGCTCTGAGTTTCCACAGGTCACTACTGTATTTGCTGAAGGCCTCATAGCGCTCGCGGTCTCTGATGCCAATCGGTATACCCATCAACTTATCGACATGATCGGCACTAAAACTTAAAAACAGCTTCATCTCATCACGATTGGTGCCCATCATTACCGGCACCGCATTATAATTATCGGCATTCGAAAACAGCGCATCGGATGCGATCGCCCTCGGCAAGGTGACACCATCACCAATTAAATCAAGGTTTCGATACACTTTACCCCCAGTTTTGCTACGGAAAGCTTGGAACACTTCTTCTGTGGTTTTACCGCGTAAATAACTGGCTAACGCGGTTTCCGTCATACCAGTTTGAAGCGCCTTGGCGCTACTCGCATCGGCTGCGCGACCCTCTGCAATGAGCAGCTGACTGATGAATTCTCGCGCACTATGTTGATGGCCGCCCTCTGCTAGAAAATTTTCAGCCTTCTCGACAGGCTCAAGATCGAGCCCGCCACTTTGCACAATCGCGCCCTGAAATAAGCCTTTGGCAAGCGGCGACGCCATCAGCGCCATAACATTCCAGCCACCCGCCGATTCACCAAAAATGGTGACCTTGCTGGAATCACCGCCAAACTTCGCAATATTCTGCTGCACCCATTGCAACCCTATTATTTGATCAAGGGTGCCAAAATTGCTGGAGGCATCTTCGGGAATCTCTGCATTGGCGCGCAGCGCCGGATGCGAGAGCCAGCCAAAAAGCGTTAGTCGATAATTGATACTCACCACCACCACATCAAACTGGGCAGCTAATTGTGAACCGTCGTAAACTGGGTTACTGCTACTACCACCATTATTGGCGCCGCCATGAATCCAGTACATCACAGGAAGATTTTTTGCCCCCTCTGGCGCGTAAACATTCAGGTAAAGGCAGTCCTCGACCCCATTAAAGTCATTATTGTCTGCAGCAGTCTGACTGGTCTGGCTGGCGCAATCGGGGCCCGCGGTCAAGGCTGATTTACGACCCGTCCAGGGCGCTGCAGGCCGTGGCGCTTTCCAACGAAGCTCTCCAACCGGTGGCTGGGCGAAAGGGATACCCTGCCACACCGACACGCCGAACGCGTTTTGATAGCCGACAATATCACCGCTATCGAGCGTTAATAGCGTCGCTTCAGAAACTACCGGGTCTGGTTGGCGATCTGGCGAAAAATAGAGATACATTGCGGCGCCAGCACTGATCAAGATAACAACAACGCAAAGCATCACTCGGATAACGTATTTCATTCGTTCTATCTCACTGGTTATGTGCTGGCTTTAGGGTTGTTGGATCTCGTAGACACCGCAGCGGTCAGCGCCCCCTTTTAAGGGCAATTAAGCGCCAGTTCTACTGACTACTGAGCTGGGACAAGCGATGGATTGACAGCCTAAAGCGGTCTCATGCTGCGCCTCGCTGGCCAGGCAGTCTGACTAAGCAGCGACTCGTTCTTCGGCCTCGAGGGTCGCCTGAATCGTGCGGAGTGTTTCTCGGTACTTAACCGGTGCCCGAAAGCCAAGCGCTTTGCGAACATCTGACAACGGCTCATGGAGACGGTCTTCCCATCGCGTCAGTAGCATCCATTGCGACTGCGCGCCAATTTCGCGCCCTTCATCAATCGCACCATTGATATCGAGCGACGGGTTGTCTTTCTGACCTTTTCTACGACCAAAGAACACAATGAAGTCGATGCCTCTAGAGGGCGTCTGCGTAGTCATAAACGACAGCAAGCAAAGCTCACCCAGCGTGTCGCGCCCGTATCCGGTCATGACATGTTGCAGATCGTGGATATCTCTTAGGCGATCGCCCAACCAGCGCTCGGTTTGATCCATGTCGTCAATGCGCGGGGCTTCATCGCTGGATGCAATCAAACCATCGGCCGAGAGGCCTTCCAAATGGACAAAATTGTAATAGGCGCGACCAACACTACCTTCAGGTAACTTGGCTAGGGCTTCTCGGTCATTCAGTACGCTCACAATATTAGGCTGATCGCGCAGGAGCTTTAGGCCCTGCGCATCGGCCCTCAACCGTGCCGTTGCTCGACTCAACGAATCGCCACGCAGCGCCTCTAGTACCTTAAACACCTGTCCCGTATCGTCTGGATCTTTAATGAGCCGTGCTACCGCAAGCCCGGCCTTAACTGGCTGTATTCGATTTCTGTCGAACCAACGCTTAAATACTTTGTACACGCTTTGATCCCTTTTCTGCCGTCTAATCACCGCTCGAAATATAGCGTTAATATCACCCATCAGCAAATGCCTTGACGGTTTCCAAGGCAATCCGCTGTAAGTAGAGCGCGTCGTCTTTCGGTAAGCGACCAAAATAGTCATAGTCCATCCCCTTAAAATCACCGCCATACAGGGCAAGATAGACAACACAGGCGCCGAGATAGGTCCCTCTCAAATTTGGATGTGTACCATCAAAATCTGCATGCAACGAAAAGAGCGGTCTTTCATTGTAAGACCGCTCATAGGCCAGGCCCACCGGGATCACCTCGGCCTTGGCAGCACGCCCAGCATCGACATAGGTTTGACCCACAACATTGATCATATCCTTGTCGGCTCTGGGATGAGGTGCTACGTAGGTATGGGTCATGTACAACATCGGTTTTGCGCCGATTTGCCTGATTTTATCCGCGTAAACTGAAGCCGTATTCATAAAGTCTTGCCGCGTTTTTTGGGTCAGCGGCTCGAAACTACCGCCCTGCAGGATCACGACCTGGAAAGGTCGGTCAACCCCAATTTGGCCGGGTGTCAAAAGCCAGTCAAGGTTGTGATATTTCAGTCGCGCCCCACCAATGGTCGCCGACTTAAATTGAAATAGATGGCCTGGCGTATCCACATACTGCGCCTGCGCCATCCGTTCAACGTGGTTATGAAGGCTGTCATTATAGTAAAGGTAGCTGTTGCCAACGAACAGCACGCGGGTCGGTAAGCCCTCCTCCGCGATCGCGACGCTCCAGGGGCCCGCCATCATCACGACCAACAACATCACGGTTTTAAACATACGACCCTCAAGATTACTCAACGGGCCTCAAAATACCACGGTATCCATCCCCTTTGCGAACCAGGGCACCCACCCTCAAAAAATGATCCACGCCAAACATCCTCGGAATTATCTCGCTCCTGGAAATTGATTTTCAAGGTTCGTTGTGGCCCGCCCGGCGCGTTGTAGGCGACCTGCTTGATCATTTTGAAAGCTACAAACAACGGGTTTGAGCAACAGAAATGGCTCGCCTCGCCCCTATCTTAATATCGCTTGTTACAACATTACTGGCTGAGGGCGATGCTCGATGCATTTTTACCGACGATATGCCAGACAACGCGCACTGAAACATTTACAGTAGACGCCATCGATAGTAGTTGAACCCTTTTGAAGAGATGCATTTATGACAGCAGCAACCGCACCAAGCGCAGGTGAAGCGCCCGACCTAAATACGGGTTATGGAACCAAACGGTACCGAACCTATGTGCTCTCCGCCCTCACGCTGATTTATATTATGAACTTTGTGGACCGCGGCCTACTGGCTGTGGTGGGCCCTGAGCTTGTCCCAGAGCTCGGTCTGTCCGACACCCAGTTCGGCCTGCTTACAGGCTTCGGGTTTGCTCTGCTGTACACCATCGTAGGTCTGCCGCTTGCGCGCTATGCGGACGCGGCCCACCGCGTGTGGATTATGACCATCTGCGTAGCACTTTGGTCGCTCATGACGGTGCTCTGCGGGCTCGCAACCGAAATCACCATTGGCTCGGTCACCATTGGCGCCTTCTGGGTTTTGTTGGTGTGTCGCGTCGGTGTCGGTATTGGCGAGGCTGGTTGCACACCGCCGGCCAACTCTTTGATTGCAGACTATTATGCGCCGCGCGACCGATCTCAGGCACTTGGGGTTTACGCCATGGGGGTGACCCTTGGCACCATGTTTGCCAATCTGATAGGCGGTTGGGTCACAGACGTATTCGACTGGCGAACCGCATTTTATGTCGTGGGCCTACCGGGCGTTTTGATTGCCGTAGTTTTTAAATTGACCGTGAAAGAGCCACCGCGGGGTTTTACGGACCCAAAGGCCACGCAATCGGCCGAACGCGTTAGCTTGCGCGAGGCGATCCAAGAGCTTTTGACGAAACCCGCCTTCTGGCTCATGACCGGTGGCGCAACGGTCGCTGCGTTCTGCGGTTACGGCATTTCCTCGTTTCAGTCCATCTTCCTAGTTCGCACCCATGAAATCACGACCGGTGAAGCCGCCATTTGGATCAACACGCCTGTGTCGTTGTCAGCGGCCATCGGGACATTTGCGACTGGCTGGCTTGCAACCAGACTCTATAGAAAACATCCGGGCGCGATCGCTTGGGTGCCCGGCCTAGGCTTGGCCTTGTCGATCCCGTTTTACTTGGTTGCCTTTACAACGCAAAGCCTCCTCCTAGCTGCGATTTGCTTGATGATCGGCGGCTTTGTGAAATATGGCTATATTGCCGCGCAATACACCATTGGTCAGGGTGTCGTCAGTATGCGAGTACGAGCAACGGCAACGGCTGTGCTGCTGTTCATCGCCAATTTAATTGGCTACGGTTTTGGCCCGCTTTTCATTGGGTTTGTGTCCGACATCTTCTTCGTCAGTGGCGCCGCTGAGCTTGGCGTTGCAGCAGAGGAATTAGCTCGTAATCAGTGCCATCCGCGCGCGATCGGCGGGTTGAGTGAAAATCTACAAAATGTCTGCGGCGCAGTCTACTCTCAGAGTCTGCAGTCGGCGATGGTCATCATGGCGAGCTTATATGCTGCAAGTTCACTGTTCTTCTTATTGACTTGGCGGCATCTGGACAAGGATATGGTAGATCGTAACTAAAGCGAAAACCGACGTGATGCGCCTTCGAAGCCGATCACTTTGCAAGTTCTATCGCGTCGCGTAGCTTACATTGGCTTTAGAATATCATTTGATTCAGCAGCAGTCGTAGAGGTCGCGACCTAACATGAAGATCGATCAATCAAGAGCGTCTAAAGCGGTAACGCGGGTTCGCGTCGCGACAATCGACGATGCGGATGATCTGGCCAAAATCGCCGAGCAGACCTTCAGAGATTCCTATACCTCGGTTAACTCTGCAGCGGATATGAACGCGCACTGCACGCAGTACTTCGGCCGAGCGCAACAGGCGTCAGAAATTCTCGATCAAACCCAAACAACCCTTTTACTTGAGCGCGATGATCATCTGGGCGGGTTTGCGCAACTTTGCTGGCACAAAGCCCCAAGTTGCGATGTTCAA
>JAQWWC010000336.1 GCA_029249645.1 Pseudomonadales bacterium
AAGGGCCGGGTCAGAACAGCGCCGCCCAGCCAGCAAAATAACAGTTGGGGTAACCATCAGGGTCTGCGCTCGCGCCCTCTGCCTCAGCCCCAGCCCCAGCGCAATCAGAATCGACATCATCATCTAAGCCGCATGACTCGCGGGCAGCGTGAGGCCATAGCCGCCAAAGTTCGGAAAGGTATAGTGCGCGTAACTCAGGAATTACATCGTAAGGATCAGCTGAAACAGTTGCTCACTGGTCGGCAGGGCTGGGAATCTATTAGCAGGCCTTTGGATCGACGGAGGGTCGTGCGACCCAAGACTCACGACGCTGGCATAGGCAGCGCTTGGCTGACGGCTGCTACCGTTGGGTCAAAGGTGACGCGATAAATGACGTTGGCCAGGTCATCGGCAATCAGCAGGCTGCCATCCGGGTGAAAGAGCAAGTCGGCAGGCCGGCCCCACGCTTGATTGTTTTGCAACCAACCCTCTATGAAGGTCTCTGACTGCAAATCATCGGTTTCGCCTCGGGCAATAGTGATACGGTGGCCGGTGTGTCCCGCGTCCGCCGAGCGGTTCCAGCTACCATGCTCGGCGATGAATAATTGGTTTTGATACTGGGCGGGGAACTGAGTGCCCGTGGCAAAGGCAACCCCCAAGGGGGCAACGTGGGGTCCGAGCTCGAGCGCCGGGGGCGTTAAGACTCGGTCCGGCGTTCGGGCGCCAAATTTCGGATCAATCACATCGAGGCCATGGCGGTAGGGGTAGCCAAAATGCAGGCCGCGAGTGCTTGCGATGTTCAGTTCGCACGCCGGGCTGTCATCGCCTAAATGATCTCGACCATTGTCGGTAAACCAAAGGGCACGGGTTTCTGGGTGCCAAGTAAAGCCCACCGAGTTTCGAACACCGTGCGCAAAGGCTGTGAGTGCTTTGGGCTTTGCTGAAAAATCTAAGGTTTGAATTGAGGCGTAAACAGGGTTGTCGGACAGGCAAATGTTGCACGGCGCCCCCACGGGAATGTAGAGCAAGCCATCCGGTCCAAAATCGATGAACTTCCAACCATGGTGTTTGTCTCTGGGGAGCTGGGCAAAAACGGGACTAAGCGTTACGGGCTTTAAAAACACCTCATCAAGCGAGCCACTTTGATAGATCGTATTAACAGCTGCAATGTAGAGCTGGTTGTCTTTGATCGCAATCCCAGAGGGCATGGTGAGGTCCGAGGCAATGATCTTTACCGTCTCTGCAAACCCGTCTTGGTCTTGATCCCAAATGGCATGAACCAGGCCAGCGCGACGACTACCGGCGTAGAGTACGCCTCGGTCATCTAACGCCAGTTGCCTGGGATTCTCGACCTCAGCATAAATACTGATTTCGAAGCCCGCGGGCAGGGAGAGCTGCTCGAGCGGTAATGCGGCGCTCGCTTTAAATCCTAGGGCGACACCGAGTATGATGGCAACGCAAATGGCCCAATGTCGCGGAAGTGGTTCGACGAACCCTCGCTTGCTGATATGACCCTTACCTAGAGCTGCGGTGATCATGATTGAACAATCTCTTCGTGACGAAATTCAGCGTTACTATTCATCTTTTTTGTCGGCAAAGCAATTCCGCCCGCGATATGGGCAGCGGTTAATGATTGCAGAGGTCGCAAGGCGGTTGGCGGGGGATACAGCCGGAATCGACGCGTCGCCCATTGCGTTGGTGCAAGCGGGCACGGGCACCGGCAAAACGGTCGCCTATGCCTTGACCGGCGCTTTGATTGCTGCGGCCAAAGATAAAACCTTGATCATCTCAACGGCAACCATTGCCCTTCAGGAGCAGTTGGTGTTGCGAGATTTACCCGACATTCAGGCCAAGGCGGGGATGAACTTTACCTTCTCTCTAGCCAAAGGCCGTCGCCGGTATCTTTGTCTTTCAAAGCTCGATGCCAGCTTGGAGGGGCGAAGCCAATCCTCCAAAACGTCAGACTTCTTTCCAGATGAACTGTTGGTCAATGCACCCAACCAAGCACAAGTCTTGTCGCTGTTGTTAGACAGTTACGGCAACGGCACTTGGGACGGTGATCGCGACTCGTTGGCGGTGGTTGTTGAAGATCAGATTTGGCGCGGCGTTAGTACGGATCGGAGTCAATGCACCAATCGACAATGTAGTTTTTTCAGCCAGTGCGCTTTTTTTAGAGCAAGAGAAGGTTTAGATCAGGTCGATGTGATCGTTACCAACCACGACTTGCTGTTGGCCGACTTGGCATCGGACGAAAGCCAGATTCTGCCGCCGCCAGAGTCCAGTGTGTATGTGTTCGATGAAGCCCACCATTTGGTTGAGAAGGCGCGATCGCAATGGGCTGGGTTTTTAGGCCGTTCGACAACCCGTAGCGTGTTGGAAGCGGGTGCGACCCTGCTGGATCAGCTTGAGCAGGATCTGGCTGCCGCCGAGCTAACCGATGTCTCACAGATTTTGTCTGGCAAACCGGGCTTTGCGGTAGTCATTTCGGAGGCGCTCACTTGTTTTGATCAGCTCATGCAACATATGGCGGGTTTCGAAGTTGATGCAACGCGCCAAGGCGATGTCGGACGGTACCGCTTTGCCGGTGGCGAAATCGATCCGAGCTTGCAGACAGAATGTCAGTACTTGGCCAGCCTCTTGGGGCAATTGGACCGTGCCGTTCAGGATTGGCGACGAACCTTGGAACAATCGGTGAGCGGCGCCACGATAAAAGAGCGATTGGCATTGGAAGGTTTGATTCCGGTTCTGGGCGGCTTTTCAAGCCGGTTTGTTGCCGCGCAACGTCTATTGCAATTGTTTGGTCAACATCAAGACCCGGAGGCATCACCCTCCGCGAGATGGTTGGACTTTCGGTCCGATGATTTGTTGGTGCACTGCACGCCGATTCAAGTCGATGATTTGTTGTATGAAAAGCTTTGGACCCGCTGCGCAGGCGCAGTGCTGACCTCAGCAACTCTTGCCGTCGGACAAGATTTTGAATTGGTGGCAGCCGATCTTGGTTTGCCGGAAGACGTTGCGGGTTTGATTGTGCCTAGCCCGTTTGATTATGGTCAGCAAGGCACATTACGGGTGCCGAAAATGCAGCAAAACCCATCGGATCCGAGTGCGCATACCGAGGAAATTGCCAGTTTGATGCCAGGGCTTTTAACCGAGTTCCAAAGTGCTTTGGTATTGTTCACCTCCTGGCGCCAATTCTTTGCGGTGATCGATGCCTTGCCAGACGATCTACGGGGGGATTGCTTGCTCCAAGGTGAAATCAGTAAGGCGGAACTATTGAATCAACATCGCGACCGAGTCGACGCAGGGAAACGGAGCTATTTAATGGGGCTTGCAAGTTTCGCCGAAGGGGTCGACCTGCCCGGCGACTATTGTCAGCAAGTGATCATTGCAAAGATCCCCTTTAGTGTTCCTGATGATCCGGTAGGCGCGACTCAACAGGAGTGGGTTGAAGCAAGAGGGGGCAATGCCTTTTATGAGTTGATGTTGCCTCACGCGGCCTTGCGGCTAACGCAGGCAGCGGGGCGGTTGCTTCGAACTGAGCAAGATTCGGGGGTGGTTACGATTCTCGACGCTCGGCTCACCTCAAAGGCTTACGGTCGAAAGCTCGTTGCGGCCTTGCCGCCGTTTCGGTGGGATCCGACAACGCTGGGTTAAGGTGAGCGGGTTTTGATCTCGCTGGAATAGGATGCTTTCTGCGCGGCAGTCAAGGGTTGCAGATATCCGTAACACGCCACATCGTCCGAATACTTGGAGGCAATAAACATCATGAAGCCATCAATCGATACTGTTATTGCTGAGCAGTTGGCACAGGCCCAGATTACAGATCCAACCTACCAGGCAATGCTCAGGGCCTTGGTGGCCAAGGTGGTGCTTGGGCGAAACAAAACCATTGGTTTCTCAGGCAGTCAAGGCAGCGGTAAGTCGACCTTGGTCGGAGTTTTGAAAGCGGTTCTTGAGCAGGCGCATGGATTAACGGTTGCGAGTCTGTCTCTGGATGATTTTTACAAGACGCGCACGGCGCGCACGCAAATGATGACCGAGCATCCGATGTTTCAAGTGCGCGGTGTACCCGGCACCCACGATGTTGAGCTTATGCAGCAAGCCAAATTGGCTTTGTGCGCAGGCCAGGCAGCGCAGGTGCCAGTGTTTGATAAGGGACTTGATGATCGTGCTGGCACGATGATGCTTCCCGCCGGCAGCGAGAAGGTCTTACTGGAAGGCTGGTGTTTGGGGGCAACGCCCGAGCCAGTCGAGGGTTTGGCAACGCCGGTTAATGCTTTAGAGGCCGAGCAGGACCCACAAGGCCTGTGGCGGCTGCGCGTTAATGAATACCTAGCGGGGCAAGCCTACCAGCAGTTGTTCACAGTGGATTATTGGGTTTATTTCAAGGCGCCTAATTTCGAAGCCATTTTAGATTGGCGAGCAGAGCAGGAGGCGCGCTTTAATCAGGGGCCCAATGCCATGACTCGGTCAGAAATTCAGGCTTTCATTGGCTATTATCAGCGCATCACTCAGAGGATGCTGCTGGATGCGCCGGGTCGCGCAGATCTTGTTGTCACATTAGACCCGGATCACTCGATTGCCGCGGTTCAGGGTGACCTTGAATTCAGCTTCGGTTCATCTCCATCATCTTAAAGTCCTTGCAGTCTAACAGGAGGACATACTATGAAAATCGCAACGATGTTTTTGTTATCCAGCCTCGCCCCAATTGCGCTCGCGAGTTCCGTGGCGTTCGAGGACGCGATCGTGTTGAGCGCTGTACCTGTGTTTGAGCAGGTCTCAATTCAAACGCCATCTCAGGCCTGTTGGGTTGAACGCGTGGCGGTTCGTCGAAACGGAGATCATGGCGTCGGCTTGGTTGTCGGTGGGGTGGTCGGTGGCGCGATTGGTCATGCGGTCGGTCATAAAAAGCGCAATAAACAAGTCGGTGCGATACTGGGCTCTGTATTGGGCGCAACCGTGGGTAATGCGATGGCTAAGAATCGTCACGTTCCGCCGCGATATCAAGACCGGGAGGTCTGTGAAACACATCACACGGCTCGGATTGAGGAGCGATTACTCGGTTACGATGTCTCCTATGAGTATAATGGCCAGGTGTATAACGTTCGCATGGGCTCGGATCCTGGCGCGCAGGTGCGGTTGAGAGTGTCGCACACGCCGGTGGGTTAAGCTTGAGCACGACCGTAAAAGGATGGTGTTTTGAAAGGATCGATCAAGTGGGTTGTGATGGCGAGTCTGCTAACCTGGGGCTCAGTACTGGATGCTGCGCCGAAGTCGGATGAACGCCCTCGCAACTCGGGTAAGCCGATCAGCAGCTTGCCAACGCTTAAGAGTTACAGTTCTGGGGTTCGCGCGCGCGGCCCGGCGATTGATAATCAGTCTGCCGCACGTCGGGTTAAAGAGCGCTTTCAGGATCGGCGAATCTTGGGCATCAAACTGATCCAGCGTCGCAACAAAACGCTCTATCGGGTTAAGACCTTGTCGGAAGAGGGTGTGGTGACGTTCGTGAACGTCGACGCAGAGTCCGGCGCGCTAACAGAATAGGAGGCCGCTATGGTGCAACGGGTCCTGTTGGCTGAAGACGATGAGACGCTGCGAGGTCAACTCATTGACCTACTAACCGCACGGCAGTTTGTAGTTGAGAGCTTTGGGGATGGCGCGGCGGCCCTCGATTTTGGCTTGAATCAAGCGTTTGATCTCGCGGTGATCGATCTTGGTCTACCGAGGCTGCCCGGTTTAGAGCTCGTAAGAACACTGCGGGCCTCGGGTCTAGACCAACCGATTTTGATTTTAACCGCGAGAGGCGACTGGCACGATAAAGTTGAGGGTCTGGAAGCCGGCGCAGATGATTATCTTGTAAAACCCTTTCACATTGAAGAGCTTGTGGCTCGCCTTGGCGCGCTCTCGCGGCGAGCAGATGGTGCCCTGCAGACTTCGCTATCTTTGGGGCCTTTAACCGTTGATGTGAAGGCAAAATCTGTTCTCGTGGGGGAAGTAGCCTTGTCGCTCACGGCCTACGAATACGGATTGTTGACCCTGTTTCTCAGGCGGCCAGGCCAAATTGTTTCTAAAAACGAATTATCCGATCACCTCTACCAAGAAGATTTAGATCGAGATAGTAATGTGATCGAGGTTTTTGTGGGCCGTCTTAGGCGGAAGCTGGCGGCGGAAACCAGCGAATTGCAGATCGAAACCCACCGCGGGCAGGGCTACCGCCTTACACAGCCTTGCGTCAGTTGAAGAGTCTATTGGGGTCTTTACGCGGACGCTTGATGATCTCGGCAACCATCTTGTTGATCGCTTTTTTGGGCACTATGGGGCTCGTTCTTGAAAATGCGTTTCGAAGCAGTGCACTGGCAGCGCTGAACGGCCGCTTGCTGCAACAGGTGTATGGCCTCTTGTCGGTCACAGACGACAATGACATGACGGTGCTGTTGCCACCGGCCTTAACCGATCCCCTAATGAATCAGCTTGGATCGGGTCACTTTGGTCTCGTACTGGATGCTCGGGAGGGGCTGGTTTGGCGCAGTCAGTCCGCGATGGATCTAGCCTTGCCGTCTGAATTAGTGACAGCCCTCGGTGAGAACGTGGAGACGGGCGTTCCTCGCACCGGGTTGGTCTCCGACGAGTCTGGCAATCTGCGGTATTTGGCCTACCGAGTGCAGTGGCTCGGGGAACGTCACTCTGGGCTTTATGATTATGTTGTGCTGGAGCAGAGCACCTTGTTTGAGGCCGAGGTCGAAGGTTTCCGAAACCGGCTTTGGGGTTGGCTTGCAGGCATTATTGGCTTGCTAATGACGCTGCAGTTTGTCGTGATGCGCTGGGGCTTGAAACCGCTTGCTGCCTTTACGCGGGATCTTGAAGCGATGACCGAGGACGGACATCGGGCGTTGTCCGGGCCTTATGTCCAGGAGCTCGCGCCGCTGGCGCAAACTTTAAATCGCTTGGTTGACCATGAGCGCCAGCAAGCCGCACGGTATCGGACGACCCTTGCGAACTTGGCGCACAGCTTAAAGACGCCCTTGTCGATAATCCGCAATGCGCTGACGGTGGCACCTCCGAAGGGGCGGTCAGAAGATCATCGTACTGAGATAGAAGTTCAGATTACTCAGATGGACGAACTGATCGCCTATCAGCTTGAGCGAGCGGTGATTGCGAGCACGCACCCGGCTAAAGATCAGCTCCATGCGAGGGTTGTGCTGGATCGTTTGAACGGCGCGATGCGGAAAGTTTATCGAGACAAGGTTGTGCAGGCCGAGGTGCGCGGTGAGAACCTTGCGTTGCGCGCCAGCGAGCGCGATATCCAAGAAGCTTGGGGAAATTTGATCGACAACGCCTATAAATATTGTACGGGCACCATTCAAATCACGGTCTCAAAAACCGAGCAGAGGATTCTACTTCGGGTTGAGGATGATGGCCCAGGGATTGCGGACGCTTCCCACGAGCAGGTCCTGCAACGCGGTGCCCGCCTGGATACCCAAGCCCCCGGCCAAGGGATTGGGCTGGCCGTGGTGAGCGAAATCGCCAGCCGCTACGAGGGCGCCTTATCCATCGGCCGCAGCAAACTGGGTGGCGCCTGTTTTGACTTGTTGCTGAAGCTGTAAGGCTTTGGTGCTTACCGAAGCGGGCTAGGCGTTATGACTGCCATCGCATAATGGCGAGTTGGCGGTTTTTTTGCAGCCGCAGAAATAGACTTTTTTGCTTTCTGTCGCGGTAAATTTCTCAGGCAAAATGCTGGTACCTTGATGCGAGCCATCGCAAAAGGGTTGTTGACTACTTTTACCACAGGCACACCAGAAATAGGACTTACCGCCTTCGACTTCGATAGGGTAGGGAGCGTTTTGTGCAACAACGGGCTGATCCATGATTTTTTCCTATTGGTGAATAGATGTCATCGTACCTTGATGATTTCCGTGTTCACAAGCGATAATGTTCCCAGCGCGCAGAGTCTTTGATCAAAGTCTTTAAGAAGCTGGTGTTTCAGCGCGAATCAAAAATGGAGAGCAATATGGATTTTTCTTTTTCCGATGAGCAAAACATGCTCGAGGACAGCGTACAGCGTTTTATTCAAAACAATTATGGTTTCGATGCCCGTCAGAAAATTGCTGAGGGTGATGAAGGGTTTAGTCGAGGGCTTTGGGCGCAGTTCGCGGATATGGGTTGGTTGGGCTTACCGTTTTCAGAGGAAGATGGCGGTTTTGGTGGAACAGCGGTTGAAACCATGATCTTGCTGGAAGCCTTTGGCAAAGGCCTGGTGGTTGAACCCTATATTTCAGCGGTTTTACAGGCTGGTATGATCATCGCCAAAGGCGGCACCTCCGAGCAAAAGCAAGCCTGGCTTGAGCCTTTGATTGCCGGTACATCAATACCTGCAGTCGCTTATATAGAGCCGCAGGCTCGGTTCAATGTGAATGATGTAAAAACGACAGCGACTGCTAATGCGGATGGCTATTCGGTCAATGGTTTCAAAGGCGTCGTGCTGGGTGGACCGTTTGCGGATCTTTTGATTGTTCCTGCGCGAACGTCGGGCAGTCAGACTGATGCCGAGGGGATCACCTTATTTATGATTGACGCGAATGCTGATGGGGTAAGTCGTCGCGATTATCCAACCATCGATGGGTTTAGAGCGTCCGAGATCACCTTAACCAATGTGTCGGTAAGCAAGGGTGCTGTCTTGGGTTCGGCGGATCAAGGCCTTGCGCTGCTGCAGTACGGGCTTGATCAAGGCATGATGGGTGCGGCGGCCGAGGCGGTTGGCGCGATGGAAGTTTTGTATAAGAGCACGGTGGAATACTGCAAGACCCGAGAGCAATTTGGGCAACCTATTGGTAAATTCCAGGTCCTGCAACATCGAATGGTCGATATGTTTATCGAACACGAGCAAACCAAGTCCCTGGCGTTTATGGCGGCAATGAAGCTTGCAGAAGGTTATAACGACGCATCTCGCAAGGCGCTTTCAGCCTTGAAGGTGCAAGTCGGCAAGGGCGGCACTTTGGTGGGTCAGCAAGCGGTGCAACTTCATGGTGGGATGGGGATGACCAATGAATTGAACATTGGTCACTATTTCAAACGACTCACAGCCATAGAAACACTCTACGGCAATACCGACTTTCATTTAAAGCGCTACGCGTCATTGTAAACGCCCTGCGCCTGAGGAGACCGTGATGGCAGATGCCCCCGATTGGTTTTGGGAAGCAATTGATCAAACCCCAGAAGACGGGTATGTCAGCGTTGATGAGGTCGAGTTGCATTACTTGCGATGGGGGGACGTTGACGCCCCTGGCCTGATGTTCGTCCACGGTCATAATGCCCATGCCCATTGGTGGGATTTTATTGCGCCGAGTTTTGCAAGCCTCTACCACGTAGTTGCGCCCGACCTCAGTGGTATGGGGGATAGCGACCATCGAGACGAATACTCGGCAGACCTGTATGCCGAAGAGCTTTGTCAAGTTGCTGATGCTGCAGGGTTAAGCACCAACACGATTGTCGTGGCACACAGTTTCGGTGGCTTAATGGCGATTCGGGCGTTGGCACGGTTCAAGGATCGGTTTAAAGGCTTGATCTTGCTAGATTCGGGGGTAAAGCATCCCGATGACGAAAGCCCGAAAGGACCGGAGCGTTGGACGAAACCCAAGGTGTATCCTGATCTGGAAGTCGCTCGCTCACGATTTCGGCTTCAACCGCCACAAACCTGCGAACATGAGTTTCTGGTTAACCACATTGCCCGGCATTCTATAGATGCGATTGCGGATGGGTTTGTCTGGAAATTTGATGACGAACTAAATAGCCGAATGAAGATCACGGGTGACTTTGAAGCGGATTTTGTGGGTCTGCAGTGCCCGGTTTCGCTGATTTATGGCGAGCATTCAGCCTCCTTCTCAGTCAAAAGTGCTGAGCATATGCGCGCATTGAACCCTAATTTGAAAGTTGAGGTTTTGAAAGCGGCACAGCACCATCTCTTTTTAGATCAACCGATAGCGTTTATCGCGCAGCTCAAGGCGGAGTTGATGCAGTCTTAAAGGGGCTTGGTGAGCGCCCGTATTCAAAGCATGGGTTATTAAGCGCAGCATTAAAAAGGGTGTTCGCAAAACATATGGGTTGTAAAGGCGCGTAGGGTTAACTGCTGCCCTAATGGGCGTGTATCAAGCGCTGACCAGAATGGGATTTGGCGCCATGGGCGCCGCTTTAATCGGTTGCTATTGCTCAACCTGCTGCCCCACCCGCCGTTAGAAGCCTCCTTTGCTTGACCAGGACCTCTTTTCAGCGTTCATTAGCGGTTTTGTAACTGCTAACCCACAAGGGCAGACTGCTCTTCAACTGCGTCAATAAGCGCGAGCTGGCTTAAGATTATGTCGATCTTTGTTGAGAGCAGCGCTCTCAAGGCGTTGTAGTGGCGAGGTCGTGAGCATTTTAGGGGCTATGCCCAAGCCCAATCAGACGACCTGCTGTCTTAGATTCAGGGCGCGGCTATCGCTGTGCAGACTGGACCGCGAGCGCCGAAGTAGGCTCGAGTTGTCTTGGGGCAACTTGTTGCATATGGTCCCCAGGCTCTGAACAGCCAAAAAAAAGGCGCCATCAGGCGCCTTTTTGATCAACACGACCCTTTTTTCAAGGGCTGGTTACGGGGGTAGATTAGCAGGCTTCAAACAAACCTGCCGCGCCCATGCCGCCACCAATACACATGCTGACGATACCGTACTTCTTGTTACGACGTTTGAGTTCCCGAACGATGTGGCCGGTCAAGCGCGAGCCTGTCATGCCGAAGGGATGGCCAATTGAAATCGAACCACCGTTGACGTTGTAGATCGACGGATCAAATCCCAGCGTATCTCGGCTATACAGACACTGGGACGCGAAGGCTTCATTCAGCTCCACAAGATCGATGTCCTCGGTGCGTAAACCGTTGGCTTTCAACAGTTTGGGTACGGCAAAAACGGGACCAATACCCATCTCGTCCGGCTCGCAACCTGCCACCGTCCAACCTCTGAAGTAAGCCAGTGGCTCAAGGCCTAACTGCGCGGCGCGATCTGCGCTCATCACCAAGGTCATAGAAGCGCCATCAGATAATTGCGAGGAATTACCGGCGGTCACCGTGCCACCTTCTCTAAAAACAGGGCCTAGCTTCGCGAGCCCTTCAATGGTGGTTTCGGGTCGGTTGCACTCGTCGCGATCACATACGCCGTCAACAACTTCAGTTTCTTTGGTTTCTTTATTGATGACTTTTTGCCACTTGACGTGCATGGGCACGATTTCGTCATCAAATAAGCCAGCTTGCTGCGCAGCGGCCGTTCGCTTTTGGCTTTCGAGCGAGAATTCGTCTTGGTATTCGCGAGATAGATTGTAACGCGTCGCAACAACTTCTGCGGTATCGCCCATCGCCATGAAGATATCAGGCGCTTTTTCGCGAATCGTTGGATGCAGTTCCGATTTGCCAGGCGACTGACGCGTGCCAGCTGAGATGGACTCAACCCCACCTGCGATCATGACTTCAGAGCAACCACTGGCAATTTGATTGGCAGCGAAGGCAATGGAGTTTAAGCCAGAAGAGCAGGCTCTAGAAATTGTGCTGCCTGCAACAGTAACCGGCAGTTGTGACAAGATCACGGCTAGCCGAGCGATGTTGCCGCCTTGCTCACCTGTTTGGCTTGCAGCACCAACGATGACATCTTCGACTTCTGCGGGATCAAGCTGAGCGTTCCGGGCCAGTAGCGCGTCAATACAATGCGCAACCATGTCGTCAGGCCGGGTCAGGTTAAATGTGCCACGAAAGGACTTTGCAAGGCCAGTGCGAACACTATCCACGATTACTACGTCACGCATAAGGCATCTCCATTAGATTATGCTGCTAAAAAGGACGTCCATTGTGCCCTGAATACAAGGCTTTAGACAACTAGGGCAACCGCTCTTTCATCGGATCATCAATTTCAATGATTGGGAGGGGCATCCGGTAAGCGCACAGCCAAATGTGCGACGCTTTCTTTTAAGCCTCCGGGCCGGTTTCGGCTACGCCAAAGCGCTTCATGTTCATTGATAAGGCTCGATTGAGACTCCTTTAGGCGGGTATAGCGCCTTCGCTGTTTGGCAGGCGATAGCAGGCCGATGCCTCCAAGACGTGCCAGCTGGAGTTTCTCGAGGCCGTGCTCGCACAAAGCGGCGGCTTGCTTGAGCTCGCGCTGGACCAGCTCAAGATTCGGTTCCTCACTCGGCGTCATTTGTAAGGGCAGGGCTGACAGGGCATTGCGCCAAGCTTGCAGTTCAGCGTCAGTGATCGCCGCTAAGACGGACGGCTCGCGTTTCATATTCCAGAATAAAGCGCGATTGAAGACCGTGGCGTTTCGAAGTTGGGTCGGAACCTGCTCTGAGAGTTGTCCAAGCTGAATCAGTGCGTGAACGGTTGTAGATGCCACATTGTTGAAGAAAACACGATTGAGTCCATCGGTTAGGTTCAAGGCCTTACTGCCTCGATGATTCCAGCTGTTACAGGCGCCAAGCAAGAAGCCTGGGTAACTCAGCGGTAAATATTGATGATGGCCATGATCGCCCCAATCAGTGACCAAGTAGCCCTCGGCGCCAAATTTTAACCCCGCACTGGCGGCATTTTTGAGATTCGTCGTTGTATTACCCAGCCTTCCAGAGATCGCGTTCCAGCTAGCCGTACCTGGGCAGACATAAAATGGTAGTTTCGCTTTGGCGAGGAGTTCGCACTCGGTTTCAAAAGGATGGTCGTGCTCATAGCCCCAAATTAAGGCGGTGGCATCCCGAGAGAGCGTTTTTAAGCAGGATGGATCTTTTAAAACGATGTCGCTCCAGAACATAGGCTGGCGATCAAACTTGCGCGCAAGCGTTTGAATCTTAGCGAGGAAGTCGACATAAACCGCGGTGGTGCCTCGGCGTTTGCATTGGTCTCGGCTTGCGCCGTGTCCGAGCTCCCAAGGCTCATCGCCCCCGATATTGAAGCGCGTATCCTGGAACAAGGGAAGGTATTCGCGGTACAAGCCCTCGAGAAACCTAAGGCTTTCGCGGTTGGGTTTAAGGGTCGAGCCCCACCGACTTTTTTGACCGGTTAGGGGGTGAATAAACCCGTCAGGGCATTCCGCTAAGGGTTGGTAGTTGGGATGGCGTAACCAGCGTTCAAAGTGCCCAAAGGAATTGAGATTTGGAACCAAATCGATAAATCGGTCTTGGCAATAGTGTTGAATGTTTAAAAGATCTGCCGAAGTTAAGGGTGAGGCGTGTTCCCATACCTGCGCATGGGTCGCAAACGCGAAGGTGTGTTCGGTGTACAACTGGAGCTGATTGAATTTCAACTGCGCCAATTGGTCAATCAGGCGCTTCAGGGTTTCAAGGGTCGGCACTTTACAGCGACTGATGTCGAGCATGACGCCGCGGTGGTCAAAGTCGGGTTTGTCAACGATCTTCAAGCAAGCGATGGACGGACTGCGCCGCGGAGCTTGCTTTAAAATTTGGGTAAAGGTCTGTAGTCCGCGAAACGCGCCGGCCTCCTCGGAGTACCGCAGCTGAGCGCCCGCATTGGTAATCACCAATTGGTAACCTTCTGGACCCAAGCCGCGTTTAGGTTGGACTTGCAAGAGGCATTGGCTTGCGAGTGGTTGGCCGTAGCTTATGCCAATCCCTGGCTTGATCTGTGCGAGTCGGTTGGCGGCATTTGCAATGCGATGACTGAGTTCCGGGTTGAGGTGTACCCAGTTACGGCCCGACAAGCGTAATCGACCGTCGGATAGAGTGAGTTGCTTCGGAGGCGGGTACAGGTGCATGGGCTTGATCGTTGTAATTTAAAGTGATTAATACATAATCTTCGGTCCCACACCAGTCAGGGGTTACCCATGCCGCACTATATTCTTGCCATTGACCAAGGTACCACCAGTTCTCGTGCCATGGTGTTCGATGAGGAAAGTCAGATTGTTGGGGTAGGCCAGGAGGAGTTCCCACAATATTTTCCCGAAGATGGCTGGGTTGAGCATGATCCTGAGGAAATCTGGCAGTCGGTGCTGCACGTGGTGGATCGTGCGCTCAGCAGCGCCGGTTTGCTGGCCGATCAGGTTGGCGCCATTGGGATCACCAATCAACGTGAGACAACCATTGTTTGGGATCGGGTAAGTGGTGCGCCTGTGTATCCTGCGATTGTGTGGCAGGACCGCCGCACCAATGCGTTGTGCCAATCCCTCAAGGCGGCGGGTCATGAAGCGCAGGTCCGCGAAAAAACCGGTTTACTACTGGATCCTTATTTTTCTGCAACCAAAGTGCGCTGGATATTAGACCATGTCGCCGATGGCCAGGCGCGCGCAGAAGCGGGTGAGTTGTGTTTTGGGACCATCGATTCGTTTCTGCTTTGGCGATTAACCGCCGGCGAGGTGCATCGCACGGATGCAACGAATGCCGCTCGAACGCTCATGTTCAATATCCTAACGCAGGATTGGGACGACGACATACTGACCTTGTTGAATATTCCCCGTAGCATGCTGCCCGAAGTCCTCGATTGCAGTGCACACTTTGGTGTCACAAAAATCCCTGAAATCGCTGCCGAAATTCCGATTGCCGGGATAGCGGGCGATCAGCAAGCGGCGCTAGTGGGGCAGTGCTGTTTCAACGTCGGCATGATGAAAAGCACCTATGGCACAGGTTGCTTTATGATTCTCAACACAGGCTCAGAGCCGGTTCGCTCTGAGCATCAACTGCTGACAACCGTGGCTTATCGGTTAAATGGCGTTGTTTGCTATGGGTTAGAAGGATCTATCTTTATTGCTGGAGCGTCGGTGCAGTGGCTTCGAGATGCTTTAAAAGTGATTGATCATGCGAGTGAGACCGAGGCGATTGCTGCGTCTAATCCCGATAGTCACGGCGTCTATGTTGTCCCTGCTTTTACAGGCCTTGGCGCACCACATTGGGATGCTGAGGCCCGGGGCGGTATCTTCGGACTCACGCGAGATGCCGGTGTTGCCGATATTGTGACTGCGACCTTGCAGTCGGTGAGTTATCAATCTCAGGATTTGTTGAACGCGATGGCCAGTGATGGCGTTGCGCCCACGGTGGTACGCGTTGATGGTGGCATGATTGAAAATGATTGGATGGCCCAGAATTTAGCCGATCAGTTGGGCATCGAGGTCCATCGACCTGCCGTTACCGAAACAACAGCGCTGGGTGCCGCCTACCTTGCAGGTCTTGCCATAGGGGTATATCCCTCGCTGGACGCGTTAGCCGAGCGTTGGCAGTTGGCGGATTGCTTCAAGCGGGAACTGCCCGCTCAAGCTGCCGCGCAGCGCTATGCAGGCTGGGTTGATGCTGTGGCACGGGTTAAATCTGTTTGATCAAATCGCAGACAGTGCTGACGATTAAATCAGCTTCCGACTGATTAATAATCAAAGGCGGCAGTAATCGGATCACTGAATCTGCCGTCACGTTGAGTAAGAGCTTGCGCTCGAAAGCCTGTTGGATTAGCTCGGTACAGGGCTTTGTGAGTTCCACCCCGATCATGAGTCCCATGCCACGGATGTCTTGCACGCGATTGTCGCCAGCCAGGTGTTTTTTGAATTGCGCTTGAAGGTAATCCCCCATCTCAGCAGCATGCTGAATCACGTTCAAGCGTTCAAATTCGTCCAAAACGGCGTTTGCCGCCGCGCAGGAAAGCGGATTTCCGCCAAACGTTGATCCGTGATTACCGGGTTTGAACACCTCAGCGGCCGCGCCTCGAGCTAAACACACACCAATCGGCACGCCATTACCAAGGCCTTTTGCCGTGGTTACAAGGTCCGGCAAGATGCCGCTGTGTTGATAACAAAAATAAGCACCGGTTCGAGCATTGCCCGACTGCACTTCGTCCACGATCAAAAGCCAGTCATTGGCGTCACAGAGCGCTCTCAGTTTTGGCAGATACGTCGGGTCCGGAACTTGGATACCGCCTTCGCCTTGAATGGGCTCTATAAAAATGGCCGTGACTTGATTGCTGGTCTCAGCGATTTTTTCAATGGCAGGAACATCGTTAAAGGGCACTCTTAAAAAGCCCGAAACTAAGGGCTCGAATCCTGCTTGCACTTTTCGGTTGCCGGTGGCCGTAAGGGTCGCCATGGTTCGACCATGGAAGGCAGATTCGGCAACAATGATGGTGGGGTCCGAGAAGCCTTTGTTATGACCATACAGTCGCGCAATTTTTATGGCGCACTCACAGGCTTCGGCGCCAGAATTGCCGAAAAACATATTGTCCATGCCGGAAATTTCCGAAAGGCGTTCGGCTAAGCGCTCTTGGCCCGGAATTCGATAGAGATTAGACGTATGCAGCAGATTCTGGCTTTGATGCGTGAGTGCTTGAGCAACGGCCTCATTGGCATGACCGAGCGCGACAACACCAAGGCCCGACAGGCCATCAAGATAGCGCTCGCCATTGTGATCGATTAACCAGGCACCCTCGCCCCGAACAAACTGAACATCGGTGCGGCCATAGGTTGGCATAACAGCTGGGTTCATGAGACAGTCCTTATTTAGGTCGAGTCAATGCTGCCATGCGGCAGCGGGCCGAAAGCCTTGGATCATAAACCAGTTTCGTCAACCACTAAAGCCGTGCTATGAGTGAATCTCTAAACCCGATTGAACTTGCTGTGTTTGTTGCGCGCTGTGGCGCGGTTTGTGATGAGATGGGGTTGATTCTTCGGTCTGCGGCCTTTTCGCCGAATATCAAAGATCGGCTGGATTACTCCTGCGCTTTATTTGACGCTGATGGGCGGATGTTTGCTCAAGCCGCTCATGTGCCCGTGCATTTGGGCAGCATGGCCTTTGCGATGCAGCAAGTGGTTGGGCTCCGTCAGTGGCGAGCCGGTGACGAGCTCATTTGGAACGACCCCTTCCTGGGCGGCACGCATTTGCCGGATGTTACGCTGGTCCGGCCTTTTTTTTCGGGATCACAGTTGCTGGGCTTTGTGGCTAACCGAGCCCATCATGCGCAAATTGGTGCAGCCACTCCAGGCTCAATGCCTTTGTCAAAGCATCTGGATGAGGAAGGTTTGGTGATTCCGCCGACCTTGTTGTTTGAAGGGGGCGAGGTTAACACCGCATTACGCGCGTCATTGCAAACTGCCCTCGGCGCCGGGACTGCCGCTGACCTGGCTGCCCAATCGAGCGCCAACCGTGTCGGTATCGATCGACTCGAGCAGATGATCACCGCTTTGTCTGCCGAGCGACTTGTCCATGCAATTGAGCAGCTCAATGGCTACGGACGGGCGGTGGCTGAGGCGGGTGTGCGCCGAATTCCGGATGGCCGTTACAGCTTTACAGATGTCATGGACAGTGACGGTCATG
>JAQWWC010000337.1 GCA_029249645.1 Pseudomonadales bacterium
CCAGCGGTGCGGGCGATGGCATTGGCGAGACAGCGGCAAGAGACTTTATGAGAGTCGGACTCACGGTTGCCGTTCGAGACATGCGGCAGGCGGTGGCAGAACGTGGGGCCCAGCACCGGAGCACGATTACTGGGTCTATGCGGTCAGCCGATAAGATGTGGACTGCCTTCAGGGCCAGCGACCGAGCGTGGTAATCTGGTACGGTGCAGAGTGTAATGCTCTAGACCTGCGCAGCATTGAGCTGAGTGTGTGCTCTTTGACGCTGTCTTAGCAGTGCCTGGCATAGCCGCCATAAAGCGAGCGTTGCAGGCGGTCTTTATCGCGACTCCGGGCTAAACCGACGCTGAGCTCGGGAGCTTTGCGCGTCGGAAAGACGATATGCGGTCGCGGAACTCACTCAACGCCTCCGGGAGCGCCAACATCGCAGGTGTCACGATTAGCGTGAGCAAGGTCGCAAACGTCAAGCCTGAGACGATGGCCGACGCCAGCTGCATCCAAAATGAGGCAACCGGACCACCGACTTCTACCGACCTGCCAATGAGGTCAATTGAAACGCCCGATGCCATGGGCAGCAGCCCGAACCCGGTCGTGAAGGTCGTTAAAAATACCGGCCGTAATCGCAAACATCCTGTGTGAGTTGCAGTCTGCCGCAACGACCACTCTGGGTGACTTTGGCGTAGCTCATTAAAGGTGTCGATCAGTACAATATTGTTGTTCACGATGATCCCAGCAAGCGCCACAATGCCAACGCCGGTCATTATCGCGCTGAACGGCTGGCCCGTCACAATCAAACCTAACAGCACCCCGACCGTTGACATCACCACCGACGACAGCACCAAAAAGGTTTGATAAAAGCTGTTGAACTGGGTGACCAGCAAGATGCCCATCAACATCAAGGACAATGTGAATGCAGTCCCAATAAAGCCAAGCGTCTTCGCCTGCTCCTCATTCGCACCACGGAACTGTATTTTAATCGCCGGATCAATCGGCGCGGTTGCGAGCCAAGTCTCGACTTCTGAGACCAATGTATCTGCTAGGTAGCCCGGCGCGGCATTAGCGCGAACATACATAATACGTTGACCGTTTTGCCGAAAAATAGTGCTGACCTTGGGCTGAGCGGTTCGCGACACAAAACTACTGATGGGGACTTGACCATCGCGCGTTGCTACCCGCAGTTCGTCAAGCTTAGAAAACCCTCGATTGGCTTGAGGATAGCGCAGCCGAATATCGACCTCGTCATCTACCGTGTCCGGCCGATAGCGGCCAATCAGCACGCCATTCGTCATTAATTGGATCGCCGAACCTACCGAGGTTACATCAGCACCCATCATTGCGGCTTTTTCTCGGTCTACCTTAATTTCCCAATCGATACCTGGCACTGGCGCTGTGTCATCGACTGCAATAACACCCGTCATCGATTCCAGAAATGCTCGCACACGCTTGGTCTCGATCGCCAGCTGAGCAAGGTCTTGCCCCTGCAGTTGAATCTGCAGGTCTTTACCGACCGGCGGCCCGCGCTCTTGCTCTTTAATTTCAGCTCGAACCCCTGGCAAACCAGTGATCGCATCTCGAAACCTCTGTACCACAGCCCAGCCATCACGATCGCGGCTGAACCGGTCGGTTAACTCGACAAACATAAACCCAATATCATCGCCCGTTTGGCCGCTACCAGCGCCGCCTGTCGTGCCACTCCCGGCGCGCGTGTAGATGCTCTTGATGTCACCTTGCGCAACAACCCGCTGCTCGACATCGGTAACCAGATCCCGCATTTCAGATGCCGAGTAGTTGCCCTTAGCCCCAACCGACACACCCGTAAAGCTGGGCTCAACGTCTACGAAGAATTGTGCACCATTGCCAGCAACGCCGTACCAGCGAACAATAGCGAACAATAATGCGAGCGTAATACCCAATACCCATACCGGATGTCGGGTTGCGGAACCCAAAACTCGGCCAAAGAGACCAGTCAGTCCAGATAGACTGCTGTATTGGAAGCCCGTGCCGACGTCTGCCAGCGGGTCCCCTTTTTGGTTACGGCTTGGGCTTAGCAGTCCGCCCAAGACCGGAGCAAACACCAGTGCATACAGCAGTGAACCTGCCAGTACGGCAAAAACGGTTACCGGGAGGTAGCGCATAAACTGACCGGTCACGCCCGGCCAAAACATTAGAGGTAAGAACGCCGCAAGGGTCGTCCCGACAGAGGCGCAAATCGGCCAAAACATTCGACGTGCTGCCGCAAGGTAAGCGACATTTGGCGGCGCCCCACCGGCCATCTTCCGGTCGGCCAACTCGACCACCACAAT
>JAQWWC010000338.1 GCA_029249645.1 Pseudomonadales bacterium
GCACAGTTAGCGCGGGTGCCATCGGTTGATCGAATTGGTCTTTATTTAACGCTTGGCCAATTGATGAATACTGTGCCAGATCTGCCTCTCAGGCGTGTGATGCTCGCGCCTAAGCAAGAGCCACCGCCGCCGTCGCCGCCTGCGGCAGGCTTTTGGGGCTGGGCCCAGCAGGCATGGGATACCCTTTGGGTGCGATTGGTTGGGCTTGTTGACTTTAGGCGGGGCGAGGCCATACCTAAGCCCATTCCAACGACGCAAGCAGCGCAAGACTTGAGGCAGAATCTATTACTGAGCTTGAGTACGGCGCAGGGTGCCCTGCTTCGATTGGAACAGCCTATTTTTGATGAGGAACTCCGTAAGGTGGATGCCTGGATTGTTGATTATTTCGATCCGGCGTCTCCGTCGCATCAGGCTTTTTTGGTTGGATTGGGGCAACTTAAAATGGAGATCATTCAGCCGGAGTTGCCATCGATCGAGGGGTCAATAGCCGCGTTAGCGCTGGCTCAAGCGCCACAGGGTGTGGCGCCCTGATGCGTCGTTTCCTGCTTCTGATCACGATCATTCTGGCGCTTGCGATTGGCACGATTACGAGTCGTTCGCCAGGCTATGTCTTGATTGCCTATCAAGACATGATGCTACAAACCAGTTTATGGGTTGCGGTGCTTGGTTTGCTTGTGCTGCTGTTGGCGTTGCGCTGGTTTTGGGTTTTTTTGCAAACCGTTTTGGGTACCAAAAACAAGCTTGCTGTTTGGTCTGACGAGCGCCGAGCCGCGAAAGCCCTGAATTTCTTAGGTAAAGGTGTGACCCTTCGGGAGTTGGGTGAGGTAAAGCGCGGGAACCGATATCTTTCGCAAGCGCACTCTCTACCCAGTACAAAACCTGTTGCACTTGCCCTGCTGGCAGCCGGCGATGCGGGTGATGCGCAGTTGCATGCCTTGGATGCGCTTGCCTTAGGCAGTCAACCTCAGAAAGAACTGGCGGCGCTCAACCGAGCGGCGCTTGCTCTGAAGGCGGGTCTGACTGACCTTGCAGCAGAACACATAGCGGTGCTGCCGGACAACCCTAAGACACTTGTCTTAAAGCGCCAAGTATGGCTCGCGGCTAAGAATTGGCCGCAGTTGGCGAAACATAAAACGGCCGTCGCAAAATTTGATGAGACCCTGACGCTTGCCGAGCATGAGCAGCTAGTCGCGGGACGGCGAAGCCTGACGAGCGATGCCGAGCGGCAAGCCTGGCTCAACGCTCTGCCGAGTATTTCTCTGCAGGATGATGGTCTACTCGCTGCCGTGTTTGAGGACTTTGATCAGCCGAAGCTTGCCGAGACGAGTTGCCGCACGCTGCTTGAGGCGTCCCCGACGCTCGCCCTGTATCTGGTTTACGCCGAACTGAGTCCTGAAACCCAAGTTGAAAGATCGCGACAGATTACCCGCTGGCAGCAGCAGGCTACGGGCGCGAATGTGTTGGCGGCAATGGGGGCGCTTGCGGCTACGGCGGGTAACCATTCAGAGGCAGTGACACATTATTCGGCGAGTCTCGCTTTGAAACCGGCAGTTTTGATCCGGGTAAGATTGGCCCGTTCTTTTCTTGCTTTGGGGGACCCGAACAGCGCCTTGGTCCATCTGCAGGCGCTTTAGGTCGTTCTGGGGGCGTAGTCGAACACGTCCGAGCGCATGTTTTCGGGCTCAAAACCCGTGGCCGTGAGATGGTCTAGGGTGCCGTAAACCATGCCTGGGCTGCCTGAGACGAAGATTAAGTGGTCATTGAGATTTTTAATATCCTGCTGAACTGCTTCGCCGACGAGACCCACGCGCCCTGTCCAAGTTTTGTGATCATGGCTAACCACTGGCGTATAGGTGATATTGGCGTGGCTCGCCGCGGCCTTAAAATAATCATCTAAATAAAGATCGTCTGGTGTGACAACGCCCCAATAAACATGCACTTTTTGCGCCCCAGGTTGTGCGGTTAGCCAATCAAACATGCTTT
The DNA here is from genome assembly GCA_029249645.1 of Pseudomonadales bacterium. Classification (GTDB taxonomy): domain Bacteria; phylum Pseudomonadota; class Gammaproteobacteria; order Pseudomonadales; family Azotimanducaceae; genus UBA9926. The sequence continues at coordinate 1,984 of JAQWWC010000338.1, forward strand.
TGATTTGCGTAATACCGGTCGCGGCGGCGATAAAAATTACAGGCTGCGTCGGCACCTCGCTCAAGAAGCACTGGCCTAAGGGGTACTCGATTGCCACTGAAGGTGGGTGATCATTGAGGAATTGTTCAATGAGGGCTGAGTCCGGAGAGTCTTCGGTTGCTTTGATATGCAATTCAAGCTGCTTCAAACCCGGCGCATTGGCAATCGAAAAAGGGAAGGCACGGTCGCCAACGGTTAACGAAAGGTATTGACCCGCGTAAAAGCTTGCTGCAACAGGCAGGCTTAAAACCAGCCGTCGGACGCCATTCTGCATGGCCTCATTGGACGTAATTTGGCAATTGAGCGTCACGCTTAATTGCGTTTCATTGACGCAAAAAATTCTTCGTTTGTTTTGGACTTCTTCATCTTGCCCAGCAGAAATTCAATGGCGGCCAGATCATCCATCTCATGTAAGATTTTTCTAAGGATCCATACTTTTTGCAGCTCTTCTTCCGACATTAGAAGGTCTTCTCGACGGGTTCCAGAGCGACGAATATTAATCGCGGGATAAACACGCTTTTCAGCGATCTTGCGCTCCAGGTGGAGCTCCATGTTGCCGGTGCCTTTAAATTCTTCGTAGATCACTTCATCCATTTTCGAGCCAGTATCAACCAGGCAGGTCGCGATAATGGTCAGGCTGCCGCCCTCTTCAATATTCCTCGCCGCCCCAAAGAAACGTTTAGGTCGTTCTAGTGCATGGGCGTCAACGCCGCCTGTCAGGACCTTACCCGAAGCGGGAATGACCGTGTTGTAAGCGCGTGCCAAACGCGTAATCGAGTCCAGCAAAATAATGACGTCGGTTTTATGCTCAACCAGACGTTTGGCCTTCTCGATTACCATTTCGCTGACTTGAACATGTCGTGAGGGCGGCTCATCAAAGGTACTTGCTACAACCTCGCCGCGCACAGAGCGCTGCATTTCGGTCACTTCTTCAGGTCGCTCATCGATCAGTAAAACGATCAAATGACACTCTGGGTTGTTTCGCATGATCGCTTGCGCGATATTTTGAAGGATCAGCGTCTTACCGGCTTTGGGTGGCGACACGATGAGGCCACGCTGGCCTTTTCCAATGGGCGACGTCAGATCGATGATTCTAGAGGTCAAGTCTTCGGTGCTGCCATTACCGCCCTGTAGGGATAGCGTTTTGTCTGGGAAAAGGGGTGTTAGGTTTTCAAAGAGAATTTTGTTTTTCGATTCACTTGGGTCGGTGAAATTAATTTGGTCGACTTTCAATAGTGCGAAATATCGCTCGCTGTCCTTAGGGGGTCGAATTTTCCCAGAAACCGTGTCTCCGGTTCGTAGGTTAAATCGCCTGATCTGACTTGGAGAAACGTAGATATCGTCCGGCCCGGCGAGGTAGGAGCTGTCCGGAGAGCGAAGGAAGCCAAAACCATCCTGAAGAATTTCAAGGGTGCCATCACCATAGATGTCCTCGCCGCTTTTCGCGTGCTTACGTAGGACATTGGCGATAATTTCTTGCTTTCGCGATCGGCCGAGATTATCCATTCCCATTTCGAGGGCAATTTCGAGAAGCTCAGGAATAGGCTTCGCTTTGAGATCAGTCAGATTCATTCAAATTCACTTTATGTTGAAGAGGGTTGAGGCTTAGAGTGAAGGACCAAAGGACCTTTTTGGGTTTAAAATTCGAGGGGGTTTTTGCCAGCTAGTGCGGTTAAGGCTGCAAGCGTGCACTGCTGAAACAGGAAAATGCAGGGTTCAGCGCCCTTTGTCAACTATTATTTTTTGTTCGTCTTAGTTCAAGCGTGACCCGTGGGTCACGCTGACGGTAATATTTAGATGTTACTGTCTAGAAATGCGGTCAATTGAGACTTTGATAGGGCCCCAACCTTGGTCGCTTCGACATTGCCGTTCTTAAACAGCATAAGTGTTGGAATGCCTCGAATGCCATACTTTGGCGGTGTCTCGCCGTTGGCATCGATATCCAATTTGCAGACTTTCATCTTGCCATCATATTCGGCGGCGATTTCTTCCAATACCGGTGCGATGACCTTGCAGGGACCACACCACTCAGCCCAATAATCAACCAAGACCGGCAGATCAGAGCCCAGGACATCTGATTCAAATGAGGCGTCGGTAACGTGTGCAATATCTGCCATGCGATGGCTCCCTGAATGATGAAAAAGATTTGAAAAGGTTAAAACGTGATAAAAGAGCAGGCTCTATCGTAAGGGTTCAGCTGTTTTTTGGCAATCAATTGTCAGGGTCTTTACTGTCAATCAACTATTAAAGCGTTTTTTGGCAATTAATCTCGCGGCTTGCTTTTTGACGAAGGCGTTAAGGTTTCTGGCACCAAGCGGCCTATGTCCCTTCGTTTTTACCCAGTGAGGCCGCCGCGGTTTTCGCAAAATAGGTCAGGATGCCATCCGCGCCAGCTCGTTTCATGCAGGTCAGCGATTCAAGAATGACCGAATCACTTAACCAACCGTTTTCAATAGCGGCCATGTGCATCGCATATTCACCGCTGACCTGATACACCATGGTGGGAACGCCGAACGCTTGTTTTACGCTGTGCAGGACATCAAGGTAAGGCATCCCAGGTTTCACCATGACCATATCTGCGCCCTCACTCAGGTCGAGCTCAACCTCGGTTAAGGCTTCCAAACGATTGCTAGGGTCCATTTGATACGTATTCTTATTGCTCTTGCCGAAATTTGTGGCAGATCCCACGGCTTCCCGAAAGGGACCATAATAGTGGGACGCGTACTTTGCCGAATAGGCCATGATCTTAGTGTTGGTGTGGCCGTTGGCCTCCAGTGCTTGTCGAATGGCGCCAATACGCCCATCCATCATGTCTGACGGTGCAATCACATCAACGCCGGCTTCGGCCTGGGAGAGCGCTTGCTGAACCAATACGGAGACCGTCTCATCATTCATCACATAGCCTGAATCATCGATTAACCCATCCTGCCCATGACTGGTATAGGGGTCTAGAGCGACATCTGCCATAACACCGATATTGATCTCTGCGTCTTTGAGTGCGCGAATGGCGGTTTGAACTAGGCCGTCACTGCGATAACTTTCCTCTGCGGTAAGCGATTTGCGCTCCCCTGGAACAACGGGAAAAAGGGCGATGAGCGGGATTCCGAGCTCGGCTGCCTGCCAGGCATCCTCTAAAAATAAATCAATCGTTTTCCGTGTCACCCCGGGCATGCTTTGGATGCTTTGTGTTTGATTGCTGCCTTCGATCAAGAAGGTTGGATAAATTAGATCTGAGGGCGTGAGGGTTGTTTCTCGGACCAAACGACGACTGAAATCATCGCTGCGTAAACGCCGAGGTCGTGTCATTGGAAAGTGTCTGGTCATGGCGGGTCTCCTGAGCTAAAAGTATAGAACAGTCTGGGCTCTGGCATGAAGGGCTTTACTGTTTTTGTCGCTTCGCTGCGGGACTAACCTAGCCCCTCTCGCTCTGATTCAAGGCGCAACCATTCTTCCTCAAAGTCGTCAATTTGGCTTTGAAGCGACACTCTGTCGCGCAATAGACCTTGCAGGGCAGGGCTGCCTGGATCGCTATAGTGTTGCGGGTCTGACAATGCTTGCTCGGCTTCAGTCATTTTTTCACTCAAGCGTGCCAGTCGGGTTTCGATCGTCTTGATGCGGGTGGCGATTTGTCGTTGTCGTTTGTGGTCTGCTTTTGGTGCCGGCGCAATTGGTGCGTCGTGGGCTACAGGGGCCGAGCCAAGGCCGGCCTCAGCAATCGCCTCGGTTGTGTGATCTGTGGCCATCGGCTTTGCCTCTAATCCGAGACGATAGTCCGAAAGAGTGCCCTCAAAGGGTTGGATGCGTCCATCACGAATCAGCAGGAAACTATCGACCGTGCTGCTCAAAAGATATCGGTCGTGGGAAATCACCAAAATGGCTCCCTCAAAGGTGTTCATGGCGGTGGCCAGTGCTTGTCGCATTTGCATGTCGAGGTGATTGGTGGGTTCGTCCAGCAAGAGTAAATTGGGTTTTTGAAAGGAAACAATGGCTAGGGCCAGTCGCGCTTTTTCACCACCTGAAAAGTTTGCGGCTTTGGTTTCGACCTGCTCACCTTGAAAATTGAATCCCCCTAAAAAGGTCCTGAGTTTCAATTCGTTGGCCTTTGGATCGAGTTGTTGGAGGTGTTCTAAAGGGCATCTTTCCAGGT
>JAQWWC010000339.1 GCA_029249645.1 Pseudomonadales bacterium
CCCTCGACCGGATTGCCGACCAAAACAGAGCAATCGGATTTGAACCAAGCCTTGTTTGGTCGCCATGCCGATACAGTCTTGCCGGTGATTGCTTCCTCCACCCCATCAGATTGCTTTGATGTCGCAATCGAGGCGGTTCGCTTGGCAACACAATTTTCAACCCCGGTTTTACTGCTGAGTGATGGCTACCTCGCCAATGCCTCCGAGCCTTGGTTAGTGCCTGATTTGACGCAGTATGATGCGTTTCCGGTCCAGTTCGAGACCAATCCGGAAGGGTTCTCACCGGCCAACCGAAATCCCGAAACCTTATCTCGCGTCTGGGCAAAGCCCGGTACGCCAGGCCTCGAGCATCGAATCGGCGGGATCGAGAAGGATTATAATACGGGTGATATATCCTACGATGCGGACAACCATCAAAAGATGACCGATGTCCGTAAAGCCAAGATCGATGGGATTGCTAAGTTTATTCCTGCCCAAACAGTGAGCCAGGGGCCGAGCGCCGGCCAACTCGCCATTGTTGGTTGGGGGTCAACTTATGGCCCCATCCATCAGGCAGTGAAACGATTGCGCGCCGTTGGTGTGGACGTCAGCCATATCCATATTCGTTATTTGATGCCGTTTCCTGAAAACTTAGGCGAGTTACTGAGGGGTTATGATCAGATCTTGGTGCCAGAGATGAATACAGGACAGCTGGTTGAAGTGCTACGATCTAAGTTTTTGATTGATGCCAAACGACTTAATAAGGTCTCGGGCCAACCCTTTAAGATTCGGGAAATTGTCGACGCGATTGAATCGCTTCTAGGAGAGTTATCATGAACGCACCGCAAAAGCTGACGTTAAAAGACTTTAGCACCGACCAGGAAGTCCGTTGGTGCCCAGGTTGTGGCGATTATGCCATCCTGAAGACCATTCAAAAGCTGATGCCAGAGCTGGATACGCCGAAAGAAAATACGGTCTTCGTCTCCGGCATTGGTTGCTCTTCTAGATTCCCTTACTACATGGAAACCTACGGTTTCCACACGATTCATGGACGAGCGCCTGCGATAGCAACTGGGGTAAAACTGTCGAATCCTGAATTAGATGTTTGGATGGTAACTGGGGATGGCGATGGTCTAAGCATTGGCGGTAATCACATGCTGCATGTGCTGCGCCGTAATGTGGACCTGCAAATCTTGTTATTTAACAACGAGATCTACGGGTTGACCAAAGGACAATACTCGCCGACCTCGCAAGTTGGAACACGCTCACCTTCGACGCCGGATGGTTCCGTTGACTTGCCACTGCGGCCCTGCACATTTGCTTTGGGTGCTGGCGCAAGGTTTGTCGCTCGGACGATCGACACCGAGGCCAAGCATATGACACCTGTACTCAAGCGCGCGCACGCGCATAAAGGCGCATCTTTTGTCGAGATTTATCAAAATTGCCCGGTCTATAATGATGGCATCTTCGATTATATTAAGGACAAGAAGTCCGCTGCGGATTCAAGGCTGGTGCTGGTGCATGGCGAGCCTTTGTTGTTTGGGGTTGATAATCAAAAAGGCCTTCGATTGAACACGGCAACTTTGCAATTAGAAGTCGTCACCCTCGGAGAGGCAGGCGTAACCGTTGATGACATTATGGTTCATGATGAGACCAATCTAGTTCTGGCGCAGATGTTGGCCGCGCTTTCGACGCCGGACTTCCCGGAGGCCGTGGGCGTACTGTATTGCATGCAGGAAGAGTCCTATGAAAATTCAGTTTATGAGCAGATTAAAACGGTGCGAGCGAAAAAGGGCATTGTAGATTTCAACGAGGTGCTGCGTCGGGGCCACACCTGGACGGTAAGTTGAGCAAGCGCTCAGAGTGATTAAAGGCCAGCGCAAGCTGGCTTTTTATTGTCTCGAAATTCGATATACAAAGGGTTGTAAGACAGCCGGGTACAGGAATGACAGGAAGCTTAAATGACTGATTTTAAAGCAGAAGATAATACAGGTACCGTGCCGGTGCAAGATCGTCACCAGGTCGACCTAGAGGCGCTTACCGCCTTTATGGAGACGTCGGTTGCAGGTTTTCAAGGTCCTATGCGGATTGAAGAATTTGCAGGTGGGCAATCGAACCCAACCTATTTACTCACAACGCCAGACCGACGATATGTGTTGCGGCGTAAGCCCCCAGGGGAGTTGCTAAAATCAGCCCACGCGGTGGATCGTGAATACAAAGTCCTCACCGGTCTCGCCGATGCGGATGTGCCCACGGCTAGAACGTATGCTCTGTGTACTGATGACTCGGTCATTGGGACTTGGTTTTATGTGATGGAATATTTGGACGGGCGGGTGATCTGGGATGCAACTCACGGCCCTTACTCACCCCAAGAACGGTTTGAAATCTGGGATGCGGCGAACCTTGCTGTTGCCAAATTACACAGCGTTGATTACAAGCAGGTGGGCCTCAGCGACTTTGGTAAAGAATCCGATTACATAGCACGGCAATTATCGCGATGGGGCGGGCAGTACGAGTATACGAAAACTGTTGATAACCCTTTTATGGATAATCTGCTTGCGTATTTACCGGCCAATATTCCGAGCAGCAATGATTGCACCATCGTTCATGGCGATCTTCAGATTGCGAATATGATGATGCACAAAGACCGCAATGAAGTGATCGGTATTCTAGACTGGGAGCTCAGTACCTTAGGTTGTCCGATTGCTGATTTTGCGTATTTGTGTCGGCCCTATCGAGATGCTTTGCGCGGCGTCGATGTGGCCGCCTTGGGGATCCCGTCTGAGAAGGCCTTTGTCGAGGCGTATTGTGAGCGTACTGGGCGTGCTGGGATTGCTGAGTGGGATTATTATCTTGCCTTTAACATGTTCAAAATGGCCGCAATACTGCAAGGCATCGCCAAACGAGTGCTCGATGGCACAGCAGCCAGTCAGCATGCAGAAGCTGCCGGTGCAGGGGCTTTTAATATGGCGAAATTGGCCTGGGCGCAAATCGATTCTTCTGTGAACCTCGATGATCTCGACTAAGCCAGTCTAATTACTTCATGATGGGCAGGTCTGGATCCAACTGAACGCCGAAGGTATTTAAAGCCATCGATACGAGCTGGTATTGACCGACTGTAAAGACGAGATCCATGAGTTGCTGCTCCGAGTAGTAGCTGGTTAAGGCCCGCCAAGTTTCGTCTGTAATAAAGGCATCGGCTCTGAGTTCGTCCGCGGCGGTTAAAAGCCAGGCATCCTGTGTTCCCCAGCTCCGGTCAGATGGGCCAACCTTGATAGCCTCGATCTCCAGATCGCTGAGTCCAGCTTTTTTCCCAATCAGCACATGTTGCCCCCACTCGTAGCCAGATTGACATAGCCAACCGATTCGCAGGATTAGGATTTCTCGATCGCGAGGGGACAGTTTTGACTTGTGGAGGATGTGGTTGGCAAAAACCATCCAACGTTTGGCCAAAGCCTCATGATTGGCTAGAGTCAAAAAAATATTTTGGACGCGCCCGCGCATGACCTGAGGTCCCAGCAGGTCCCGTTGAGATTCGGTCCAGTCAGGTTCCTCAACAGGATTGATTCTCGGTTCGGTAAGTCGCATGCTAGTTCCCTCTTTTCTTCGGAACTCTATACTAGCGCAGAACGGACAGGGTGGGGCGCACGTGGCGCCCACCGATTATTCAGGAGTTGTTATGTCAGGTTTTATTCTTCATCAATATGCGGGATCGCCATTCTCAGAAAAGGTAAGGCTATTGATGGGGTATCTTGATTTGCCCAGTCAGCAGGTCGAAATACCCGTTATTATGCCCCGACCACACTTAATGCCCTTAACTGGCGGCTATCGTCGAACCCCTGTCTTACAACGAGGACGAGAGGTTTATTGCGACACAGCATTGATCGCGAAAATTCTAATTGCCCAAGGCGGCGGGCAGGCCCTATTGCCGCAAGCGCAGCGCGCGGTGATTGAAACGGTTTCCTATTGGGCAGATACGTTTTTGTTTCGGGTTGTCGTCGCGGTTGCCTTCCAGCCGAAGGCGCTTGCGGGTAATCCATTGTTCGAAAGCGACGGCGAGGCGGCAGCTTTTATGGCAGATCGCGCGGAATTTTCGAAAGGGTCAACCGCACTGCAGATGGATCTGGACGTTGCACTGTCGCACTTCGATCTTTGGTTGCATCAAATGAACAGTCAATTGGGTGCCCAAGCCTTCTTGTTTGGGCAGTCGCCATCCCTGGCTGACTTCAGCGTTTACCATTGTCTTTGGTTCATTGCAGAACGCCCAGCGCTTTTTGCTGATCTGGCGGCTTTCCCAGAGGTAATGCGCTGGTTTGCTGATATGGCAGCTTTTGGCCATGGACGGATCCAATCTATGGACGCCGAAGAAGCTTTGCAGCTCGCGGCTTCAGAGCCGTTTTTGGCGAAACAAAAAGTGTTGTCGTCTAGGGTTTCTGTTTGCCCAATCGACTACGGCTTACAACCTGTTACGGGTGCGTTGGTCGAAGCTGAGCATGTGCCCGAAGCTTATTCTGTATTAAGAGATGAGCCGGGAGTTGGCGAAGTATTGGTTCATTTCCCACGTTTGGGTTTCAGGTGCGTCCCCCTTTAGTCCCAAAGCTGGATAAATTGGCTAATCGTTTTTTTGAGATTTCCTGGCGCCTCTTCCCAAATGGCGTGGCTGGCGCCGGGCACTTCATGGAATGCGCCCTGAGGCAATTTCTTAGCATAGCGAGCACCGGTTTTTGGCGTGGCTTCGTCGTGCTCACCGCAGACAATTAAGGTTGGGCACAGGACGTCTTGAAGACGATGGGTTTGATCAAAGTTTGCGAGGGTACCGGTTGCCGAGAATTCGCTGCTACCCCACATATGCTGATAAATGGCGGCGCCCCTAGGATTTTTTCGACTGAGCATCGCTTTTAGTTTCTTCGGTCGTCTGAGGACATGACGACTGTAGTACAAAGCGAGGGCTTCTTGATAGACCAACGCGTCGGTCGCGCCAACGGCTTGACAGGCTTGAATAACGCGTTGCGTTTCTTTGGGTAGGGCTTTGATCAAGCGATTGGCATCTTTCTGCCAATCAACGGCGGATAACATGGGCGATTGCAGCACCATGGACCGGATGCCTTGGCCGCCCACTTTTAAATAATACTCAAGCGCCAAGGTTGTGCCCCAAGAGCCACCCATTAAATGAAAATCCTTGAGCCCCCAGGCTGCGACGAGTAATTGGAGTTCTTTCACAAAAGTTGAGATTCGCCATTGGCGTTTACTGAGATCACTGCTTTTGCCTGAGCCCAGTTGGGTATAAGCGTAAACCTTACGATGGGCCGACAAATTGAAGAGATTGCCATTCGGGTTATGCGTCCCACCCGGGCCGCCATGCAGCCAAATGACAGGCAATCGATCAGTAGTTTTACCTTTAACCGTGAAGTGGGTCCTTCCGAGACGGTGTTCGATAAACGACATCAAAGTTTCCTAAACGGGGAGCAATTGCGCGACCAGATTAGACCAATAACTTGCCCCGATCGGCAAAATGTCATCATTAAAATCATAGCCTGGGTTGTGAATCATACAAGAGCCCTCTCCGTCACCATTGCCGATCCAGATGTAGCAACCTGGTTTCTCAAGCAACATATAAGCGAAATCCTCAGATCCCATGGAAGGCTTCGGGTTTCGATCGACGGATTCGCTGCCGCTGGTTGCGATTGCCGCGCGGGCTGCAAACTCGGTCTCCTCGACGCTATTGACCGTTGGCGGATAGCGACGCTCATAGCGATACTCGACGGTTGCACCGAAGCTACTGGCAATACCGGCGGCTATACGTTGGATACTTTGCTCGAGTTGCGTTTGGACCCGAACGGAAAAACATCGCGTGCAGCCGGCAATGCGAACCTGGTCAGGAATAACATTGTAAGCATCGCCACCCTCGAACTGGGTCACGCTCAGCACCGCAGGTTCTTGGGGATTGATTTCTCGCGCCACCAGCGTTTGAAGTGCTTCCACGATTTTGGTGCCGATGAGGAGTGGGTCAACGGTTTGTTGGGGTATGGCCGCGTGACCGCCTCGACCAACAACTGTAATGTCAAAAATATCAAAAGCGGCCATCATCGGGCCCGGTTTAACCGCAAAATGGCCGACCGGAATGCCCGGGATATTGTGCATCCCGTAGACTGCTTCAACCGGAAACTGCTCGAACAAACCTGCTTCAATCATGGTTTTGGCACCGCCTTCATTTTCTTCCGCAGGCTGGAAGATGAAATGAACGGTGCCGCTGAAGGTTTCGGCTTTGGCAAGATAGGCTGCGGCGCCGAGCAGCATACAGGTGTGTCCGTCGTGTCCACAGGCGTGCATGACGCCGGGTGTCTTAGAGGCATGTTCAAACGTATTGGCTTCAACGATGGGCAGGGCATCTAGATCGGCTCTTAAACCAATGGCGCGATTGCCGCCACCTTTGGTCAAGGTGCCGACAACACCGGTGCCCGCAATGCCCTCGTGAACGGTCAGCCCAAACTCACGCAACCGTTCGGCAACAAAAGCGGCTGTGTCGTATTCTTTAAAAGCCATCTCAGGGTGGGCGTGAATGTGCTGGCGCCAAGTTTTAAGGCGCTCGGCTTGTTCGACGATTTCAGGAATTAGGTTCAATGTGATTACCTCATTAGTGGATGCCATGGTAGCAGAGCCTTTTCAATCTGTAATCTAATCATAGCGGCGCCAGGCTGGGCCGGGCTGCCTAATTGTTCTAAGGAGAAGGCAATACGGTTCAGATGCTCATCGGCTTCATTGAGGCATTGACTGGCCCAAAGCAGGCGCTGGAAATAGGCCAGGTTGGTGCCGCTCGGCCCGCTTGCCGCCTGGATTTGCGCTGCCAAAAGGGTCTCGCTCGGGCTGCCAAGATCCCAAGTGTTTCCGGGCGGCGCGATGTAGGTTGTGGCCTCAATAACTTGCCCCGTATCCAGCGTCAGACTGATGGCCTGTTGGGCATACCCATTTTGTTCTCTTTGATCGAGTTGGGTCATTGTCTGAACGAGTCCGGTCTGCTCGATACGGTAGGCAATGCCAAGGGTCTGAGCCTGGTCAACCTGCCGCAGCGTTACGACAGCCCCAGGCCGGTCGAGGGTGCCGCGGTGGTCCGTTGAGGCTTGCCAAAATCGACGTTGAAAACCTGAAAGGCGCGCGATTTTGGCTGCAGTGTAGGGCATGTCGGGTCGCCAAAGTATCGAGCCGTAGCCGAATAGCCAAATTGATTGGGTCATGGTGAAAGCTTAGCGTTGGTTGCTGATAAGCGCTATGTTTTGGTCCGTAAAACGGGCAAAATTAATGCCTGAAAGGAAGCTGCTATGACCAATCCACTTCGCTATGGCCTGCTTGGTGCAGGGATGATGGGCCGGGAACACCTTCGAAATTTGGCGTTGTTCAAAGACGTTCAGGTGGTTGCTGTCTGTGAGCCAAATCTCGACATGGTGAAAAAGGCCCGCGCATTGGCCCCCGATGCGGTTTTTGTTGCAGACTTAACAGCTTTGCTTGATCAGCGGCTTGATGCGTTGGTTATTGCAACCCCGAACTTTACCCACTGTAATCAATTACTGACGGTGCTGGCGGCTTGCCAGGTCCCAGTGTTAATTGAAAAACCGGTGGTGACCTCAGAAGTTGATGTGGCGCGATTACGTCAGGCGCTGGCTGATCGAGCCTCGCTTGTTTGGGTCGGTATGGAGTATCGCTTCATGCCCGCACTAGCAGGATTCGATGCAAAGCGGACAACTGTGGGCCAGCGCAGGATGCTGAGCATTCGAGAGCATCGCTATCCGTTCCTGAAGAAGGTCGACGACTGGAATCGTTTTAACCAGTATTCCGGCGGTACCTTTGTTGAAAAATGCTGCCACTTTTTTGACCTAATGCGGTTGTTTCTCGAGGCGGAGCCTGTGCGGGTCTATGCGTCTGCAGCACAAGACGTCAATCATCTCGCGGAGCGGTATGACGGGGCGCAGCCGGATATTTGGGATAATGGTTATGTCATCATCGATTTTAATAATGGCTGCCGAGGGATGTTGGATCTTTGTATGTTTGCCGATGGGGTGCGGTTCGAGCAAGAGATTTCCTTGGTCGGGGATCTAGGTCGACTGGATTGTCAGATTCCGGGACCTTTTCGGGCCAAGGGTGCGGCTCAAGAGCCGGCTCGTTTGATCGTTTCACCGCGTGCCCCTGCGACGCCAGTGATCGAGGAGGTTATCGTGCCGAAAGCCGCCATGGACGCGGGCTCGCACCAGGGCGCGACGTTTTTTCAACATCAAGCATTTTTAGCGGCAGTGCGTAATGGCAAGTCAGCAGCGGTCTCAGCAGACGATGGCCTAATGGCCGTGCTGATGGGGCTTGCAGCTCAGGCATCTGCAACGACCGGCCAGGCTATAGAAATTGATGCTCAAAATTTTAGGTTGCTCCGATGATCAATCCCTTTTTAAAAGAAGCCTCCGATGCGGCGCAGGGGCGCAATGCGGCGGGCGCCTTTCCCAAAATTTACCAGCCTCATCAGCGGCATGATGCGCGTGTTGGCATCGGGCTGTTTCGAGAACATGGGGCCGCTCTGAAGCAGGAACTCAGAGAAAAAGGCGCGCTGCTGTTTCGCGGTTGTGGCGTGAACAGTGCTGAGGATTTTGAGGCAGTTCTGGATGCCGTTCCATTTGAGAATATGCCGTATCTCGGCGGCGCCGCACCGAGACGTCAGATTACCCATCGCCGAATTATGACGGCCAACGAAAGCCCGCCGGATGAAAAAATACCGCTTCACCATGAAATGGCGCAAACCAGTCATCCACCGGATTATATTTTTTTCTACTGCGACACCGCGCCAACCTCCGGTGGCGCAACGACCGTGTTTGATTCAAGAGCGGCATATGACCTGCTCAATTTGGTGGATCAATCTTTGGCAAAGCAGTTAGAGACGCAAGGCGTGCGATATAGCCGGGTCATGCCGGCGATCACAGATCCGGCCTCACCGATTGGTCGCAGCTGGCAGGAAACCTTTCTCGTTAAAACAAAACCTGAGGCCGAGCGAGTGATGCAGGGCCAAGGCCTGCGCTGGCAATGGCTAAACGGCGATGAACTGCGTACCGAATCGCCGATTTTACCAGCCGTCCGGCTAGATCCAGTGAGTGGTCGGAAAACGTTTTTCAATTCAGTGATTGCGGCGTTTACTGGCTGGAACGATACGCGTAACGTTGGCCACCGCGCGGTGCAACTCGGCGGCGGAGCCTACTTGCCAAGTGCGGTCTTTGAGCAGTTTTTGGAAAGGGCCGCGACGGAAGTGGTCAACATTCCCTGGCGGGTTGGTGATATGTTGTGGCTCGATAATCGGCTGGTAATGCATGCGCGTCAGCCCTTCCAGGGACCCCGGCAGATCTACACGGCCATAGCGCTCGACGCAGGTTAACCCCAACAATCAGCGGATTAAACCGGTGCGCGCTTGAATAAGACTAAGGGCTCCCAGTCGCCTTGAAAGCTTTGCGTGTTCTGCCATTCAGGCTTGGCTGGCACAGTGAGGTGTACCGCGGGCTCAATCCCACGAGGCGTAAACTCAAAAGCCTGAACAGATCGCTGATTAAGATCTAGTATAGAGAAACCCGGCCAACGGTGCCCAGTTAGCGTGCCTGCGTTGATTACGGTCAGTGTTTTGAAGGCCATGATCGTTCGAAAATGCAGATGACCGTTGATAAGCCAGTCGTGCTGTTCTGTTTCAATAATTGCATCTAAGGTTGCATTGCGCTCGATGGGCATCGTTTGAG
>JAQWWC010000340.1 GCA_029249645.1 Pseudomonadales bacterium
GGGTAGGTTAACTCTGGTAACAAAGTCAGCCCCAAACGGTCCAGCGAGATACTGCCGAACAGCATAGCCGCGATGGTCATCATGCAGACTGTCACCGGTCGCGCAATGGCGCGCCCCGCAAGCGTCATGATGGGCCCCTACTGAACGACACGAACGAGGCCGCCATCTTTCAGCGTACTGTGCCCACGCACAACGACCTTATTTCCCTCGGCTAAACCCTTTTTGATTTCGACGCGTGATCCCTGAGCGTAGCCCGTTTCGACAATTTGCCGTCTTACGGTTTCATCCGAAAGAACAAATACAGATTTTTCATTCCGTTGGGTAATAACCGCCTCTCGGGAAACCAAAAGGGCATCGGAATAACGGTCGTACAAGATGTTCACTCGTGCAAACATTCCAGGCTTCAACTGACCCTCTGGGTTTAGCATGCTCACCGTCACCCGAAAGGTGCCTGTCGCCGGATTCACCTCGGGTGCAATCCGCAGAACTTTACCTTCAACGACCAGCCCCGTCAGGGCATCCACGGCAATGGATGCGGGTTGTCCTGCCGCAAGCTTCAAGAGCTCTTGTTCTGGCACGTTTAGGATCGCTTCTATGATATCCGCGCGCTTCATTTCAAACGCTTCGGAATTCGGTTGCAATGTGTTGCCAAGCTTAATGTGGCGAACCGTGATCACACCATTAATAGGCGCACGAATGGTCGCCTCACTGAGATCGTGGGCCAGTAAGGCGAGCGCCGCCGCTTCGCGCTCGTAATTAAATAGCGCTTGATCGAACGCATCCGGGCTGATCATCTTACTTTTAAACAGCTGATCGGCACGGTTTAAGGCCCGCTTCAAACTTTCAAGGTTCGTTTCGGTTCGTGCCATATCCAATGCCAATCGCCGGGTATCAAGTTGCGCGAGGGCGGTTCCTTTTGAGACTTTCATCCCTTCTTCTACAAAGATCGTCTCAACAATTCCTTGCGTCCGAGCAACCACAAGCGCCTCTTCCACCGCAGACAAGGTTGCCGTGGTGGCATAGGTTGCATCAATCGAGCCCAGGGTCACCACGTCAACGCTAACGGGGACCGGACGGCTCTTAAATGCGGTTTTAACGGCTTCTCGCGCCTTGGCCTTTTCAGCCGGGCTTTGACGCTCAGCGCCCGCGTCAGCCGTGGATTCCGGGGATGCACCGATGTCTGATGCTTCGCCGCATGAGGTCAGGAGCATCATAGCGAGTGCCAAGAAGAGCAGAATTTGCATAGGACTTTATTCAGAAAACGTGCTTTTATTATACGGTCTAAGGTACACAAATCGTCACCTTCAAGGTGAACCGACTAAATTTTGGGATAATCGGTTGCGTCATCGATCATCCGCCGACAAGCTTTGCCTATTCGGTATGACCTGAGCCGCGCGGCATTAAGCCGGCGCTTTCAAGGAGACACTCAATGAACCGACGGGATTTCCTGCATCGAACGGCTACCGCCGCAGGCTTGGGCACAGCCGCTTTCGCGCCTCACGCACTGGGCCTTGTTGAGAACACAGCACGGTCAGTTCGAAACGTTGACCAAGCTCCCAACCAAAGCCACCGGCCACAGCGCCAGGCGCCTGCGCCAAGGTTGGCGCACCGATTACAAACCGGCATGACTGTCGGGCTCATTGCGCCCGCCAGTAACGGCGCCGAAGACCAAGACATTGAATTTGCGATGGACATCGTTCGATCCTTGGGCTTCAAGGTCAAACCGGGCGCACATCTGTTCGACCGACGGGGTTACTTGGCCGGCACGGACGCAGCGCGGGCCAGTGATCTCAACACCATGTTTGAAGATCCAGGCGTTGACGCGATATTTTGCGCCCGCGGCGGATTTGGCGCCTCAAAGCTTTTGCCACTGATTAACTATGACGCAATTGATCGCAATCCAAAAATCTTACTGGGCTATAGCGATATTACCGCCCTACATCTCGCGATTAATGCGCAAACTGGACTGATTACCTTCCACGGCCCAATTGCGACCCAACAATTTAGCCCTTATACCCTCGCCGCCTTTCAAAGCCTGTTACAAGCCGTACCCACGGCGCCGATCATCGCCGCGCCGCCACCCTTTGCGCCAACTCCAGGGCGCGCTGAACGGGTAAATCGGCTGAAAACCTTGCGCCCGGGTCGCGCAACGGGTCGACTGATTGGCGGCAATTTATCGCTTTTAACCCACCTTCTCGGCACGCCTTTCGCGCCAGACTTCAGAGATGCGATTTTATTTTTGGAAGATGTCGACGAGGCGCCTTACCGAATCGATCGAATGCTAACGGCGCTCTGGCTTGCCGGCGTCTTTGATGAGATCGCGGGTCTTGTGATTGGCAAATTTACGAACGTCAGTGCCTCGGGGCCGAGCCTTTCAATCCAGACGATCCTTACGGATCGCGTTGCGGCCCTGAAGATTCCTGTGCTGCAAGGCCTTATGATAGGTCATATCGATGATCAAGCGACCGTACCGGTTGGCGCGGTGGCGAGCCTTGACGCAGATCGGCAACAGTTAACCGTTATAGGCCCCTATCTGTGCTAGACCGAAAGCAGATGAGTTAAGACGACGAAAATTATTAAAAAATTAATCAATATCAGTTGTTTAAAGGGGTTTTATGCAAGCAATTATTGGAATATTCGCAATCCTCAGTATTGGATTTTTGCTCAGCAAAGACCGGTCAATGATCCAATGGCGCTTCATCGCCATTGGCCTGGTCCTGCAATTTGCCCTGGCCACCCTTTTCCTAAAGGTCGCCTGGATTGCCGAATCATTGATGGTGTTTAACGTCATCGTGACCGCGATCGAGCAGGCCACCTTGGTGGGGACCAGCTTTATGTTTGGCTTCTTAGGCGGCGCGGATGCCCCGTTTGATTTTAAACCAGGCGCCTCGCTGTACATATTCTCGTTCCGAGTCCTGCCTCAAATTTTAGTGTTCAGCGTGCTGGTCGCCATATTTTGGTACTGGGGTGTTTTGCCGATGCTGGTTCGGCTCTTTGGCGCTTTGTTAAAGCGGGGGCTAAATGTTTCTGGCGTTTTGGGAACCGCCGCAGCCGCAAGCTTATTTTTAGGCATGGTTGAGGCGCCATTGGTGATTCGCGCCTACCTAAAAGACATGTCGCGCAGTGATTTTTTTGCCGTGATGACCTGCGGTATGTCCACCATTGCCGGCACCATGATGGTATTGTATGCCTCAGTTTTGAAAGATGTCTTGCAAAATCCAGTCGGGCATCTTTTCACGGCATCGATTATCAACATTATTGGGGCCATTTATTTGGCTCGACTTCTCATGCCGGAGTCCACAACAGCGGCCGCCCCGACAAAGCCCAAGCTCACTCTACAATACACGTCCTTTATGGACGCAATCACCCGCGGCACCTCTGATGGCCTAACCCTCGCCATGCACATTGGCGCAATGCTGCTGGTTTTAAGTAGCCTCGTTGCCCTAGCCAATGGCATTCTCGGACAATTTTCGGTGAGTGGTACCAACCTGTCACTCGAATACGTAACCGGGCTTCTGTTTGCGCCCGTCGCTTGGCTCATCGGTATTCCGTGGACAGAGGCCCAACTGGCAGGCAGCATAATGGGTACGAAAATAATACTGAACGAGCTAATTGCCTACATACAAATGGCAGGCGAGGCCGACGCACTATCTGCTAATACGCGGCTGATTTTAACTTACGTTTTGTGCGGGTTTGCCAATATCGGCAGCCTTGGTATTTTGATCGGCGGACTCACCGTCTTAGTGCCTGAGCGACGAGCAGAATTTCTAAGTATTGCCCCTTTATCTATCTTAAGCGGCACCCTAGTCACGTTGATGAGCGGCGCTATTGTCGCGTTAATCACCTTGTTTTAAACCTGCGCCTCACGCACTCGGTATGCGACAACCAAACTGGCCCTCAATCTTTGACCCGCATCGTAAAAACCCTTAGGATTTTCGATGCACGCTCGGCTTATTTTCGATCAGAAACACGCCCAATTTGTAGCCCCTGAGGCCTGGAAATGTATTTTGGTAACCGCGGTTTTATACCGGCCTGCCTTTTTTGACAATCAAGGAGAGACACTATGACCCACGAGTCAGCCAACCAACCGATTAGCCGAACCTTAATCAACACCTTCCTTGCGCTCGGCCTCACACTTTTTGCGAGTCTAGGCCAGGCAGAATCGGCCATGACGGCGAATGATTTACCACCTTGGTTTAAGCCCGAACTGCAGCGTCATCTTGTCGCAATGAATCTAAATACTGAGCAGAAAACAGAATTCCGAGAGGGGCTAACGGAATGTTTAGGCGGCCTCCAAGGGATTGTTCAAAAAGAAATTCGCCGAGGCGGGACAGATGTCCCAAAACGTATCAAACGCGCAACCAACCGGCAATATGCCAAATTTGATAAGCGCATGAAGGCAAGCCTTACAGAGACACAAGAGATGCACTGGACGCAGTACCTCGAAGGCCTCAAAGTCGTGATGGCCGCGCAAGCACGATCGCGGTAACTGCGGCTTTAACATTGCAACCCAAGGCCGTTATCGGCCGCCTGTTAACCGGCGGAAAAAAGTAACGCGATTCAGGAACGACTAAGCCTTTAAATAGGCACAGCTGCCCGGCTTTTACAACCGCCTCTGTGACGCCGCCCCTTACCCGCACCAACCAGCGGCCTAGGTTTCAATCTTGTATCCGCAGCGGTAATACCATCGAGGCAAAGCGCTTGAAGGACAAACTGCGATTTTGAATCTCGTGTCTTGAATTAGCGCCGAAAGGCCTTACAATCTGGCAACGCACTTTAGGTAAGCCGTGCTGATTTAAATCAGACTATTTTCAGAGGAGACACCATGGCAGACGCAGATTTCATTGCCCAAACCCAAACCCAGGCTGGGGGCCGCAGCGAGGCTGGATACAAAGTCTTACGGCAAACCTACATGCTGTTGTCGATGACAGTCATTTTCAGCGCGCTCACCGCGGGTATCTCAATGGCGGTTCAGCCACCACCGATGACCGGCATTGTGTGCTTGCTCGTCGGGCTCTTCGCCTTGTGGCGCTTGGCTAAGGCCGCAAACTCGCCAGCGGCATTGGGCTGGGTTTTTGCCTTTACGGGATTCCTAGGATTTGCGCTGGGACCGATGTTAAATGCTGTCCTGCAAATGTCTCAATCTGGCGGCCTGCTCATCGTGCATGCCTTGGCAACAACCGGCGCCGTTTTTATGACCCTATCGGGCTACACCCTGATCAGCAAAAAGGATTTTTCCTTCATGGGCGGCTTCCTCTCTGTTGGCTTGTGGATTTTGATTGGCGGCTTGGTGTTCAATTTTGTTGCCAGCCTCTTTGGCTTTCAGATTTCAGGCCTGGACCTAGCGCTCAGCAGCATGGCGGTCGGGATCTTTTCGGGCTTGATAATGTTTGACACCCATCGGATCCTTTCCGGCGGTCAGACCAATTACGTGTTGGCAACGGTCAGCATGTACCTGAATATCTACAACTTGTTTATGCATCTGCTCATGTTGTTCGGCTTCGCTGACGATTAACGTTGCAAGATGCATTGAGCATGGAAAAAGCCCGGGCCATCGTCCGGGCTTTTTCCATCTGACATAGGCCTTCGCTAAAGAACCTGTCATGAACTTCGCACTCAACATTCAAGGCTCACCGTACACCAGCAATAGCCATTGGAGCGCTTTGAACTTTGCGCAGGCCTGCTTAAGCGAAGGGCACGGGATTCATCGAGTCTTTTTCTACCATGACGCTGTGCTGGTGGCGAACGCGTTACAAGCGCCGCCCCAAGACGAGATGAACTTAACCACTGCTTGGCAAACACTCGGGCAAGATTATGAACTGGACCTTTGCCTGTGCGTTGCATCCTGTTTACGTCGCGGCATTCTCAATGATTCGGAGGCCCAGCGGTTTGAGAAAACTGCGAGCAACCTGGCAGCCGGGTTTAACATCTCGGGCCTCGGCCAACTGATCGAGGCAAGCCTCGTCAGCGACCGCGTTATAAGCTTCGGCGCCTGACCCGATGACCCAATTACTTTTCATCCTGTCTCACCCGCCCGGCAGCAGCATTTATGCCCAAGAAGCCTTCGATGCAGCATTAGCCGGATCCGCCTTTTCGAACATCGCTCTACTGTTTGTCGGCGCAGGCTGCCTGCAGTTGATCGAACCCAAGCTCGCGGTAGAGGCGCATCAACGCAAGGATTTTCAGCGGGGATTCAGAGCCTTGCCAGATTATGACGTGCATAACGTTTATGGTTGCGAGGATTCCTTTAACCAGTTTCGTCTTCATAACCAAGCCCTCGTCATTCAACCCACTTTACTCACCCAGCCCGATATCTCAGCGCTCTTGAAAAGCGTCCAGCGCGTACTTACTTTCTGATGATCTTACATACCTTCAACAGCTCTGATGCGTATCGCTTGCATGGTCACCGACCAAGCACTGAAGATTTAATATTACTCATAGAAGATGGGGTGTTTGCTACCACGCAACAAGACCTTACTCAAGACAAGAGAATTCGCGTCTTGCGAAACGACTTGGCGCAGCGCGGCCTGCCAGAACCTAGCGCAATAACTTGCATCACCTATTCAGACTGGGTTCGCTTAACGGTTGAAAGTCAGCACTGCCTGAGTTGGACTCGATAGTGACGCTACGCGACCGGGAAGGCTTTTTGGTTTCACCGTCGGATTGGACACCCGAGGTTGCCGCTTTGATTGCAAAAGACTTTGGCATTTCGCTTATAACGCAACATTGGGTCATCATAGACTTGTTACGTCGCTACTATCAGCAATACGGGCTTTCTCCCCCGAGCAGAGTCTTGATGACATTACTAAAGCGTGAGCACGACCCTGAATTCTCTAGCATTGCCTTAATGCAGCTCTTTGGCGGCCGCGCCAGACGGCAGCTAGCCCAAATCGCAGGCCTGCCTAAACCAAGCGATTGTGATTAATCGATTGCTTTGACAAACAAGGGCCGAACGCTGGGCGCCCGGAGCACTTCCCCAACAATGATCAAGGTGGGAGACGGCAACTGAGCACGTGCAACCAGCCCGGGGGTCGTTTCAAGGTCCCCCATCACGCTCACCGACTCCAGCGTCGTCCCTTTGGAGATAACGGCAACTGGCGTTTCCACCGCTTTGCCATGCCGAATTAATTGCGTACAAATATCGGATAACCCACCCAGCCCCATATAAAACACCAATGTCTGACCCGGCGAGACCATTTCATCCCAGGGTAAATCGACCGAAGCATTTTTTGGGTGCCCGGTTACAAAACGTACGGACTGAGCGTAGTCCCGGTGGGTCAGGGGAATCCCAGCATAGGCCGCGCAACCCGATGCCGCGGTGATCCCAGGCACGACTTGGAATGCGATACCCGCCTCGATGAGTTCGGCAAGCTCCTCGCCACCGCGACCAAAAATGAAGGGATCCCCCCCCTTCAACCTTACAACCCGCAGACCTTGACGTGCGAGGGTCACAAGACGCGCATTGATCGAGGTTTGAGGCGTTGAGTTCAACCCACTTTGCTTACCCACGTACTCAAACGTTGCATCACGCCGGGCGCGATCCAATACCTTTGCTGACACTAAGTTGTCATACAAAATCACATCAGCACGCTGTAGCAACTGCAACGCCTTAAGCGTTAACAAGTCCGGATCCCCTGGGCCAGCACCCACCAAAAACACTTCCCCGGCACCCTGGGTGGGCTCAAAAAGATAGCCGTCCGCTAAATCATCTTCTCCCGCTTCCGCATGGCTAAACCCAGGCCCTGCGAAAAACGCCTCGGTGGTGATGCGGCGGGTTCTAATATCTGGGATCGCCGACTTAAGCCGCGGGCGGCGCGACTTTAAATACGTCGCAACTGTCACAAGGCTCTGAGGCACCAGTGATTCAAGTTGCTCACGAAGGTATCGCGTTAACACCGGCGAGGATCCGCCCGTACCAACACTGAGCAAGACTGGGGACCGGTTAATAATTGCCGGAAAGATCACAGTGCTTAGGCTCGGCTGATCCACAACATTGACCGGCAGGTTTTGGGCTTGCGCAGCACGGGAGACCGTTTCATTCACCAACGCATCATCGGTGGCCGCAACGACCAAGCGCATGCCCACCACGTCTGCTTCATCAAAGGTCTTCTCGCGCCAGGCATGATCAGCCGATAACGCCGTCAGATCAAATTCAAGCTTCGGCGCAACGCACACCAAGACCGCCCCAGCCTCACTGATCAGCACGGCCTTACGTCGGGCAATTTCTCCCCCCCCGACCAAGAGCACCGGAGCGCCCTGAAGATTAAAGTGCAGCGGTAAAAAATCCACTATTGTGCGAGCAGTTGCGTCTTACCACCTAGGTAAGGCCTTAACGCGTCGGGAACGGTAATTTGCCCCTGATCATCCTGAAAATTTTCAAGCACCGCCACAAGCGTGCGACCGACGGCCAGGCCAGAACCATTGATCGTATGAACCAACTCTGGCTTGGCATTGGCTTCAATTCGGTAACGGGCCTGTAGGCGCCTAGCTTGAAAATCTTTGAAGTTACTGCAAGAAGAAATTTCGCGATACTGGCTTTGCCCAGGTAGCCAAACCTCTAAATCATAGGTTTTGCTCGAAGAGGCGCCAAGATCGCCGCCACACAGGTTCATTACACGATACGGCAACTCCAACTTCTGTAGGATAGCCTCGGCATGCTCCGTTAAGGCCTCATGCGCGGCCTCGCTCTCCTCGGGCGGCACCAACTGTACCAGTTCAACTTTCTCGAACTGATGCTGACGAATCATGCCCCGGGTATCTCGACCATAGCTGCCCGCTTCACTTCTAAAACACGGGGTATGACAAACCATTTTGATGGGGAAATCATTCATCGTCAAAATCCGGTCGCGATATAAATTCGTCACGGGAACTTCTGCGGTGGGAATCAAATATAAGGCCCGCTCTAAATCAACTCGAAACAAGTCATCACCGAACTTGGGGAGTTGGCCCGTGCCCTTCAATGCGTCTTCATTCACTAAAAATGGCACATAAACTTCTTGGTAGCCGTGCTCATTGACGTGCGTATCGAGCATGAATTGTGTTAGCGCACGCTGAAGCTGCGCCAACTCGCCTTTAAGCGCCACAAACCGTGATTGCGCCATGGTGGCGGCGACATCAAAGTCCATCAATCCGCCACGTTCGCCGAGACTGACATGATCTTGTGCGGCAACGTCAAACACCCTCGGAGTACCCCAGCGCCGAACCTCTAGGTTACTCGTTTCATTGCGCCCCTCGGGTACGGTCTCATCCGGGACATTCGGCAAGCTCATGAGGACCGCTTGCAGCGCTTGCGAGGCTTCATCGAAGACGACTTTCTGATGATCCAGTTGCCCACCCAAGTCAGAGACTGCCGCCATAATGGGCGCAGTATCTTCGCCTTTTGCCTTCGCCTGGCCAATAGCCTTTGACACCCGGTTTCGCTCTGCCTGCAGGGTTTCCATCGCGGTTTGAGCGGATTTTCGCTTGGCTTCCAGGCTAGAGAGCGCGTCAACATCTAGTACAAACTGACGACGGGCGAGTTGAACCGCGAGCATCGGTAAGTCACCTCGAATCAACTTTGGATCTAACATCGAACATCTCCCTTATAGCAAAGCGTCAGAAAGACTTTAGAAAAGACCTTCAACGCAATCAACGCGTACCCACGAAAGCCCGCAATCTTAGAGAAATGACTGCAGGACATCAATGACCCAAAACCCATCTTGCCGCGGTAATCCCCGCCGCAAGCGCAAGCACGCAGCCGAATAACGTTGCGGCCATGTAGGCGAGAGCGACTGTAAACCGGCCTTCAACTAACAACTCATAGACCTCGAGGCTAAAGGTTGAAAACGTGGTGAAGGCGCCGAGCAGGCCCACCGTCAGAAAAAATCGGAGCTCATCAGAAAGATCCAACCGCTCGACGAGGACATAAACGACGCCCATCACCGCGCACCCCAGAACATTGACGGAAAAAATGCCTAATGGCAGTCCACCAAAGCCGACTCGCCCAATGCTCATGGCGAGGTAAAACCGCAACACAGCCCCCAGTGCACCACCCGTTCCAATCCAAAACCAAATCATCAAAACCTCATCGCGTCGTTATACCTTTGCCAAGTGTGACAACCGTTGCGCGCACTGGCTTTAAGGCGTTTTCGGGTTGGACACCCCAAGATCACCGGGATCTGCGTCGTTCTCATACCGCTGAAAATCGCTATCCGCATCGAGTTTGCGCAAGTACACCAGTTTCTCACGAATCTTGCCCTCAAGACCCCGTTCGGTCGGTTCATAAAACACTTGTTCACCAACCGCTTCTGGAAAATAACGTTCTCCAGGGACAAAACCTTCATCAAAGTCATGAGCATACCGATAGCTTTCACCATACCCCAAAGACTGCATTAGGCTCGTTGCCGCATTTCGCAGATGAATCGGCACTGCCTCTGAGCCGCCGGCCGCGACCACCGCGCGCGCGCTCTGCCATGCCGCGTAAACGGCATTGCTTTTTGCGGCGACAGCGAGATATACAACAGCCTGCGCCAGCGCCAGCTCCCCTTCAGGCGGGCCTAGCCTTCGCTGCACATCCCAGGCGTTGAGCGTTAACTGCAACGCTCTCGGATCCGCATTGCCAATATCCTCGGTTGCCATTCGGATCATTCTGCGTGCGATATACAGCGGATCACAGCCACCATCGATCATCCGAGCTAACCAATAAAGGGCCGCATCGGGCGACGAGCCACGAACGGCTTTATGCAGGGCTGAAATTTGATCAAAGAAAACATCGCCACGCTTGTCAAAGCGGCGGGCATGGTCCCCTAAAATGGCCGCTAAATCTTCTGACACAAGATAATCTGCTGACCGATGGGTCCAAGCAATTTCGAGCAAATTGAGCGCCAAGCGCGCGTCGCCATCGCTCGCCTTTGCAATGGTTTCAAGCACAACGCGTTCTTCCGAGCTAGGTGACCGATCCGCGAGCATTTGCAGACCACGGACTAAAACCTCGCCTAAGGCTCCGACATCGAGCGCCTTTAGCACATAGACGCGCGCTCTAGACAATAACGCCGCATTGAGCTCAAACGAGGGATTTTCGGTCGTCGCGCCGATAAAAATGACCGTGCCATCTTCAACATGCGGTAAAAACGCATCCTGCTGGGATTTGTTAAAACGGTGCACTTCGTCGACAAACAATAACGTTCTTTGCCCTTTTTGAGCCTGATACCGCGCTTCCTCGATAGCGGCTCGAATTTCCTTTACACCACTTAACACTGCTGACAACGCAATAAAATGTGCTTGGCATTGGCTCGCGATCAATTGCGCCAAGGTGGTTTTACCGGTGCCCGGTGGTCCCCAAAGGATCAAGGAGTGAAGCTGACTTTGTTCAATCAGCAGCCGAAGTGGCCGGTCGTGACCCAACAAATGATCTTGACCCGATATTTCTTCAAGCGTTTTAGGCCGCAAGCGCGCCGCTAAAGGTTGACCACTGACATCAGGCGTCATGATGCCGCTTAAAAGATCTTGGGTCGGGGCCATGCCGTCCGTCATGGCGGATCACCCAATTGATTACCGATCATCGATCACATCAGTTCCCTCAGGCATTTCAAATTCAAAGAGCGCTGAAGGCAATGCCTCATTTAAAGAGACTAAGGATAGGGTAATCGACACCTGCATTTTAGACTGAGTCCTTAAGGTGATCTGCCTTGGGACACCGCCCGCAAAGCTCATCCGCACCCAAGCAATCAATGACGTCGTCTTCGTTGGCACTAACACAAAGCGTTCAGTTGCCCCTTGTGCGCCATCAAAGGTCACGTCAAAGGACGCACTTAACTCAGCCTCGCTCATCAAGAGGACCTTAGCGGGGGACAACGAATCTAAAGAATCAAAGGTTTGTAATTTTAACTGGGCAAGCAACGCATCATATTCATAGATCGTCTCGCCATCTGACACGACTAAGGGCTGATCTGAAGATTCCAGACGGAACTGTGCGGGTCGTTGTAGATAGAAGTCACCCTGCTGCCGTTCGCCCCCTGGACCGGTCGCTTGCTGCTCAAATCGCAGGTGCAACTGCTGAAACTGATTCAAAAGATTTATCAGCGCCGGCAATGCCTCCCCCGCTGGCGTGACGTTAGCTGACCCTGCCGCGACAAGGGGACTGAGACCCAGCAGTATAACGGCCATGACGCACCACAGACCGTGCTTTACCCGCATATAATCAGGCCTCACGCCTAACTCCTCAATCCGGCGGCGCATGGGCTAAGACTTCGCGAGAACCATTACTATTCATCGCGCTGACAATTCCCGCGGCTTCCATCGCCTCAACCATCCGGGCGGCTCGGTTATAGCCAATACGAAGTTTTCGTTGAACCGCTGAAATCGACGCGCGACCGCTTTCGGTTACGAAAGCAACTGCCTCATCGTACAACGCATCCGATTCTGGCCCTTCATCCTCGCTGCTCGCACCAGCGCCAGGAAGGAGTTCTGAGTCGGTCCTTGTATCCAGGATCTCTTGCAAATAATTGGGTTCCCCCAAGGCCTTCCAGCTCTCCACAACCCGATGCACTTCTTCATCATCAACGAAAGCGCCATGAACCCGAATCGGAATCGGCGTCCCGCCCGGCATATACAACATATCGCCATGTCCCAACAGTTGTTCGGCCCCGCCCTGATCTAGGATAGTTCGCGAATCGATTTTGCTCGATACCTGAAACCCGATCCGGGTCGGCACATTTGCCTTAATCAAGCCTGTGATGACATCAACCGAGGGACGCTGGGTTGCTAAAATCAGATGGATCCCCGCGGCACGCGCCTTCTGCGCGATTCGAGCGATCAGCTCTTCAACTTTCTTGCCAACGATCATCATCATATCGGCAAATTCGTCAATAATAACAACGATAAAAGGCAAGGTCTCCAAAGTTGGTGCAACTTGATTTTCATCCTCACTCAGCGGATCGGGACGCCAAAGGGGGTCTGTTATCGGCTCACCCGCTTTGATCGCATCTTTGACTTTGCGATTAAAGCCGCCGACATTTCGCACGCCCATCGCTGCCATCAAGCGATAGCGACGCTCCATTTCAGCAACACACCAGCGCAGCGCGTTGGCCGCATCTTTCATATCGGTAACGACCGGCGTGAGCAAATGCGGAATGCCTTCATAGACTGCGAGTTCGAGCATTTTAGGGTCAACCATGATCAGGCGCACTTCTTCTGGCGACGCTTTGAACAAAAGCGAGAGGATCATGGCATTGATACCAACCGACTTACCGGAACCCGTTGTGCCCGCGACCAATAGATGGGGCATCTTGCCGAGATCGACCACGACGGGCTCACCCGCAATGTCATGCCCCAAGGCAAGCGATAAGGGTGAACTTGACTCATCGTAGGCTCTGGAGGACAACACTTGGCTTAGCCGAACGATTTCTCGATCCTCATTGGGAATCTCGATGCCGACGACCGGTTTACCCGGCACCACTTCGACAACGCGAACGCTGATGACCGCCAAGGATCGCGCCAAATCTTTCGCAAGCCCTGAGATTCGACTGACTTTGACCCCGGCTGCAGGCTGTATCTCGAAACGCGTCACGACCGGGCCGGGAAAGACCGCGACCACTTCTGCATCAACGCCATAATCTTTCAACTTAAGCTCGAGTAATCGTGACATCGCCTCCAGATCATCAACCGAGAATCCTTTTTCACTATTCACTTCTCGAGCATCCAGCAAGCTCAAAGCTGGCAGGCCTTCGATCGCCTCAACTTTGAACAGATTCCCTTGTTTCTCTCGGGCAGCCCGTTCACTGATTTGCGGCGGTTTTTCTTCGCGTTTTTGAATTTTTACTGGCACGCGTTTTTGTGCTTTCTCAGCGTGTTGTTCGAGTTTGAATTGCCGCACCTTGTTTGACTCAACCGCAATGGCCCTGTTTTGACGGGCGAGCCGCACTTTGTAAAACAGCGCTTTGACATTGGTCACCGCCGTCAACGTCGCGCGCCCCGTCCGATCCAGGACACTGAGCCAAGATATCTCGATCATTAGGGTCAAGCCGAGTAGCAAGGTCGCCAACATGAGAACGGTCGTGCCGACAAAGCTCACTCGCGGTAATAAAAACCCGCTGAGCAGCTGACCAAGCACCCCACCGCTGCCTTCCCGAAGCTCGCCGCCAAAACTATAAAAATGTAAATCAGAGAGCACTGCACAGGCCGCGATTGTTAACATCAAACCAAACCCTTGAACCAATAGCAGCGCAAACACCCAAGGTTCATCCCCGCGGTTCGCAATGCGCTTCGCAACGGGAATGAGTAGGAGCAGGGGGAAGCTCAATGCAGTCAAACCGAACAGAACCAGCAGCACATCGGCGACCCAGGCGCCAGAGGATCCAACAAGGTTGGACACTTCTGCGTCTAAGCCGGTGTAGGTCCAACCCGGGTCAGTCGGGTCAAAACTGTATAGAGCAACCGCAAACAGCACAGCGAGGAGCAATTGACCAATAATTAAAGATTCTCGTAACCGGGGCGCAAGGATTTCCAAAAAACCAGACGGGGTCTCTGCGTCATTTTCTTTTAATTTTGCTTGTGCCAAAAGTTCACCTTATTGCGCTCATTGATCGATTCAGACGACCCCAAACCGCCAAATGGAAAGCCCTTTTTTTGGGACCCGCCCAAACTCTTCTCATGCGATCAGAAGCTACTTTTTCGTCTGTTCTTGTCCTATTCTAAGGTTTTTGGTCGTTTTTACCCTAACTTCGAGCCAACCATCGTTACATCATAGCCGAGGTCCTGATGTAAATCATCTAACCTGCTAGGCACCCGGATAGACCAAATTCTGGCCGCAAAACTATCCGACGGCGGGGGAATGGTTTACCATTGGGCTCGAAGAAAACACCGTTACGCCCGGGCGCGGCCCGAGTAATCCGCCGCCGCGATATGTGGCTCAAGGGTGGCGGTAGGTGAGTTATAACGAATCGAGATGACGCTGACCCAACCGATTTAAGCGCACTGCGCTTGGCTGCATTACCCGTCGGCCGGATCATCGGGCAAGCAATACGGAGACTCTTTAAAATGGCAGGACCAACACAACCTCAAGTATTCGACGATGCTTGGGATGACGAGCGCATTGATGCGTTTTATCAAGACCAAAAAGCGCGGGGCACCCGATCTGATTTTGATTTAATCGAGGCCGGCTATCGCGGCATGCGGCCCGACGACTTCTCGCGCTACATTCAAGTTTTGACGTTGGCAGGCCATCACCTGATGGATACCAATGACCTGGGTGAAACCGTCTGGGACCGCATCAAGCAACATGCATCCGGCACGGCTTATTTAACCGCCCTGCCAAGTACTTTGGTAGCAAACTAAGCGATTCGTGGTGTTACGCAGAACGCAACAAGACGCAAACGCTAGTCGCGCTCAATGTGGTAGACCGCGATCAGCTAGAACAGCCCTGAGCTAGGAGACAGCCCTGAGCTAAGAC
>JAQWWC010000341.1 GCA_029249645.1 Pseudomonadales bacterium
CAATTAACGGCATATGAAAGACCCAAATCACGGGCTGCCCCTCAGCTAAAAGCCAGGAGGCCAAATGATCAGAATCACCAGACGGCACCATTTCAACTGACTCGGGCAAAATCGGCAAATTGAGCACTTCTGAGACAATCTTCGCAGTCTGACGCGCCCTCAAATACGGGCTCGAGCGAACACCTTGCGCTGATGGGGCTTTTTTCGCAAGTTCGCCCGCAGCCGCCTGCACCGCGTCGCGCCCCCACTGCGTTAAGGGGCGCGCAGCATCTTTTCCTGCAAGTGCCTGCGCCTCACCATGACGCATCAATACGACCTCTATCATCTCAGCATCCGGGTTAACGGTATCAGCCATTGACGTCTCGATCATCCGTTTTAGGTTGCCGTTAATTCCAGCAGGATCTTATTTAACCGCTGCACATAACTTGCAGGGTCCTTTAACGGACTGCCTTCGGCAAGCAGCGCTTGATCAAACAGTACTTGGGTTAAACTTTTAAAGCGATCCACATCAACCTCTTCATCTAAGCGCTGGACCAAGGGATGGCCAACGTTGATTTCAAAAATCCGATTGGCCTCGGGCACATCTTGACCTGCTTGCGCCAGAATACGGCGCATTTGCATGCCCATTTCATCCTCTGCAACCACCAAACACGCTGGAGAATCGGTCAAACGGTGGCTCACTTTGACTTCAGAGACAGCATCACCCAATTCAGTCTTAACGCGCTCGAGCAGCCCCTTCATGGCTTGCTCGGTTTCCGCTTGGGCCGCTTTACTTTCAGGATCTGCTTCACCTAGATCTAATGACCCTTTTGCGACATCCTGCAAAGGTTTGCCATCAAAGTCCATCAAGTGACCGACGAGCCATTCATCGATTCGGTCCGACAAAAGCAGGACTTCCACGCCTTTTGCTCGGAACACCTCTAGATGCGGGCTGTTTGCGGCAGTCGCATGGTTGTCTGCGGCAACGTAATAGATCTTTTCTTGATCCGGTTTCATTCGAGCGACATAGTCCGCCAGAGACTGATTTTGAGTTGCCTCGCCCGTCTCTGTCGTTGCGAATCGCAGTAGCGACGCGATCTTTTCTTTGTTTGCAAAATCTTCTGCTGGGCCTTCTTTTAAGACTTGCCCAAATTCTGTCCAAAAACCCTGGTAGGTGTCAGGATCCTTCTTGGCTAATTTTTCTAGGGTATCAAGTGCCCGTTTCGTGAGCGCCGACTTCATCGATTCAATCGCAGGATCTTTTTGTAAAATTTCCCGAGACACATTCAAAGACAGATCGTTGGAATCAACGACCCCTTTTATAAACCTGAGATACAGCGGGAGAAACTGCTCGGCCTCATCCATAATAAAAACCCGCTGCACATACAGCTTCAATCCCTTAGGAGCCTCTCGATTCCAGAGGTCAAAAGGCGCCTTAGCCGGGACAAAAATCAAACTGGTGTAATCCAGCTTGCCCTCCACCCGATTATGACTCCAGGTCAAGGCGTCCTGAAAATCATGCGCAATGTGCTTGTAAAAATCTTGGTATTCGTCGTCCTTCACCTCAGATCGAGAACGGGTCCAGAGCGCCGTCGCGCTGTTGACGACCTCTTCTGTCGCCGACTCATCTTCTTTTTCAGCCGGTTTTAAGATCGACACCGGAACAGACACATGATCGGCATACTTTTTGATGACATTCTGCAGACGCCAATAGTCTAGGAACTCTTCGTGTTCGCTTTGCAGGTGCAAGGTAACGCTCGTACCACGCTCGGCTTTATCGATGGTTTCAATTTCGTAATCGGCCTCACCGGTCGAGGCCCATCGAACGCCCTCGGACTCGGCATCGCCGGCCCGCCGAGTCTCGACCACGACTTTTTTTGCAACGATAAAGGCGGAATAAAAACCGACGCCAAACTGACCAATCAGTTGTGAATCTTTTTTCTGGTCACCCGTTAAACCTGACAAAAACTCCGCCGTACCAGATTTAGCAATGGTCCCCAGATGGCTCACGACATCTGCTCGATTCATGCCGATGCCATTGTCGATAAACGACAATGTTTTTTCCTCGGCATCGGCAATGACTCGAATTTGGTAGTCCGCACCCTCGTCAGCCAGAGCCTCATTAGACAGTGTTTGGAACCGAAGCTTATCGATCGCATCGGATGCGTTGGAGATTAATTCCCTTAAAAAGATTTCTTTATTGGAGTAAAGAGAATGGATCATCAGCTGAAGCAATTGCTTCGCCTCAGTCTGGAACCCTAGTGTTTCTTTTTCTGTTGCGTCCGAC
>JAQWWC010000342.1 GCA_029249645.1 Pseudomonadales bacterium
GAAGGCGTGTTTCGGCAGCTCATGATAGACGCCCTTTCGCAGAATACGGGTTTGTCGACTCAAAGGCTCCAAGATGTAACAGAAAAATACGACGGTTCGCTTGAAAGCGACACTCAAGATGCTCGGCCGCGGCATGACGAGACGACGCCCGAGGTTCAAAATGCTCGGGCCCCGGAGGCGATGATTCTTGCGAGTCTGGACCCTGCATTATCGCTGCTGATTCTCCAGCCCGAGCTGGCCTTTGAGTTTGAGGTCGAGGCCTTTGAGTGCTTAACGCGCGGAGACCAAGACCAATTGCTTCGGACCATTGCCTTGGGCGTGCATGCAGGAAGCTTGAACTCTCCGGGTGAGATTCTCGCGAAGTTCAGTGGCAAGCCAGAGCAGATGTTTTTAAAAAAGGCTTTTGAATACAAGCCTTTACTTGGAACAGAGCATCTTAAAGACGAGTTTATAGGGCTCATGAAAAGTAAGTTCAAACGCTACAGCCAGCAGGACGGACGGGCCCAGATCGACGCGTTATTGCAAAAACCGCCATCGCAATTGTCCGAAGAGGAGCGTGGGCTAATCCGGCAGTACTTTTCAAAGACGCCGGCTGGCGATGACCCATCATTAATCCCATGAATTTTCTACCATTCTAGGGCAGCTTGCTCTGGTCTGGACTGGCTAAACGCCCAAGACGACCCTATACTAATTTGCTCCTTTGGGGGGATGAAGTGAAAGAGGGGTGTTATGGTTAGCGTTCTTGCTCAAAAACAATCAAGGTTAAAGAAGCTCATTGCGCTTGGCAGGGAGCAGGGCTTTCTCACCTATTCTGAGGTGAATGACCATCTGCCAGATGATATCTCAGATCCTGAACAGATCGAAGATATTATCGGCATGATCAATGACATGGGGATCATGGTCTCTGAATCGGCTCCGGAAGCCGATGATCTAATGGTTGAAGCCGATGTCACCGATGATCTTGCTGCAGATGAGGCGGCGGCGGTACTTGTGGCCGTTGAAAATGAAACGGGACGAACAACCGATCCAGTGCGTATGTACATGCGGGAGATGGGTACGGTTGACTTGCTGACGCGTGAGGGTGAAATCGAAATCGCTAAGCGGATCGAAGAAGGCATTCGAGATGTGCTCGATGCCGCATCCGGATTCCCAGGCATTGCTGAGCGCATCATTAGCCGATATCAAGAAACCCAACAAGAAGACGGTAAGTTGATTGATTTGATCATTGGCTTTTTAGACCCGGCTGAGCATGTCGCGCCCGCGGCTCAAGTCGTGCCGGGAGAGGCCAAAGACGAAGATGCAGCTGAAGTGGACAACGGGCCTGATGCAGAACTCGCAGCCGAACGCTTCGGTATATTGGAAAAACAGCTGGCTAAAACGACGCGTTCAATTAAACGAAACGGACGCCAATCCGATGCGGCGCAGAAAGAAATTGCAGCGTTAGCGGTTGCCTTCCAGTACTTCAAGTTCGTTCCGAAAGAGTACGAAAAAATTGTCAGAGAGGTCAAAGCGCCGCACCAAGAAATTCGGCGCTTAGAACGCCAGATCATCGCGCTCTGCGTTCGTGAGGCCGGCATGAGTCGAAAAGCGTTCATGGACGCTTTCCCGGGTAATGAATGTGATTTGAAATGGGTTGCCAAGCAAATCAAAGCCGGCGTTAGTAAATTAAAGGGTGTTCAGGACGACGTGATCCGGGCCCAAAAACGGATTGTCAGTATTTCAGAAGAAGCGGGCCTGACGGTTGCCGATTTGAAGGATCTGAATCGTCGGCTATTTATCGGCGAAGCGAAAGCACGTCGTGCGAAGAAGGATATGGTTGAGGCCAACCTTCGGTTGGTGATCTCAATTGCCAAGAAATATACTAACCGGGGTTTACAGTTTTTAGACCTGATCCAAGAAGGCAATATTGGGTTGATGAAAGCCGTCGATAAATTTGAGTATCGCCGAGGCTACAAATTTTCGACCTATGCAACTTGGTGGATTCGTCAAGCAATCACGCGTTCAATCGC
The DNA here is from genome assembly GCA_029249645.1 of Pseudomonadales bacterium. GTDB lineage: Bacteria > Pseudomonadota > Gammaproteobacteria > Pseudomonadales > Azotimanducaceae > UBA9926. The sequence goes on from JAQWWC010000342.1 coordinate 2,010, forward strand.
AGACCAAGCAAGAACCATTCGTATCCCCGTGCATATGATCGAAACGATCAATAAATTGTCCCGGATTTCACGGCAAATGCTCCAAGAGATGGGTCGGGACCCAACACCGGAAGAACTCGGCGTTCGCATGGAAATGCCGGAAGAAAAAGTACGCCGTGTGCTTAAGATTGCCAAAGAGCCAATCTCCATGGAAACGCCGATTGGAGATGACGACGACTCCTCTTTAGGGGACTTTCTGGGTGAGGATGCCAATGGAGATGTGGCCGCAGTGGGCGCGCCTTTGGACGTTGCGACAGAGGAAGGCTTGCGGGATGCCACGCGTAATATCTTGGCAGGTTTAACGGCAAGAGAAGCAAAAGTGCTTCGAATGCGGTTTGGTATTGATATGAATACCGATCATACGTTGGAAGAGGTCGGTAAGCAGTTTGATGTCACTCGAGAGCGGATACGACAAATCGAAGCGAAGGCCCTGCGCAAATTGCGACACCCAAGTCGTTCAGACCATCTGAAGAGCTTTCTGGATCAGTAGCCGGAGTTGTGCGCTGCGTTAGATAATCGTCACCGGTATGACGACTAACTAATGGTGAGGCGCAGGGCGCCAAGGGGCGCTGGCCGGTGGACCAGCGCCAGAACTGATGCAAGGTATGGGGTCCGATTGGCGAGGGTAGGCGATCCCATAGGCGATATACGAGTTAGTACTGAGCCGTACCGCCATCCACACTCAGCAGCGCGCCAGTAATCCCGCCGCCCAAATCGCTGGCAAGCAGAACGGCAACGGCCGCCACTTCTTCGACGGTGTTGGGCCGTTTAATCGCCGCTTCTTGAGAGAAGGTGGTGACCATTTCATCGAAGGTCATGCCCATCGCCTCAGCGGTTTTGGGGCCATTGTCACGAACAATATCCGTGATGATCAGCCCAGGACAGATGGCGTTTACGGTGATACCTTCGGTACCAACCTCTCGAGCGATTGATTTTGTCATGCCGTTCACGGCATGTTTCGCCGCGCTATAAGCTGTCAATACTGGCTTGCCGTGCTTGCCTTCCATTGACGAGATGTTAATGATGCGGCCCCATTTTTGAGGGAGCATAAGCTGCAAGGCTCGGCGGGTACCCCAAAAAGTGGAATAGACATTCCATTTCATACATTCATCAAATGATTCATCACTGAGATTTGCCGCCGGTTGTAAGTCACCCGCACCACCTGCGTTGTTGACTAGGATATCTAATCGGCCAAATTGCTCGGCAGTGCTAGTGACGAAATGCTCGATTGAGGCCTGATCCATGGCATCGCCTTGGATGAAAACTAAGTGATCACCCGCGTTAAGTTCGGCAAGCATGGCCTCGGCTTTCGCTGGATTTCTCGCCATAATCGCAACTTTTGCGCCTTCGGCGAGAAAAGCCTCAGCAATCGCGCGTCCGATGCCTGCTGATCCGCCGGTGATAGCGGCAACTTTTCCTTCTAATTTCATCTGTAGATCCTTAGGTTATTAAATCAAATGCATCCAGCGCGTCAATTGAACGCAGAGAGTTGCCCAGTAGTGTTTCGCCCAGCGCTCGACCGCGTTCATTGGCCAAATCCAATGCGCTACAAATTACCACGGCGTAGCAAAGGAAATACAGTGCGCATTGGGTGAATCGTCGTCGGCAATCCTCAAGTGGATAGTCAACGCCCAACTTCGTAAGCTCCGCGTGATAGAGCGCGACCCAATCTCTCGCATTACGGACGGCATCGCTGGGGCTTTGCGTTAGAAAGTAGGCAAGGTCGTGTTCTGGTGCGGATTTTGACACCGCCTGAAAATCAACGAGCGCAATGTGATCCGCGCCAAAAAAGATATTGTCGAGCCGCATATCGCCATGGCTGATGCAGATCGGGTCGGCGGTGATGGTGTCAAGTAGTGCCGGCAATTGGTCCGGGAGCCTGACGGCGAGGCGCTCGGCCTGCTCTGAGATCAGCTCCGGAAACAACGTTTTAACCACCGGCCAGCCGGCTGAAAACCCAGCTTGCATGCCAGTAACCTGAGCTTCATTATTGTGTCGCTCGATCGACGGGAACGCCGTCGTCTTGAAGGTCTCAGCATGAAATTTTGCCAAGGCTTTAACCACTTGCTCGCATTGCTCAATGCTACAGCCTGCGACCTGATCGCCAATCTCGTATTGATCTAGATCCTCTAGAAGGAGCACGAAAGCGCGGGAGGCCGGATCGTAGCCCGCATGAAAGCAGCTGGGTGCGCGAATTGATAGGGTGGGTGCAATCTCAGTGTAAAAGGTAATTTCTCGCTCGTACATTTGATAAAGCCCTGCAACCGCCCGATTATCGGCCACTGGCGATTGGAACTTGGCGATCAATGTCTTTGGGCATGCTTCGCCTTCAAGCGTCACGCGGGTGACTAGGCCCAATATGCCGACCCCTTCACCTAACGGTTTGACAGAGAAAGCATCGACCTGGCAATCCAATACGACGCTCAACCAGTCTGTTGTGAGTTCCTCCGGTGATATGGGGAAGGGGGTCTTCATAGGGGTTTCTCCGATGTTTTTGTCGCAGGGTTAGTTACGCCAAGATTGGGTTTGCTCGATGGCCCGCCTGAAGTATTTTAGGCTCAGGCCAAGGCAGATAATTGCAACCGAGTAGTTAATCAAAGCGAGTAGTGAAATTGATTGACCCAATGCCAGCTCGCTTTCGAACACAAAGTCGCTGATTACCGCAGGTAGCGACGGCGCAAAGCTATAGGATAAGAAGTTGACTGCGATTAGGTAGAAAGCAACCATCTGGCCGCGAAGCTCATTTGGGGATACCGTCTGCAAGGTGGCAATAATGAGACCTGGCGGCATCGCCATACAAAATGTGACGGGAACGAGCAGGGCCAATGCAACATACGGGTTAGGCGCCACGGTTAGGAAGGCTGCCAAAGGTAGCAGCGCGACGGTAGAATAAAGGACGACTCTTAACGTTGCGTCTACTTGGCCGCGTTTAATCATGGCGCTCGCAAATAATCCGCCAGCAACGCTGCCGATTATCCCAACAACAAGCGCGATGCTGCCGTAGGATAAGCCAATTTCCGTTCGGCTCCATTCGTGGTTTCTAACAAAGTACTCCACCAGCCAGCTGAACAAAGACCAGCCTTGGGTTGCAAGGCACAAGTAACCGAGGAAGACGAAAAAGAAAAAATGTTTTCGACTTTTAATGAAGGACCAAACGTCTTTCATTGGAACCGAGGTATCCTCGGCCAGCTGCTTATTTTTGCGATCGGGCTCAATTAAAAACCACATAGCGAGGGCGACGAGCAGACCTGGTGCGCCAACCAGCATTAGAACCATCTGCCAAGAATAGATCTCCCCTAAAACCGGCACGACAAAATTGGGTGTGCTTTCAAGATAGTCAATTAAAGGTCCGCCGGCGATGTTAGCCAGTCCTTGGCCGATAAACGGCGCAGAGGCCACAATACCGATTGCGATTGGAAGGCGCTCAGGCGGAAAATAGTCAGCCAGGGCTGAGTTTGCCGCGGGACCGAGCGTTGCCTCGCCGACGCCAACGCCCATCCGGGCAAGAAAAAGCTGCCAGTATTGTGAAGCAGCGCCGCACATCATGGTCATGAAACTCCAACCGGCAATGCCCGCTGTCATTAATTTGATTCGATTGTAACGGTCTGCGATTCGACCTGCGGGATAGGTCATCAGCGTGTAAAATAGGGCAAAAGCGAATCCCATGATTAGCGAGACTTGCGTGTCGGAAATGCCGCCCAAATCACGCTTGATGGGGCCAATCATGACGTTAAGAATCTGCCGATCGATGATTGAAAAAGTCGAAGCCAAGGTGAAGATAAAGACCACCAGGATCAGGTAGCGATTCGAAAAAGTTTGATTCACAGCAATAGCCTTGGGGTTTTTACTCGGGGGTAATTTATCACAGAATCAGCAAAGGTAGTTCGACTTCCCGAGCCGGTCCGCTGCGAAACGCTGTTTTACAGAAGGAAAAAGGGGTGCGCGCACGCAGTATTGTGCGCGCAGGTTGCATGTGGTTTCGGTGAGAGTCCCAAAAGCGGTCGTATTACGATCATTGCCGCGGCGAACCCTGGATATTTTAAGATTAAGGGGTTTTGTCAAAATCAGAGTTCGCTTTAGCGGTTTACGCTTGAAGGATCATTCAAGCATCAAGCTTTAAGTTGCGGTCAAACAAATCATGCAATCGTTCCCAATGCCGCTCTGCGCTGGGTTTGTGATAGATCGCGCCGCGGCCCGGGAAGGCAAAGCCATGCTCTGCGCCGGGGTACCACTCTAATCGGTAGTTAATCTGGCTTTTAGCAAGATGGCGCTCAAGCGCATCGATGGTATCGGTGGGGGCAAAGTGATCAATCTCGGCGCAGGCGAAATACATCTCACCGGTTATGTTCTTAGCGGTGAGATGAGGCGAATCGTCCCGTTTGGTGAGTAAGTTCGCGCCGTAGATCGATGCCGCACAGGCGATTCGTTTGGGATAGTAGCCGGCGGCTTTGAACACAAAGGGGCCGCTCATGCAATAGCCTACGGCGCCAATTCGGTCGCTGTTTGCCGCCTCAAAATGATCAACAAAGTCGATAAGTGCCGCCGTGTCTTGCATGATTAAGTCAAGTGACAAGTGCTTGGTCATCTCGAACATCGCTTTCATGGCCGCATCCGTTCGGTCCCAAACAAATTCTTTTGTTTTTCGGTAGTAAAGATTTGGCAAGACAACAACGTAACCGGTGGTCGCAATTCTTCTGGCCATGTCGTGTAGTTCTTCGCGTTTGCCCGGCGCATCCATATAAAATAACACCACTGGGAAGGGGCCGTTTTCTTCCGGATGGGTCACGAAGGTGTTCATCGGGCCGTCTTGGGTGTGGATATCTAGGTGGTATTCGATCATGCTGGGCGTCCTTTCTGCTTTAGCTGAGATTCTAGATAAAAAACCAACCAAGTTGCGAACGGAAATAGATTCCTGCGCAACTGGTTTTAATTTTTTAGTGGTTATCGAGAACGTTTGGCCGATGAATACCCTTTGTTTTAGGGCTAAAGCCCATTATGAGTGGGATGGTGTTTTTTTGCCTGTGAAGTTTTTGAAATAAATTAAACTATTTCAGTTATCCTATTGGTCAGTCCGATAATCTGTTTAAAGGCGAGGGTGCGGGGTGAAAAATTTTTAGGGAGGCGCTAAAAACTTTTAGTCGATTAACGATTGTCTTGCTAGCCGCTTGCGGTAGCTCTGAGTCGGTTGAGCAGGCCCCATTGCCGCAGCCCGCGGCGCTGTCGTCTGATGAGGCTGCGGTCGAGGCAAAGCGGCTGTTGCCCGAAGACGTGGCGGGTATTTTAGATCGCGCGATCGAAGAGATGATTGCGCGTGATGCTACCGGTATTGTGAGTATTAGTGATCGAGTTGGGAATATTTTAGCTGTGTTTGAGCACGGGGTAAGCACTCGGTTCGTACAAATTGCGCCAGGGCCCGGCGCGGGCACGGCGGCAGGAAACGTTGGTTTGCAATCTGCCCTGGTGCCGAGAACAGCGGTCGCGATCTCAAAAGCGGTTACTGGCGCATACGTTTCGTCTGGTGCAAACGCCTTTAGCACGCGCACAGCGAGCATGATCATTCAGCCCCATTTTCCGCCCACTACGTACACCGTCGGTTTGGAAAGCGGACCCTTATTTGGGTTGCAGTTTTCTCAATTAGCTTGTTCGGATGTGATGGCCTCCGCTGAAGCTGGGATAAACCGCAACATCGGACCCAGAAAATCGCCGCTCGGAATGTCGGCTGATCCTGGCGGATTCCCACTCTACAAGGAGGGAGTTTTAGTCGGTGGGATTGGTGTCAGCACGAAAGCAGTCTATGGTTTTGACGATAATGTTGAAGATTTTGACGAAGATGTAGATGAGGCGATTGCCCTTTTAGCCGCGGCACACTTTTTGCCACCAGCTACGATCCGAGCGGACAAAATTTCAGTGGACGGCACTTTGCTCAGGTACTCAGATGCAGAGGTTGTAGAACCCGATAATAATCTCGTTAACGAACTCACGCAGTCTGATAGAGATCTGATCGAAGCCAGCTTGATTTCAGTTCCAGGCTACTTCGATTCGGCTCAAGGTATCAAAACCGGCCAGCAGTACGGTCAAGAAGGATCCGGGATCAGACCGTCCACGCCAGATGAGTTTTCGATTCCGGGCGCGTTTATTTTAAGCGACGGTGCAGGCGGCAATCGATTCCCAATAAAAGCTGCTGCCGATGGCAATGGAAGTGAAACGCCCTTAACTCAGGATGAAGTCAGGCAGCTTCTCGAAACAGCTCACCAGACGATGTCTGCATCCCGCGGACAAATTCGGCGACCGCTCAATCAGTCGGCTCGCGTGTCCATGGTTGTTGTGGATACAACGGGCGAAATCTTGGGGTTAGTGGTTGGCTCAGATGCGCCGATTTTTGGGCTCGATGTTGCCGTTCAAAAAGCCCGCACGGCGACTTTTTTCTCTAGTAAGTTGGCTGCGACCTATTTAGTAGGTTTGAACAGAGATGAAATTTCGGACTACGTTCAAAGGGTGCGTGTGTTTCTGAATGATCCGCTCGCTTTAACGGGGCTGCATGCATTTTCGGATAGAGCGGGTGGGAATCTATCGAGGCCCTACTTCCCAGATGGTGAGCTAGGACGGCCTAACGGGCCTCTGTCTAGGCCGATAACAGAGTGGAGTCCATTCGCCACCGGGTTGCAGGAAAGTCTAGTGCGTCCAGAACTGGTGAAGCACTTGGGCTTTGTTGATGGAACTTCTGATATAGGAGCCGCGAGTGAGTGCGTCGGGTTGTCAAATGAACGTGGCGATATCCACTTGCTTGCAAACGGCATTCAGATTTTCCCAGGAAGCGTGCCCATTTATCGTGGATCAACTTTGATTGGTGGCATTGGTGTATCGGGTGATGGGGTTGACCAGGATGACATGATTGCTTTTTTAAGTGTGCATCGAGTAGGAGAAGCTTTAGGCACGCTTGGGAATGCGCCGAAAGCAATAAGAGCAGACACGATTGAAGTCGAGAACGTTCGGTTACGGTACATCTCGTGCCCTTTTAATCCTTTTCTCGACGAAAGCGAGCAACAGGTTTGTAATGGTAAATAACCTACTGCTTATTGCGCTGGTGATGCTGCTTCCGGACCGAGCCTTTGGGGCGCTCGATCCGGATCAAAAATCGCTGGAAATCAGTGACGACTCTGTTGTTGTTACAGCAAACCCTCGGCCGAATCGTTCTCGCCAGAATTTAGACCGTTTGGCACCGCTAGATATTCGGTTGTTGCAGCGCGAGGGAGGGTTGTTAGAAGCCTTGCCTGATCGATGGCGAATTGTTGAGTCCATCGGTGTGAATGAACGCTGGTGGGATCCTTATAACCAGAACACCTTGAAGGGCGATCGCCCAATACTGGGTTCTAAAGATTTGTTTTTTGCATTGGGCTTGGTCTCAGATACCGTCATCGAACCTCGAACCTTTCCGATTCCAGTAGGGATTCAGACAACAGGTAACGCAGGGCAGTATGACCTTCACGGAGACGGCCAAAGCAATATTTTTAGTCAGACGATCATCGCGAGTCTATCGGTCATTAAAGGGTCAACGACGTTTAAACCGCAAGATTGGGAGTACCGATTAACGCCCGCATTCAATTTTAACCGGGTCGATATTAACGAGCGTCGAATCCTGTACGTACAACCGAGCAAATTTGGGAAGAGAAGCCGAAATTTCGGCTCTCTGCAAGAAGCCTTTTACGACTATCATATAAGGAATGTCGGAAGTCGATACGATTTTGACTCCGTACGGATAGGGATCCAACCATTTTCGAGCGACTTCAGAGGTTTTCTGCTTCAAGACTCCTTGATGGGTGTTCGGCTCTTTGGCAATCGCGATAATAACCGGTATCAATACAATCTAGCGTACTTTCGACGGCTCGATAAAGACGTGAATAGTGGCTTGAACGACTTGAGCACGCCGCTCCGGCGAGATCATATCTTAACAGCAAACCTTTATCGTCAAGATTTCCCGTCCCCAGGCCTAACCAGTCAAGTCTCAATTACCGCTAATGTTAATGAGGAAGATCGCAGGCCGGCAATTGATGCCAACGGCTTCCCCACAAGGCCTGCTTTGATCGGTGATTTGCGGCCCCGTCGCTACCACGTTACCTACCTAGGTTATTCCCTTGATGGAAGATACGGGAGACTCAATGTATCAGGATCTGCCTACGCGGCATTTGGCCGAGATAAAAATAACCCGATGACATCTCGCCCCAGTAAAATCAGGAGCCACTTTCTTGCCCTAGAACTCTCTGTGGATAACGACTGGCAGCGTTATCGATTGTCCGGGGTTTATGCATCCGGCGATGATAATGTTTTTGATGATAAGGCATCGGGATTTGATGCGATCTTTGAGAATCCACTCATCGCTGGTGCAGACACCAGTTACTGGATGCGTCAAACGATACCCTTCGTAGGTGGGGGCCGAGGGATTGGCTTAAACGGCCGCAACGGGTTACTACCCTCGCTTCGTTCTTCCAAAGAGCAGGGACAAAGCTTTTTCAGTAATCCTGGATTGATGCTGTTAGGCATGGGTGCTGATTTCGACCTGACGCCGAGCTTGCGGTGGTCTGTTAATTACAATCATCTTTGGTTCGATGAAGTTGATGGGATGAGCCAGCTGAGAATGCAGAGTGGCATCGCGCGCAAGATCGGCGTTGATGCCTCAACCTCTTTAATCTATCGGCCTGGCTTTATTCAAAATTTTGTTATTAGATTTTCTTATGCGGAGCTGAGGCCGGGCGCCGGTTTTAGTCGTTTATTTGACAGTACTCGAGATGATGATCGCTTTTATAGCGGCCTTCTTAATGTTGTTATAAGTTATTGATATAAATATGATTTTAAGATTTTTATTATTACTATTGTTGGCGCAGCTGCTCGGCGTCAGTGCCTGCCTGGGTGCAGGGAAAGGAATGGGTGAGGCCTTTGCTCGGAGCTATCCTGAGATGGTGCCAGCACCGCCCTTTCAAGACGCTGCGACCGCAATGCTGAAAACGGCAGGTTGTCAAACCTGCCACGCGAAAGCTGAGCATAAAACCATGCACAAGGCGCCAAGCGTTGTGCTGGGGTGTACTGACTGTCACGGTGGGAACGCGAATGTTCAGTGGGCAGGGGATCTTTGGGTTGCGTCGGAGGCGTCGCATGCATCGGCCGAGCGTCATGCTGATAAAGGTCTTGCAGTCAAAGATCGCCCAGTTAAGGACCATCATGGTGACGATCATTATGATGCCCATGGAGACGACCCAATTTATCCCTCTGGTTACAAGGCAGCAATGGAGGCGGCCCATATCCTACCTACCTACCCGAGTGTTTGGCCGGGTAGTGAGAATCCTAAACGCTCCTTTGCGAAACTTTTAAAAGAGTCTGCGGAGTTCGTCCGCTTTATGAACCCATCAGATTATCGCGTTGTGCGGATGGCCTGTGGTGCTTGTCACCTTGATACTATTGAAGCGGCTGAGAGATCTTTGATGGCAACCGGCGCCATGCTTTGGGGTGGCGCCTCATACAATAATGGTATCTTGCCATACAAAAACTATATCCTTGGTGAGGCGCATACGCAGGAAGGACTGCCTGCAATGTTGACTAGCCCAACAGATCTTGATGGGACGCTCAGCGAAAAAGAAAAGCTTAGAGGTGCGCTGCCGTCTCTCTTGCCTTTGCCGGCTTGGCAGGTGGTGCCGCCGGCAGATGTCTTTCGTGTCTTTGAAAAAGGCGGGCGGAATATCAACACACAGTTTCCCGAAATCGGACTGCCGAATGCCACTGGGTTGCTGCAGCGATTGGAAGAACCGGGGCGCCCGGATATTAGACAGTCTAACCGAGGACCTGGCACCGGATTAAGAGTAGCGATTCCTGTCTTGAACATACACAAGACCAGATTGAATGACCCCTTTACGACAATGATGGGTACGAACGATCAGCAAGGAGACTATAGGGCCAGTGGGTGTGCGTCCTGCCACGTTGTTTATGCGAACGATCGAGAGCCGAGACACAGCTTAACGTATGCCAAATATGGTCGAGATGGGAAAAGCTTTACCTCTGACATCACCATAGACAAAAATGAATCTGGACACCCAATAGAACACGTGTTCACGTCTGCTATACCTACTTCTCAATGCATGACTTGTCACATGCATCAGCCCAATATTTTTCTTAACTCTTATCTCGGTTATACGATGTGGGACTATGAATCCGATGCCCCTTCGATGTGGCCGGAGGAGCAAGTTTACCCTACAAGTGACGAGGCACGAGCCGTGCTCGACAGAAACCCGGAAGGCGCGGCGCCCAGAGGCAAGTGGGCAAGTGAAGACTTCTTAAGAGATGTCTACGACCTAAACACGACGCTGAAAGATACCCAATTTGCTGACTATCATGGGCATGGATGGAATTTTAGGGCGGTATTCAAACGGGATAGAGCCGGGAATCTATTAGATGAGGCAGGCAACAAAGTCGCTAACGATGACCCTGAAAAGTTCCGCAAAGAGGGCGAGGCGAAGTTTGTGGAAATCGGCGTCAACCCGGGTAAAGCCGTGCACCTCATGTCAATTCATGCCGAGAAGGGCATGCAGTGTGTGGACTGCCACTTTAGCCAAGATGGTCATGGCAATGGGTTTATTCATGGAGAGGTCGCGAACGCGGTACAGATCGGCTGTAAAGATTGTCATGGCACGACCGAAAGTTATCCAACCTTAATGACGTCAAATGTTGCTGCGCCGATGGGCGGTGAGGATTTGAGTCTGATTAGGAACTCAGATGGTAAAAAACGCTTTGAATGGGTTGAGTCCTCAGGCGCGAGGACCTTGATTCAGCGTTCTGTTTTGGACCCTAACCTCGAGTGGGAAGTGTCGTTAACCCGAGATGCAGTTGATCCAACTCACGGAAGCTACAATGAAAAGGCGGCGGCCGCGAAGTTAGTACGGTCGTCCAAGAAGGAAAGTAGTGGCGAATCAGGTTATGAGCAGATTGCACATGGAGACAACATGACCTGCTATAGCTGCCATTTGTCTTGGTCAACCTCGTGTGGCGGCTGTCACTTGCCCATAGAAGCGAACTGGAAAACTGAGGGCCACAAGTATGATGTGGGCGAGACTCGAAATTTTGCCACATACAATCCACAGGTTGCCCGTGATCAAATCTTTCAGTTGGGTCGGCATCAAACAACAAAAGGGAATGTGATTGCTCCGATCCGGTCGACGTCGGCGCTGCTTCTCAGTTCTACCAATATCAACCGAGAAAGAATTTACGTCCAGCAACCACCGGTTTCCGCGGCGGGTTTCTCATCCCAGGCGTTTGCGCCTCATTTTCCCCATACCGTTCGAAAAGAAGAAACGCGTGTCTGCTCGGATTGCCATTTGTCGGCAAATGGCGACAACAACGCAATCATGGCTCAGACCCTGCTTCTAGGAACCAATTTTATCAATTTTGTTGGGCTTCACAGCTATGCCGGAACAGAGAAGGGTCTTTGGGCTGTGAGAGTGACTGAATACGAGGAGCCGCAGGCGGTTTTTGGATCTTACCTTCATCGCTATGCTTATCCAGATTATTATGAAAATCACGTTTCTGATAATGACAGAGAGTTGAAGAGCTGGGTTCGCGGCACCGCATTCGATCCAGACAATGGTTATTCTGGCGAGACCGGCGCGCTTGAGGAAATCAGCAACGTTTTTCAGCGCGCTGATGGGGCAGTCCAATGCCTTCAGCATCGAGGAGAGTACTTGTATGTTGCAGAGGGGCGTGGCGGCTTTAGAGTTTACGATATCGCTAACATCGCGAATAAATCGATTTCGGAACGGATTGTTCGAGCGCCTTTTTCACCGCTAGGTCACAACGCGCATGTTGGATCGAAGCAAGCAACCTGCTTCGCAATTGGGACGACACAACCAGTGCATCCGCCTAAGAACACCAAGTTTATGCAAGAGGCGAATCAAGAGCAGAGCATGCATCCGTTGTTTAGCTATGCTTTTGTAACGGATGCTGAAGAGGGGTTGATTGTCGTCAATATCAATACGTTTGGTGATGGCGATCCGCTTAATAACTTCTTGGAGCGCGCTCTAACTTGGAACGAAAACGGGTTGTTGGATGGTGCTCGGTTTATTTCACTTTACGGCAGCTTTGCCTACATTGTCGCGGATCAAGGGCTGATAACTCTGAACATTGATAACCCGCTCAAGCCGGTTGTGACGTCGGTCATTCAGCTAGCCGGTATGAGATCGTTTGCAACTCAGTTTCGTTATTTGTTTTACACCTCTGGAACAGGCCTTGGGGTGATCGACATTACTGATCCCAGCCAGCCTGTTCTGGTGAAGGATAGTGCGGTTGCACTGGCTGATGCTCGCAAGCTTTATCTTGCGAGAACCTATGCGTATGTTGCCGCGGGTGAAGATGGGCTTGCGATCATCAATATTGAAAAACCAGAGGCACCTGTTTTGGATCAGATGTTCGATGGAGAAGGTCAGCTAAAAGACACATCCGATATTGTTATAGGAACGACTAACGCGTCGTTGTTTGGATATGTGGCCGATGGTGATTTTGGGTTTAAGTTGCTGCAGTTAACCAGCCCCTCCTCACAACCTAATTTCTATGGCTACTCACCTCAGCCAAAGCCAGAAGTCATCGGCTGGATGCCGAGTAAGTCTCGGGTACTTTCGATTTCCAAAGGCCTCGACCGTGACCGGGCCGTTGATGAATCCGGCAATCAAATTGCCGTATTCGGAAGATTAGGTTCTAGACCGTTTAATCGCGAAGAAATGGAAGGCCTTTTTAAAAGGCTGGATGGGCAGATGTACTTTGTTAATGATAGTGATTCCACTGTTGTAGATGCGCCTAGGCCGGCGGGAGCGAACTAGATGACCGAAAAATACGATGTTGTAATTGTTGGATCTGGTCCCGCGGGAATTAGCGCCGCCTGCCATGCTGCAAGTTTGTCGATGAGCCACATGCTGGTTGAGAAAACGGACCATTTATCCGATACGATTTTCAAATACCAGAAAGGCAAACATGTCATGGCAACCCCTGAGGTACTGCCATTAAGAAGTGACATAGCCTTCGCCGCGGGCAAGCGTGAGATGGTATTGGATGTTTGGGGAGAGGCTGTTGAGGCACTCAGCGCTCAGGTCCGCTTTGACTTTGATGTTACTGAAATTACAGGACAAAAAGACGATTTTCTTGTGACCGCTGCAAATGGCGACACCGTAAAGTGTCGAAATATCGTGCTTGCTTTGGGCAACCAGGGCAATCCAAATCTGATTGGATTCCCTGATGATGGATCGGTCATTGTTGAATACCAGCTTGACGATCCGCTCGAGATTTTAGATGAAAAGGTTGTGGTTCTCGGTGGTGGCGACGCCGCAATTGAGAACGCCATGGGGTTGAGTCAAGACCCTGACCAAGGAAATGAGGTGACCATTGTGCAGCGCCGCGCAGAATTTGCGAGGGCTAAAAAAGCCAATGTTGATGGGCTGATGGCGGCGGCCTCAAATGAATTGCTCTCTATTATGACGGAAGCGGCGCCTCAGGAAATAAAAGGTGGCATCGTTCGGATAGAAGGTCGCGATGGCGAACTCAATGTTCCTGCGGATCGCCTCATCGCAAGACTGGGTTCGGCACCTCCGAGAAAGCTTCTGGAGTCCTTTGGTATCGAATTCACGGGCAATGAGAAAGAAGCACTTCCGAAAATTTCGGCACGCTTTGAGTCAAACATTACAGGAATGTATGTGGTGGGCGCGATTGCGGGCTACCCTCTGATTAAAAATTGCATCAATCAAGGGTTTGATGCGATTGAGTATATCAATGGCAACCTTGATTTGGCCTCTGTAGATGAGCCTTTGTTGGCGGCCAAGTTTGAGTCCCTCCCGGTGCAACATACTGTCGAGGCGTGGCTTGCCCTGATTCCGAAGGCCATCGATTTGCTCTCGCCATTGTCGCCACTGCAGTTGAGAGACTTTCTGCTTGAAACGAGTATGCGGCATGCCAAAACGGGCGAAGTTATCTTCGAGAAGGGCGCAGCAGGGTCCTCAGTCTTTGCTGTTTTTTCCGGTGGCATTAAGATCCTAATTGAGACGGGCGAAGATGTTTTAGAGATCCCTATGAGTGCCGGTCAAATGTTTGGGGAAGTGGGCCTTATTTCTGGCCGGCCAAGAGGCTCCACCGTCGTCTCCAGTGAGTCTACGATTCTTTTAGAAATTCCGCGAACGGCCTTGTTGAAATTAATGTTTAGCCAGGAACGCATAAAAAATTATGTCGATGATCTGGTCGCAACGAGAATGTTCTCTCAAGTCTTTGGTCCTTCGCTTTCCGAAGAAAGCAAAAGGATGATACTTGAAGCGAGCGAACTGATTACCGTTTCGCCTAATCAATATCTCATTAAAGAAGGAGATTCAGAGAGTGATTCTTATTTAATTCGATCGGGTTCCATGGTGGTTGAAAGAGAGCTTATGGGGTCAACCGTTTTTGTTACTTACTTACAGGCTGGGGCTGTCGTGGGCGAGATGGCCGCGTTGATGGACGGGTCAAGAAATGCCTCGGTCAAGGCGACCGTGAAGTCAGAAGTGCTAAAAATCCCCAAAGAAGCGCTGATAGCAGCCTTAGCCAGTAACGATGATGCGCGCGCATTAGTCGAAAGTAATATGGAAAGCCGAATTCAGGTAAACGATTTTATCACATCGAATAAAACGCAATTTTCATCAGCGGTTGAAATGAATTCGGC
>JAQWWC010000343.1 GCA_029249645.1 Pseudomonadales bacterium
TCTACAACGCTGAAGGCTCTGTACAACGCTGAAGGCTCTGCCGCAACACGAGGATACCCAGAGCAATCGAGCTTTATCGATATCGGCCTACAAGGCCTTAACGCGGGTTTTTAACACCGTGTGGCACATGACCTGACACGACGACCCGACTGGCAAGATGACAATGCTCCGCTTGATCATCGAAGAAAATATCCGCGCCATACGCTGCTAAAAACTCGGTTTTGTCCAGACCACCTAAAAACAAGGATTCATCCAGACGAATACCCCAACTGCGAAGCGTTTTAATCACCCGCTCATGGGCTGGCGCAGACCGCGCCGTCACCAAGGCGGTTTCGATCGGGCAGGTATCTTCTGAATACACCGATTGGACTTTGTGCAGCTGCGTTAGAAATGCAGCGAAGGGCCCTCTTGGCAAGGGTTCATCCGCAGAAGCTTGTTCTTGGGCCGTAAACGCGTCAAGGCCATCGCTTTGATACAACCGCTCGGCGACATCGGAAAATAAAACCGCATCGCCATCAAAGGCAAACCGAATCCGAGGCCCGTCTTGGTGCCGAAGTGAACCCGGCAATACCGACGCCGCCGCAAAACCATTGTCCAAAGCATCAACCACGTCAATTGGGTTGGCCGAAAGAAACAAATGGCACCCAAAGGGTCGCATGTATCGATAGGGCGCCGCGCCGCCGGTGAAAGCCGCGCGCCGAATATCCAGCCCATGTGCCTGAATCGAGTTAAAAACCCGCAGACCGGTATCCGCTGAATTTCGAGATAATAAAATCACCTCAACTTCAACGCGCCCCTCAGCACCCAACGCTAGTAATTTACTCACGAGCGAAAACGCAGCGCCCGGTTCTAAAACCAGCTTTTCTTGCGCGACCTGATAGGCACGATACGCCTGCAGCCCCTCACGCCGAAAAACAGCATCACTTTGCCTTAAGTCGAACAGCGCACTGCTGGCAATTGCGAGTACAAGTCGAGTCTTTGACGACATTTTCTAACCCTTGGCTGAAGACTGCAGGCAAATACTTGCAGAGAGCAATAAAGCCTATATCCTTAACCCTATATGAGCAAGAATCCCACAAACCGAAACGAAACAACACGCCCCTCACAAGCGGTTGCAAGTTTTATTGCCGAAGCAAAATCACCTACAAAACTGCCAGGAAAACCGATCGAAAGCAGGATCATTTTTGGATTGGACGCGACCGCGTCGCGAGAACCAACGTGGGATCAGGCTAGTCAAATTCAGCATGAGATGTTCGCGGCAGTTCAAAGCAACCAACGCCTAGCGGTACAATTATGTTTTTATCGCGGCTTTCGGGAGCTCAAAGCATCCCGCTTTTGCCATTCCGCGACCGAACTCCAGGCCCTAATGGGTCAAGTAAGATGCAGGGGTGGCCACACGCAAATCAGCCGGCTATTGAAGCATGCTTTAAAGATCTCGCGCGTCGACACACTGAAAGCGGTGTTGTTTGTCGGCGATGCCATCGAGGAGTCTGTCGATGACCTATGCGATCAGGCAGGCCTGCTTGGTCTCAAGAAAATACCGCTGTTTATTTTTCATGAGGGTCATGATGCCGCTGTCGAACGAACCTTCCGCGCCATGACGAAGCTGTCCGGTGGCGCTTACGCGCCCTTTGATCTCGCCAGCCCGGATCAATTAAAACGTTTATTGGCCGGCGCTGCAGCTTATGCAACCGGTGGACACGCAGCACTCGGCAGCCTAGCCTACCGGCAACCGGGGCTAAAACAACTCACCTCACAGCTGCCGAAAACATAATGGGACGTCTACTTTTAGCAGCTGTTGCGGCCATCGCCATTTTTTTCCTATTAAGGACCGTCCTTGCAAAGCGCAAATTGAGCGTAGCCCAGTTTTTTGCGCTGTATGCAGCAGCCCTTGCCGTTGTGGTCCTCATTGGCCTCGGCCTGACCGGCCGATTACATCCAGTGACCGCCAGCATTGGGGTTGTGCTTGCCATGTTCGTTCGCGCATTTCCGGTACTAATGCGTTTGTTTCAAGCCGTTAATCTTTGGAAAACCATCAAAGCCGCTCTGGGTGTTGCCAGCGTTCAAAAGGGCCCCAAAACCGGCGGCAAGAGCAAAATAGAGAGTGCGTTCTTATCCATGACCCTTGACCATGATTCCGGTGAACTCGATGGCACGGTTAAAAAAGGCGTCTTTCAAGGACAGCTGCTTTCTCAGCTATCTAGAGACGCACTTTTGGCTCTGCAGGCTGAAGTTGCAACGGACATAGACTCTAGCGAGTTACTCCACACCTTTTTTGAACGCTACCATGCGGATCACGCCTCAAGTGCTGATGCAGGTCAGCCCCCCTCAGGAGACATGACTCGCGCTGATGCGATAACCCTGTTAGAGCTTGGGCCCGACCCGACCAATGATGAGATCATTAAGGCACACCGTCGACTAATGCAAATTCACCATCCGGATCGCGGTGGTTCGAATGATATTGCTGCACGTTTGAATGCGGCTAAGGACAGGTTACTTGGAGAGCACTGAATCTAGCGCCCGTGCGTTTGCAAACAATTTTGTCGAAACCCATTGGCTTGGCCTGGCCGATACGAGCCGCCTCGCGTCATGGGAAGACGCATTGACTGAGCATCAAATGCGCGTCCCGGGATACCCTTCAGAGTATGGTGGCCGCGACTGGTCGGACGGCGCGTTGGTTCACTTTTGGTCTCTTTGCGCTGAACACGGTTGCCCCATGCCGGACCCGGTTACCACAGAATTGGTTGGCCCCCTTTTATTGCTTACTTCGAACCCAAAACAGCACCGTGCGCATTTTCAGGCCATCGCAGCAGGACAAGCGTCTTGGGAAGTAGTCTGCTTGGACTTACCGATCAGTCCCATGAGACGACTGAAGCCCCTGGAGCGGACAGACTGGGTACTGCTCATTCAGAATCAAGCAGAGGGTAGCTCACAGATTGAGATTTTAAACCCCTGGCTGGGTTTGGCAGCAAACTTGCCCCCCACCGCTGCCGACTTAAAATCCAGCCTGATCCTCAGTTCAGATGCGCGTGCAATGCTTCTAAAACTGCACCGCGATTATCAACCCCTTGCAGCTGTCTGGCGCAATCGTGCTCTGCTCAAGACACTGCGAACGCTTTCCTGCATGGACCCAATGGGACAAGAAAACCAAAGACTCTGCGAACTTGAAATTTTACAAACCGCACAAGAAGCCCTGTGCCACCGGCTCGTCCAAAGCGGCTCACGCGCGAAACAATTGATTGTTACCCAAATTGCACGAGAAATTCAGATAAAAAGCTTGCAACTCAGACGCGAGCAGCTCGGGTATTATGCATTAACCGAAGCAACGCCACCGGGGCAAAACGAGCCCAAAAGGTCAATTGATGCACCAATCGACGCCCACTTCATGATCGAGCCCATTACCCTGATCAGCGACTTTTTTATGGACCAAATCGAGACCAATGCCTGAAAAAACTTATAAGGCGGCCGCCGGCGCCCTCTTCACTCAACCAATGACTTAAGTGTTTTATGATCAATCCCAATCAAGACCAAACCAAACCCTTTCAAGGTGTTATTTTCGACCTGGACGGTACATTACTCGATACCCTAGCCTGCATTGGCACCGCCTTTAATCAAGCGCTCGAAGAAACCGGATACCCCACTCACCCGATTCAAGACTACAAAGACTTCATCGGAGATGGCGTCTTCAAATGCGCCGAACGCGCGCTACCAAGAGCCGCACGGCAACCTGAGCTGATCGATGCCCTAGTCATGCTCGAGCGCCGGCGCTACGAAACAGTCTGGCGCCAAGAAATCGCCATTTATGATGGCATCCCAGAATTGCTCGCAGCACTGCAAGCCCAAAGCGTGCCAACAGCGGTTCTAACCAACAAAGATCAAGATGCCGCTAACGATTGCCTCATTGAATGCTTTCCACAGCACACCTTTGACTGCGTGGTGGGCTACACCGGTGCTTACCCCCATAAGCCCGATCCGGCTTGCGGCGCAGCGGTGATCAAGACGCTCGGTTTACGCCCCAGTCAGCTTATGATGGTCGGTGACACACCGGTCGATCTTGCCACGGCGCGGGCTTGCAGTCTTTTTGCCGTTGGTGTGTCATGGGGTTTTCGGACGCGTGAAACCCTCATTGCTGCGGGCCTTGATGTCCTCATCGAGCATCCGTCAGACCTTTTACCCTACGTTTAATACGAGGTGAGTCGATCATGAATACGAAACATCACAACCTAGTTCCCGATAACCTCGATGCTTTCTGGATGCCGTTTTCTGGGCAAAGGCAATTCAAAGAAGACCCTCGTTTTATCGTGTCCGCAAAAGGCATGTATTACACCGACAGCCAGGGGCACGAGACTCTGGATGGCAGCGCTGGCCTTTGGTGCGTTAATGCAGGCCACCACCGCGAGCACATCAACGCAGCCATTGCGCACCAGCTGGAAAGTTTAGATTTCGCGCACAGCTTCAACTCGGGACATCCGCTTGCGTTTCAATACGCCAGCCGCCTTGTCAAACATGTGCCCGATCCGTTAAACCACGTCTTCTTCACCAATTCCGGATCAGAGTCGGTGGATACCGCCTTAAAAATCGCACTGGCTTTCCATCGGCGAAATGGTGAGGCGGGCCGTCAGCGTTTAATCGGTCGCGAAAAGGGCTATCACGGCATGGGCTTTGGTGGGCTCTCTGTTGGCGGCCTAGTCAAAAATCGAAATCCCTTCGGTTTGTTACTGCCAGGCACTGATCACATGCGTCAAACCCACGGTCTGGCGGGCAATCGGTTCGCAAGAGGCCTTCCGCCAGAGGGAGAAGAACTAGCAATGGACTTGCAGCGCTTGGTCGAATTGCATGGCGCCGACGCTATAGCGGCCGTGATTGTCGAGCCGATCGGCGGCGCCGGCGGGGTTCACCTGCCACCGGTTGGGTATCTGCAACGCCTCCGTGACCTATGCGATGAGCACGGCATTTTATTAATCTTTGATGAGGTCATCACCGGCTTCGGCCGCACCGGCGCCTGCACCGCTGCCGAGCGGTTTGGTGTGGTGCCGGATATCATGACGACGGCAAAGGGCATCACCAATGCGACTATTCCGATGGGTGGCGTGTTTGTATCCGAAACCATTTTCGAACGCTTTATGGATACCGAGGTACCAGGCGTCGAGTTGAACCACGGTTATACCTACTCAGGCCACCCTGTTGCCTGTGCTGCTGGCATGGCGACCCTTGATATCTACGAGCAAGAAGGGCTCTTTGAACGCCCCAAAACCCTCCAAGACACCTGGCAAGACGCCGCGCTCAGCCTTTCTGACTTTCCAAATGTTATCGACGTCAGGTGCTTTGCCTTACTCGGCGCAATCGAACTCGCGCCACTTGAGGGCGCGCCCATGCAACGCGGCGCGGCAATTGCAAAGCGCTGCTATGAAAAAGGTGCCTGGGTTCGTCCGATTGGCGACTCTTTAGTCTTATCACCGCCGCTGATTATTTCGGAAGCAGAAATCAAGCGCATTTTTGACATTATCGGCGAAGCCATCTGCGAGGTTGGTTAGTAATTTTTCTACAACTTTATTTTAAAGGACATTGTTATGAACCTTACTGGAAAAAACATCGTTATTACCGGCGCCGCCAGCGGCATAGGGCGTGCTATGACGCATCGCTTCAAAAATGAAGGCGCACGGAAAATTGTCATTACGGATGTCAACGCAGAGGGTCTCGCCGCCGTTGCCGCCGAAACCGGCGCCATCCCCCTAGCCGCCAATCTTGGTGAAGAACAGGCCGTTCTTGATTTCATAGGCTTTGCCGAAACCGAACTGGGTCAGATTGATTTACTTTGCAATAACGCTGGGATATCGGTCTCCGGCGGGCCCGAAGTTGAAACGAGCGACTGGCAAGCCATTTGGAACATCAATGTTATGGCACACGTGTGGGCAACCCGGGCCGCACTGCCTGCGATGCTGGCGCGAGGAGAAGGTTATTTATTACACACCGCGTCAGCTGCAGGACTCCTCAGCCAAATTGGCTCCGCCCCCTACGCGGTTACCAAGCATGCGGCCGTTGCCTATGCAGAATGGCTTGCGATCACTTATGGCGATCAAGGATTAAAGGTTTCTGCACTGTGTCCGCAAGCCGTTAAAACAGCCATGACAGCCGGACATGAAGACGGCGTTGCTTCCGTTGACGGCATGATGGAGCCCGAAACGTTGTGTGATGCGGTGGTTGAAACGTTGGCTGCGGAGGCCTTTTTGGTCCTTCCCCATCCGGAAGTTGCGACCTACATTCGACGCAAAACCGACGACTATGATCGCTGGCTGACGGGAATGCGACGACTGCAAACTCATTATGGTCAGCCTAGCTGGCCATAACGAGGCCCATAGGACACGCGCGGTTTAGGCCACGGCGGACCGTTTGGACAGGCTCGTTCTTGCCGGCGATTTGACCCAAAAGCGATGACCTTCACCGCCTGCCGAGCACCACGCACATTACGCTGGAACGCCCAGGTCTTCGTACTTGCTATACACCACTAGCTGTTTCTGGCTATACTCGTGCCAGCGCCGATTTGAAATCAGCTTGCGGGCGCTTAAAAAATACCGCTAAAGCGTAGGACCTGCTTTAGCGAAAGCTGTGTGGGTTTTTATGTGAGTAATCTATGCCAATTAAAATTCCCGATGCTTTACCCGCATCGGCCATCCTGCTGCAGGAAAACATCGCCTGCATCGAATCAACTCAAGCTGAGGTCCAGGATATTCGTGCGTTACGAATATTAATTCTCAACCTCATGCCGCTCAAAATTGAAACTGAAATCCATTTACTGCGGATGCTCTCAAATTCGCCATTACAAGTTCAGATCGAGTTACTTCGCATTGACGACCGATCCAGTAAGAACACCCCAACCGATCATATGGTGTCGTTTTATCAATCCTTCGAGGCGATCAAGAACAATAAGTATGATGGCATGATCATTACAGGTGCGCCCCTCGGACAGATGGCATTCGAAGACGTGATCTTTTGGCCAAAACTTCAGGAAATACTCGATTGGACCGTAACCAACGTCACCTCGACCATGTTTTTGTGCTGGGCGGTACAAGCCGCTATGTTTCATTTTTACGGGGTCGATAAACGATTACTCTCGAAAAAACTCACGGGGGTGTACCCGCACGAAGTTATTCGACCCCAATCACCCATTGCTCGCGGCTTTGACGATTACTTCGAAGCGCCTCACTCTCGATATGCTGAAGTACCCGTCGCCGACATCGAGGCCCAACCCCAGCTCCACATCATTGCGCAATCAGAGCAGGCTGGCGCCTATCTATTTGCACACGAAACCGGCAAGCATCTGTTCGTTACGGGGCACTCCGAGTACGAACCGGACTCACTTAAGAACGAATATTTACGTGATCGTGCCGCCGGATTGAACCCTTCAATTCCTGAACACTACTTTGTCAACGATGACCCTAATCAGTCAGTCAAAGTGACCTGGAAGAGTCACGGCTCGCTTTTATTTGCTAATTGGCTCAACTATTACGTTTATCAGTTATCGCCCTTCGATCTGTCACAAATCGGCGCTCAGCGCTTGGTTCCGCCAGTCGAATTGGTCTGAAACATTGACGGCAAATCAACCCACTGCCCGACTCACGGTGGGCCCAATCGGGTCCGGTTTATTTCGGATGACGATGCCCATGATCCTCGGTATCTCCTCGAGCCTTTTGGCGGGCCTCGCTGAAGCCTATTACCTCGGATTGTTGGGCTCAGAACAGCTGGCGGCGTTAGGATTCACGTTTCCTGTGACCGCTGCTTTAATGTCTATCACCCTTGGCGTTTCGATCGGTCTGTCCTCTGTCTTGGCACGGGAAGTCGGGGGAGGACATAAGGACCTGATCCAACGCACAACAACTGGCGGGCTTATCCTCGCCGCCGGCATTATGATCCTTGTCACCGTCCTGGGTCTCGTGACGCTCGAGCCATTATTTATCGCCTTAGGCGCGAATGACAACACTTTGCCACTGGTTAGCAGCTATATGCAGCTTTGGTACTGCTCGCTGGTCTTCATGGCCATTCCATCTGTGGGTGCCAATGCTTTGCGCGCCACAGGCGACGCGCGCATATCCGGCACCCTTATGGTTTCTGGCAGCGTCCTTCAAATTCTTTTCGCCCCGGTCTTCATCTTCGGCTGGCTCGGATTGCCTGAGCTGGGCATGACCGGCGCGGCCCTTGGTAACCTTCTTGCCCGATTCATCATCTGCATTCTGACCTTCTACCTTCTCACCGTGCAGTACGCCCTAATCAATTTTAAGGCGCTCACAACGGCTTATCTGCTCCAGGCCTGGCGCCGCATTCTAGTCGTCAGCATTCCGGCCACGGCTACCAATCTGATCGGGCCCATTTCGAGCGGTTTGATTATTTCGTTATTAGCAAATTACAGTCAAGAAGCGGTTGCAGGCTTTGCAATCGCCAGTCGGATCGAAGCCCTCTTTGTCATTCCACTCTTCGCGCTGTCAGCCAGCATTGGGCCCTATGTGGGACAAAACTGGGGCGCAGGCGCCGCCGACCGTGCTGACCAGGCAATGCGGTTGTCTTTTAAATGGTCGTTATTTTGGGGCCTAATCGTCGCGGCGGTTTTGGCCGTTGCTGCCCCAGCATTAATCGGCTTGTTTGATTCGAATACCGAAGTCACCCAAACCGCCGAAATCTACCTGATGGTTCTGCCCATTACCTATGGCACCTGGGGCATCATTATGATGACGTCAGCAATTTTCAATGCGTTGGGCTATCCCCTGCGATCGACACTCATGTCCTTTATCAGAATGCTGGGGATCTACGTGCCCTTAGCGCTCTTGTTCGATCATTTTTTCGGAATGGTGGGCATTTTCATCGCCGCAGCGGTCGCCAATGTAATCGTTGCGATCCTCGGCTACCTGTGGAATCGAAAAACGTTTAAACCCCATGCAGCGGCGGCAACGCCTCAGCCACCAAATCAAACTGTTTCATAACATCATCGGCATAACTAATTAATCCGCTGAGATGCTTTGGATCACCCTGGACCAGCCGTAAGCACGCCTCGGCCATATGTTCAATCGGTGTGACCCGACCAGCTGGCGTATCTTCGTTAATCAAATTGTGATGGAGCACGCCAGGGGTCGCAACAAGCCCAGGTGAGATCACGTTAACGGCAATCCCTTGACCATAGACCTCTGACGCAAGGCCCGTCGTAAACCGCTCAAGGGCTGCTTTACACATGCCGTAAACCGTGCCGCCTCGCCCACCGACATCTATTGCCGGGTGGAGCGCTGCATGAGAACTGACATTTAAAATCGCGCCATGACCACGCGCAATCATCCCCGGCAACACCCTTTGTGCCAACGCAAACGGCGCTTCGACCTGAACTCGGAACATTAAATCGAAGTGCTTTTGTTGAAAATCTTGAACTCGTTCAAAGTAGGTCACTGCAGCATTATTAACCAAAATATCAACCGGACCGAACCGATTTTCCGCTTGATCGATCAAGTGCTTGCGATGTTCTGCCAAGCCAATATCTGCACGGACAGCTAGGGCTTGACCACCTAATCGCTCAATTGTCGCAGCAACGTTCGAGATTCCACCCGCTAAAACGTGATCACCATCAGTCAGGGTTCTTGCAGAAACGACGACCTTCGCGCCGGCCTGCGCAAACCGGTAGGCGATGGCTTCACCAATACCTCGACTGGCGCCAGTCACCACAGCCACGCGACCGGCAAGACAATCGGCCGCATTGGCACCCACCAAGGAACGCGACATCACCGTGACCTCCTGATCTTTTGACAAGGAAAAAACTACACCTGGCAACATCCTAGTCCGCGCCAAAATCGATTGCAATGCTGGGGCGGTCACACGCGAAATGCGCCCCTCGCCAGACCCTGCGCTCAGAGACAAGCGACAAACTGGCAGCGGGCAAAAACAGCTTCTAGGGCCATCGCTATCTTACGCAGCCGGAGACCAATCACCGCGGCGGCATTTTCATTTTCTACCTATGATCTATGATTTTTCTTTAAGCCAAAAATGAATCGACTACTTTTTCGCGAACGAGCTCAAAAAATTTCTTATCGAGACGCGACCTTCGGCGCGCTGCCCCGAAGTCAAGGCACTGGCGCTACGCGCTTACTGATTGGTTTCCTCTTAGCTTTGGTGCTGATGCTGCTCCTAGGTTTCTTGCCGCTACCCGATCGCGTTCTATTGAGCGGACACCTTTACGAACCTAAAGCCCTCGTTCAAACTGCCACGACCAGCGGTCAACTGCAGTCCTTTGCCGTCCAAGTCGGTGATTTTGTCGAAGCTGGCAAGGTCATCGCCTATATCAACCCAGTTGCGACGTCCGAAAACACTACATTCAGACGAAACTCAGATTTCGAAGCCCACGCCCTGCAGCGTGAGCGTCAAATCAAACAGCAGCAGCAAGCTTTGCTCATCGGTAAGCTCGTAAGCGAGGTCAGCTTACTGCTTCAACAGAAGCATTGGGGCCGCACCCTAATTGACCTCGAGGTAGAGCACTTACGACAACAGCAAATTGCGCTTTCAACAGCCCGCGACTTGTTTGTAAACCGGTTTATCTCAGCCATTGAATGGCAGCGAATGAATATACCGCTCAGAGTGTTAGCCTCACGGATTGTCGAATTTAAATCTGAGCAAGCCGGACTCTCTTTTAAACTTGCCTCCGCTCGCGCTAACCTTAAGTCAGCAAAGCTCGATGCTCAACGGGCTGAAATTCAGGCCCAGCGTCAGCGCCAAACCATCAGCGCAGAATCCAAAGCATTGGCCAACCCCATCCGGCGAATCATCACGGCGAGCAGCTCGGGGCGAATCGTCCGAAGAGCCGCCGAGCCTGGGGATTTTGTGACCCAAAACATGCCCGTGATCGAACTGGCAACGCCAAAGCCTTACTACTTAGTAAAACTTCGAGTTCCCAAGCGGGTTCAAACCGCACTCAATATTGGTGATGCTTTAGACGTTAAATTACTCACCCATTTAACCCCCATGGATGGCAGCATCTCAGGAACAATACGGGATCTATCAGCCGTCTCCTTGCGCAATTCGCCGAACAACGCGTCCGCATCACGCGACTTAATCGCGACAGTGCGATTACCCAAACCGATCATTACATCGACCGGCAAATCGTTAAATTTTATCGCGGGCACTCAGGCCCAAACCTGGATCGTTGTCTCCGAAAAAACGCTTCTGGAACGGCTTGCGGCGATGGTCTCGCCCGCGTTAGGGATGCATCATGAGCCTTGACAACCCAATTTTGCAACACCGGCGAACCGCCTGCGGCTTAGCAACTCTGATCATGATCGATCATCACTTTGGTGGCCAGATCACAGCAGTCCAATTCGAAGCTATGTATGGCGTAGCGCATCAGCAGTGGTCGGCAGCAGACCTCGTCCAGCACGCAACCCGACTGGGCCTCTCAGCCCAAGCGCTTGAGCTGGAGCCCGCAGAACTGCCTGCGCTACCACTACCCTGTATTCTACACTGGCAACTGAATCACTTCGTCGTTCTCAGAGCAGTGCGATGGGGACGCTATATCGTCGATGACCCAGCCGTCGGCCGATTAACGATCGATAAGCAAATGCTGCTGGACCATTTTACAGGCGTGGCCCTGACCTTTCAGCCCTTGATCAACGAGCGGCTAACAGCTAAATCAGCGCAAACTAGGACCGCGGGTTCTAAGGACCTTAGGGTTCAGGCAAATCAATTAACATCCCTTGTTTTTTATCTGATGGTGGGTGCCCTGCAAGCAGGCATTCCCGTCATTATAAAATTTATCCTGGACGAGGTCATCATCAGTCAAGACTTTGCGCTATTACAATCAGTCACGGCCGGACTCCTGCTGATCTTGCTCGCGATGCCACTCATAACGCATTTGCAAGAACGACTTTTATTAGACTGCAGCCAGCACCTTGAACAAAATGCTTTGTTTAAACTGCTACATAACCAGATTGCTGCGCCGTCCGGCGCTTTCGAATCAACCGACGTCCAGGCCGCTTTAAAACACGTTCAACACCTCTATGCTTTCGGCCAATTTTACGGTGCTGAAGCCGTTCGCTTCTTAGGAGACCTCGTGCTGGCAGTCTCGCTTTTAGCTATTTTATGGTTAATCCATCCCGCATCAGGAGGCCTCATGACTGTTGCGAGTGCGGTCCTTATTTGTACCAGTCTTTGGTTCACGCACCCCGTTATCTCTGCAGAAAAATGCGCAAACAACTCAGAGCAAATCCGATTAAAACATGTCATGGAATGGTTCAGTCATCATCAGGAGGTTCGCCGCTACAGTGCAGAACAGCCTTTCCTGAACCGGATCATTCAGGCGCTGCAAGCATTCCATTCGCAACAATTTTTGGCAGCGGATCACAAAGCGAAAATGACCTTGGTGAACCAATTAACAGTTGGTATCTCCTTGAGCCTTTTAGTCTATGGCATCGCCTTGGAGACCATGATCGGCCAGCTGAGTCTCGGCGGACTCTATCTTATCTTGGCCTACCGCGGCCAATTGACCCAATACATTTTGTCGATGTGCCAGAAGTTGACGAACGCGCGTTCAGCACACGAAATTCGACACGATCTTCGCGAACTCAGGCCCCCAGACCAGATAACAGCTAGCACTGAATCAACGCGGATCGATTCTCCTGAGCAGCGAGTTTTTTCGACTCAAACAAGTCAATTTGGTTCCTTACACTATCGGCAACTAACCCCATCGACATCCTTCTCCCACCTTCGGAGCACCATTTTAGCCCCTCACTCTGTTGGAGAGTGCCCGGGCAGCGAGGATCGAGAAATTTGGCCTTCACCGATCACAACCACGGCTACAACGGACGCTATTTTTAACACCACGATTCTGGCCAATATCACCATGATGGCTGCCGCACCAGATCTAGCGCGGGTCGATCGATTGATCCAGCAGATGGCCTTAACACATGCGATTCATCGACACCCTCTGGGTCTCGATACGGTCATAACCCGGGACGAGCACCGCTTTGATCGATTCGAGCACGCACGCTTGATGCTTACGCGGGCTCTGTACACCGAGCCACGCTGCCTGGTATGCGAATTACCGTCTGTCATAGCAGCCTGTTCAGTCATGCAACAATCCTTGCAGCGTTTAGTGCGCACCGGCCTCACCATCGAGTTAAGGTCACACGATTCAATCCCCCCCATTGAGGGTTTAAGCCTTGTATGGCAAACAACACGAGGCTGGCGGCAGCACATCGATTAGACCTAGCCCGCGCGTCAATTCAAGCCCTCGAGCCACTTCAGGCGCTATTCATCATCGCGTTTACGGGTCAAGGGAAACACCAAAGCCAACCACAAGCCTGCCATCAGCAATGCAATCCACAAATAATATTGGCTCATGGCAACACCACTTTTTTGAAGCGCAGCAATGATGATGGATGATCCACCCTTACTGGTGCGGTAACCAAATACATCGATAAACTCCTTCGCCCTATATCGTTCCTGAAAACCTAAAGGCAAATAGATGAGCTCTTTCGCACCTCGAAACAC
>JAQWWC010000344.1 GCA_029249645.1 Pseudomonadales bacterium
TGACCTGAACGTGTTGGTCAACGCGGATGTGCAACGCAGTAGCGGGCCCGGGTGCAAAGGATCGATGCTCGCCTGGCAACACCTGCCAAGACAGCGCGTTTGGTAAGTGCAGTGCAATCGGCAAAATCAGGGGGGCATCAAGCGCTTTGGCACCCTGTAGGCGGCTGTACCGAATCTCCAGAGTTTGGCCGGCTGTGAAGGATCCGCTTGTTAGCTCGTATATTACGCTGCGCTGTAGTCCGCCAGCGGATTCTGGCACGACAGCCGTCCAGACCCCGGTTTCCGGATACGTGAGTGCAACATGGTTTGGGCCATCGGCATCCGTGGTCTGATACCAACTGCCGAGGGCCTTGAAGGCCATTATTTTAAGGCGTGTACCGGGCTCGATTGTTTGATCTAGTATCATTATTTGGCTGACGGAAACGCGTTGGGTTACGTCTAGGTTCTGGGACCGCGCAAAAAGCGTCCTGGCTGGCGGCTTCAGCTTTTCACCGACCTTATCGAATAGACCCTGGGGCGCTGATTGAACAGCGTCATCGACCGCGGGCTGCGCAGATTGAGGTATGGCCGCCTCGAAGCCCAGTAGGCCTGCCCCTCTGAGAGATGCTGGCGACGCGCCTGGCGCGGCGCCTGTGGGGGCCATTGCAGCATCTGAGGGCAGGCTCCGCTGTCGGGATTGCTCAACTGCACTTTTTGGCGCCAAAGCGCCAGGCGAGATTTGCGCGCTGAGCGCTGACTCGGCGGGAGGCAGTTTACCGGGTCCGATAGATGCACCGTTTGCGGCACAGCTTGCGGCAGTAACGATCGCCAGCAGCGTAAGGCACCAGGGGCTGTGAAATTGATTAAACATTCAAGCTCAGACTTTTAAGACTAAAACGTGATGGATGTCTGGCAGTATAGCATCAGTCTCCAATCACAATCGTCCAAAAAAAAGGCCGCTGAGCGGCCTTTTCCAAACGAGACAGAGCTACTGGTATTGTTTGAGCTCTTCGCGTGCAATCACGCGGCGATGTACCTCATCGGGCCCATCAGCCAAACGCAATGTTCGTTGCCCTGTCCACATGGCTGCAAGGGGCGTATCTTGCGACACACCGAGAGCGCCATGGATTTGGATGGCACGATCGATCACTTTAAGCGTCATATTAGGCACAGCAACCTTAATGGCTGAGATGTACTTGCGGGCCTCTTTGTTGCCGATGGTGTCCATCATATATGCGGCTTTGAGAACGGCCAATCGACACATATCCAGCTCAATGCGGCTGTCAGCGATTACGTCATAATTGCCACCCAATTCTGCTAAAGGCTTGCCAAATGCGGATCGACTTAAAGCCCGTTTGCACAAGAGTTCGAGTGCCCGCTCCGCCACACCGATCGAGCGCATGCAATGATGAATCCGGCCTGGCCCAAGACGACCCTGGCTGATTTCAAAGCCCCGACCTTCGCCGAGAATAATATTGTCTTTGGGTACTCGAACGTTTTCGAACTTAATATGCATGTGACCGTGGGGTGCGTCATCCTTTCCAAAGACGTACATGGGCCGCAATACCGTGACGCCTGCGGCATCGATAGGGACCAAAATTTGAGATTGTCTGAGATGCTTTGGCGCGTCCGGGTTGGTGATCACCATGGTAATCATTATTTTGCATCTTGGATCGCCTGCACCCGAAATATAATGCTTTTCGCCGTTGATAAGCCATTCATCGCCATCGAGTACCGCGGACGTGCAGATGTTGGTGGCATCTGATGAGGCGACGCCAGGTTCCGTCATCGCAAACGCTGACCGGATCTTGCCTTCAAGTAACGGCTCAAGCCATTCTTTCTTCTGTGCTTCAGAGCCGTAACGTTCCAGTACTTCCATATTGCCGGTGTCAGGCGCCGCGCAATTGAAGACTTCAGACGCAATTGGGTTGCGGGCCATTACTTCAGCCAGGTGGGCATACTCAAGGTTGCTGACACCAGCGCCGCCTTGACTTGCGGGCAAGAAGAAGTTCCACAGCCCTGCTTCCTTGGCTTGTGCTTTTAGTCCATCCATGATTTCGTTTTGACGATCGGTTAACTGCCAACGATCCCCAACATCGATCTCATCAAAGTATTCCTCTGTTAGGGGATCGACCCGCTGTTTCACGAACTGATCGATTTTGTCTCGAACAGGAATGAGTCGGTCGGGTATGTCTAGGTCCATCATGGTGGCTTCTCCAATTACGCGCTGGCTGTTGTTAGATTATTGAATCTGGGTCTGGCTTGATACTAACGTTGTCTGATGAGTTTCCGCCAGTGCTATCGATCTGCCTTATAAGGGTTAATCCTTTGGCCGAATTGTCCGCTAGATTAACCGCCAATAAACTTCATAACCGTCGTTTCCCCCTGAAAGGCGAGGCGTTTATCGCCTAATGCTTTCATCAGAATTGTTTCAATTTTGGGTAACGCGATGTCGAGGGGTTCATCCACCAAGTCGCCTACATAGGTCCGCGCCGTATTGGACAAGCAGCCATACAAATAGCCGTCGGAGGACAACCTAAGCCGCGTGCAGCTGGTGCAAAAAGGCTCGCTTTCATTGGCGATAATCCCAAAGTGTCCCTTTCCTGGCACTTTGTACCGGACGGCCGTTGAGTC
>JAQWWC010000345.1 GCA_029249645.1 Pseudomonadales bacterium
TGACCGTTGTCGGTCAAATCAATTTTCAGCGCTTCGAGTCCAAAACCATCTACTCGCGGCTTTCGCCCCGCGGCAAACAAGACCGCATCGCATTCAATGTCTGTGACTAATTCAGAACCGTTCACTTGCGCAACTCGCAAGGTTAAAGCCTCGCCCGAACTCGCGGAGGCCAAACGATTGTTGACCAGCAATCGAACGCCCTCGTTGGCGAGCACACCCGTCATTAGGTCACTGACCTCGACATCCTCCTTCATCATAATCCTTGGCATCATCTCGACCACTGTGACCGAGCTCCCAAGTCGAGCAAACGACTGGGCCAGCTCCAGACCAATGGGTCCGCCCCCAATGACAGCCAATCTTTTGGGCAATCCTTTAAGTTGCCAAATGGTTTCCGAGGTATAACACCGGCTAGGGTCCAACCCGTCAATGCTCGGCATCACCGGCGCTGCTCCTGAGGCCACAATAATCGATCTCGCCGTGAGCCGCTCACCATTGACCTCGACTTCATAGGGCGAATGCAGTACCCCTTTACCCAGTCGCACATCCACGCCGAATTCGCGGTAACGTTCCGGCGAATCATTCGGTTTAATTGAATCGATCACCGCCTGAACGCGGTTCATAATGACCGGGAAGTCAATTTGGGGATCACCAGCCGAAACCCCAAGGTCGGCGCTGTGCCTGATGCCCGCCGCCATGCTTGCACTGCGGATAAATGCTTTACTCGGCACGCAACCCGTATTGAGGCAGTCTCCGCCCATTTCCCCGGCTTCAATCAACGTGACTTTCGCCTCCACAAGCGAACCGATTAAGGCCGCCACCAAACCACCAGAGCCGGCACCAATGACAATTAAATCACGATCAAACACCTTTGGTTTTTCAAAGACACGATAGCGCCGCCAGAGCTCAACACGACGCATCAACGCTTTCATCAACCACGGTAACAGCGCGAGCAGCACCAGAGAAACCAACAACTCTGGGGATAGAATACCGGCGGGACTTTGTAGATCCGACAGCTGTTTCCCGGCATTCACAAAAATAAGCGTGCCTGGCAACATACCCAACTGGGAGACCCAATAGAATCGCCAGGCCGAGATGTGGGTTAATCCCATCACAAGGTTGATGACAAAAAAGGGCACTGCTGGAACCAGCCGTAAGGTGAGCAAATATCGTGCACCATCGGCCTTCATTCCCTGATTCACCATGGCCATGGCCTCTGAAAACTTTGAAGCGATCAGGTCACGAAACAGAAATCGGGCGGCCAGCATCGCCAAGGTTGCGCCTATACTGGCGGCAAAAGACACTAAAATCAGGCCCTGCCATAACCCGAACAATCCGCCCGCGAGCAGCGTTAACACAGCGGCGCCCGGTAATGATAGCGCCGTCACCATAATATAGATCAGCGCAAAGCCGAAAAAGCTCAAAACGGGTGCATCCGTGACAATTCCGAGGAGCGTTTGCTGAGCTGATTTGATTGCGGAGAACGTCAAATACTCGGCCCCACCCAAACCAAAGAATACCAGTAGAACCAGGATGAGTATCAAGGCGAAAGCAATTTTTAAGCGGGACATAATTATAACTTTTTTTACGCAGGCACTGCCTATTCTACGTCATCCCGTTCAATAGGCCGATACCTTCGCGATCCGCGTGGCAGGAACAAATCGTGGCATACCGATCGGCCTTGTACGAGGCTCTCGCCAAGGTCTTCATTACGTCGTCTACGACTTTTCTTGTTAAACTTTAATATTTCTGGAGCCCGCGCATGTCTGAGCCGTTTTATCCGTCGAGTACGTTTGCTTGGCAAGCCCTGAAAACCCTTTCAGAGCAAGCGCCAAGCGTTCAAACGGCAATGAACGACATCGAATGGCAGCGCAAGGCACAATTGCAGCTCCATGAACTAACGCTCAATGTCTCTCACCACCGAATGAGTGACGATATTTTTGATGCCCTGCTTGCGCTTCTGAACGCATCGCCATTTGCCAAGCTTCAAGCTGGCCTATTATCGGGAGAGCCCATCAATTTAACGGAACGTCGAGCAGTGGGTCACACTCGGATACGCACGCCGGAATTTATTCGCACCGACCCGACTCTCAAAGCGATACGGGAATTTACTCAGACGATTCATTCTGGCGAGTTGAATGGCGCAACCCACCGTCCTTTCGAACACATTGTCAACATTGGTATCGGTGGCTCTGACCTAGGCCCCAAAATGGTCTGCCAGGCACTCGATCATCCCGACACGCGCAAGTTAACCTGCCATTTCGTGGCCAATGTTGATGGCGCTGAGATTAATACGGTTCTTCGCAACTGCGATCCAGAGACGACCCTTATTGTCATCGCGAGCAAGACCTTCACAACCCAAGAAACCTTAATGAACGCGCGGACCGCACGAGCTTGGCTGCGGGCAAGCCTGCCCGACAGCCCAGAGCGGGCCCAACATCTGGTTGCGTTGACGACTGCGGCAAAA
Organism: Pseudomonadales bacterium; assembly: GCA_029249645.1. Classification (GTDB taxonomy): domain Bacteria; phylum Pseudomonadota; class Gammaproteobacteria; order Pseudomonadales; family Azotimanducaceae; genus UBA9926. The sequence goes on from JAQWWC010000345.1 coordinate 2,465, forward strand.
AAGGCTGTCGATTTTGGGGTTGCGCCGGACCAAATTTTTGCATTTGACGAAGACATCGGCGGGCGTTATTCCCTCTGGTCAAGTATTGGTTTGACCATCTCTTTGCAGTCCGGTTTTGAAACGTTTGAGTCGCTACTCCTTGGCGGTCATGCAATGGATCAACACTTTGCTGATGCGCCTTTACCGCATAACTTACCCGTCATGATGGCCCTAATGGCTGTATGGTATGGCAATTTTTTGGGCGCCCAATCCCAAGCGGTTATTCCCTATTGCGAGCGCCTCAGCCTTTTTCCAGCATTTTTGCAGCAACTCGATATGGAAAGCCTCGGCAAAAGCACCACTCGGGAAGGACGCTCGACCGATTATCAAACGGGCCTTATCACTTGGGGTCAAACCGGAACCAATGGTCAGCACGCTTTTTTCCAGCTGCTCCATCAAGGCACTCACCTAGTACCGCTTGATTTCATCGGCTTCGCCGAGGATCCCCTGTCATCAGAACCCGCGCACCGCGCGTTGCGGCTCAATCTAGCGGCCCAGGTGACGGCCCTTGCTCAGGGGCAATCTGGCGCGGATCCGCACCAAGACTACGCCGGCAACAAACCCAGCTCCGTGATAATGCTGGATGCGTTGACACCTTTCAATTTAGGAATGCTCATCGCGCTCTATGAGCACAAAGTGTTTACTTGTAGCGCGATTTGGAACATCAATGCCTTTGATCAATGGGGTGTGGAGCTGGGTAAAGCCTTAGCAAATGCTTTCGATCGTGGCGAACTTGAACCGCCTCCGGTCACCCAGGCGCTCTTGGATCAACTTCAGCTGAATCAAACTAAGCAAAACCCTTGACCCGTTTGTATCAGCGCGTCGTGGCTGGCAAGACCTATGAGGTTCGCACAGCAGGCGCTTCTGTTCGGCTCTATACCAACGGCGCTTTCCATAGCCAATGGCATCCCAAACAGGTCTTTCAGGGCGCCGTTTGGGACTTACTGAGCCTCCCTGCGCTACTGCGAGCAGAGCCACCCAACACAATTCTCGCTTTGGGCGTTGGCGGCGGCACCGCTTTGCATCAGTTGTACCGAATTGAACCTTGGCAACACGCTATCGGCGTTGAAATCGACGGCGAACATCTGCGTCTAGCCAAACGTTTCTTTAAGCTTCAATACCCCGGACTCACTTTGCATCAGGACGACGCGATCGCTTGGATAGCCCAGCATCAAGAGACCTTTGACTATTTGATCGATGACCTCTTCCTGGACGGTACCCAGGACCCAGAGCGCCCAGAGCCCATTGGTGAGGCCTGGCTAACAGAACTGTTCAATCGAACGACGCATAACGGCGTACTGATTCAGAACCATCTCGACGTACTGCACGCCCGCGCGTGCTTTAAAACCTATCGGGCTTGGTTTAAAACAAGATTCGCCCGAGTGCTTTTACTCACCTCGAGCACCTATACCAACGGCGTCTTGGCGGCCTATCGCGGTCCAGTCAATGTCCGTCAAATCGAGCTGCAACTCAAACTCGGCTTAAAATCACGCGGCTTAGCGACAACCGGCCTGAGCCGAATTAGCGCCCGCGTATTGCAATAAGGTTAATTGCGCGGTCAGCCCACCCGAGCTTCACCTGGTAGCACCATCAATCAAAGACTTACGCGCGCGGTTTAGGCTTAACGACGCTTTCAAGGCAACGACTGCTGAGCCACTAAGGGGCACGGGATAGAACGATCGGCCGCCCCCCGCGGGTTAGGCCTTGCAAGCGTCCCGCCTCAACTTCAGCCCAGAGCACCCGTTTGGCTCGATTTTGACCATCGATCAGGCCAAAATGATTCTCGGAGCCGACTGGGTTTTTTGCATCCTTCCAGGGCTCATCAAAGGCTTCAAATAAAACTAGAACAATCCCAGCCGCCCGAGCCCACGCGGTCATCAATTCAAAATACAGTTGTTGTTGGCGCTCCCCGGCTGCATTCGACCCATCCGGGCCATAAAACCCGTTATCAACGCTTGCCCAGCCCGTCTCCCCAATATGAATGGCCTTGCCTGGATCAATGCTCGACACATAACGTTTCGTACTGGCGTATTGATTTTGCGCATAAACTGCCGCTCGGACCATCGCGGCCGAGACAACCGCTTGCGGGTCGTTATCGCTCACCTCATCCGAGCTGTCAGTCCAAAATGCTGGGTTATAATGCGTGTCATGAAAGGGATAGGTGTGCATCGAAACAAAATCGACCGCCAAAATTAAAGCATTCAATGTCGGTGTCTGATAGCTCGCCTCACCCCCGCCCCAAGAGGCGAAATTATCGGAGCTGGTCACCCAAATCCCAGACTCGATTTCGCCCGCTTGCTTTAGCGCTTGAAAATGCTGCACCCACTTCAAAATAACCTTGGGTTGAACATAGTAAGTTGCAGCCCAACGGACCATTGCCTCGTTACCGACCGCGATGACTTTGACAATATTGGGATAGGCTTTGGCAAATCGAATCGCAGCGTCTACCTCAAGTTGATTAGCCTCGTGATCCTCTCCCTCATGGTTGGGTGAATCGGTCCCGGCGCCAGCACAATCTATCCAGACACCCAACATGACATACATTTCAAAGCTAGGGTCTTCTGCCCGTAACGCTTCAATAGCTAAAAAAATGCGGCGGGTCTCGTCATACTGCTGGGTGTTGTAGGTTCGAATCATTTTGAACCCAAGGCCTGACAAAATCCTTAAATCTTCTTTGATGTCATCGACACTTGGCACCTCTGCTCGCGTCGCGGACCGATAGCCGCCATACGCAATCGCTCGCAACGCGCCCGAGTCAAATAATTCGGCGGCCGATGGGCTTTGGAGGGTTTCGCGCGTCGTGTCTACGCGCGACCCAATGTCGCAACCTGCCACCAAAAGGGTTAGAGCCAGCAAACAGCTCCGAAATCGCTTTCGTGGTTTCCGTGCACGTTTATTGAATTTTAAGATCGCTCATCTCCTACGCACCTTTAAAAAATTTTTCAAACCCACTTTTCAGTTGACCGAATAAGGCGTAGAACACTGGCGTGACTCACACCTTTTCTTATTGAACCCATTTAGCCCTGATAATTGTCCATCGTGCGTTCGGGCGCCGGATAGATCACGGCCCAAACCAGTAACGAAACCAAGGCAACCATACACAGGTAGACTGGCAACAGATAACTACCGGAACCATCCAAACCAAGACTGAACGCTGCCGGCCCAATGGCGCTGGCTGAGACTGTGAGTGCAGTGTTTAACCCACTGACTTCGCCCAGATGCTTGGTGCCAAAATAGCGGACGAAAGCGAGATTTGAGAGCACTCCCCACAGGCCCCCACCCGCCCCGAAACCAATCGCCAACAACCAATAACCCCAGTCACGCGCCAAATGTGCCAGCCCAAACGCGCCCAATAGGAAACTGATCAGCATCAAAATCAAAAAGGGTTTTAGGGGATTCCGGTCGGCCAAATAGCCTGCGAGCAGATTAACAAGCGTTGCGCAAACGGCTGATGGCAAAAAGTAAGAGAAAGCCTCGGCTGAACTACGACCGACCTGATCAAAGATCGATACAATATGAAAGGTGAGCGCAGTTCCAAACAGCGCGTGAATTGACAAGCTCGCTGCATAGAGCCAGAACACGGGTCGCCGTCTTGCCTCAGCCAGGGTCATCCCTTTAAGTCGTGTATCCCGAGGCGGCTGACTGACTGAGCCGTTTTCAGGGCCTACCTTTAGCGGCGTTTCCTGACCTAGCGGCGTTTCCTGACCCGGCCGATTGCGAACAAAAATCCAAGCAGCGCAGCCAAACGAAAACAGCCCGGCGGCCATTACCCAAAGCGAGCCACGCCAACCAAAGTCGTTGATCAAAACCGCAATACCAAGCGGCGCCAGTGCGAAACCGAAGGAGACAAACACACCCCGCAAACCACTCACGAGTCCCCGACGCTTAACGAACCAAATCAGCAAGATGTTACGCGACGCGCTGGTCAAAACCCCTTGACCCAAGAATCGCACACCAAAGTATCCCAGCAGCATGAGCAACCAGGCCCAGGCCATCGACCCAGGCAGCAAGTCTAACAACCGGTCAACTTGGCTAATGTAAATCAGCACTAGGGCGAGGAGCACACTGGAGGCCGCTATCATGACCCGCCCACCGTACTGATCAAACCATCGCCCGGCGCGGGGCAAACAAAATGCCGACAAAAGTGTGCCGACTAAATAGGCGAGAGACAGCTGCGTCCGGGTCAGGCCGAGGGCCTCAATAAAGTAGTCGGTGTAGACCCCCATACCCATGGTTTGTCCCGGCACACTGAACAAAAAACCGAGGGTTGAAAACAACCAGATCACCCAGGCATAGTTTATTGCTCGTTGCCTTGGTTGAGGCTGATCAGGCGTGGAAGCCACCGACTAGTTCCTTTTAAATCTCCACGGGCATCATACGTGAGGCCATTAACGCTGGCCAGCAAGCACCTCTCTGGTATGGCATACTTTGATGGTTAACTGGACGCAAATATGAAAAATGTTTTATTTATTACAGCAGATCAATGGTGCGGCGCTTGCCTTTCAAGCTTAGGACATGCCGTTCAAACCCCCAACTTAGATGCGCTCGCTGCCTCCGGCGTTTTATTCAAACGTCACTATGCTAACGCGGTGCCTTGCGGGCCTTCCAGAGCCAGTTTGCATACTGGCATGTACCTTCAAAATCACCGTTCGGGCACAAATGGCACACCGCTCGACGCGCGATTCACCAACTGGGCTAAGGAAGTTAGAGCCAGTGGCGGTGACCCCGTTCTGTTTGGTTACACGGACACCGCCAATGACCCGAGACAATTTTCACCGGATGATCCAATTTTAACGTCCTATGAAGGCCCTTTGCCCGGAATCCGGCCGATGCTGCAAATGGGTACCTTCCCGGATGCTTGGGCGACTTGGCTTGAGACTCTGGGGTACACCATTCCTGAGCCCAATTGGCGACTCTACACGGAGAAAAATAGCCAGATCGACTACGAAGACGGTTTGCCGCATCCGGCGGCGCTTAAAATTCCGGAACACCACCATGACACCCGCTTTATGGTGGACTCTGTAATGGATTACATTCGCGCAACCGACGGCGCCTTTTGCGTTCATCTCTCTTTGCTACGCCCGCACCCGCCTTGGGTTGCCCCCGAACCTTACAACCAACTGTATGACCCTGCCGAACTCACAGATTTTATTCGGGCTGAGTCGCCTCAAATCGAAGCCAAACAGCATCCGTTCCTGGCGGAAATGCTGGCCACTAAACACTACAGTGCCCCGCAGGACCAAGCCAAACTTACGCGACTTAAGAGCAGTTATTTTGGTCTCATGACTGACGTTGATGCGAATTTAGGGCGCTTGTTTGCTTTTTTGAAAGAAAATGGCCAATGGGACAATACCTTAATCATCTTTACCTCGGATCATGGTGAACAAATGGGGGACCATCATTTGCTTGGCAAACTCGGTTATTTCGATGCCTCGTTTCATATCCCGCTGATTATTAGGGACCCCGACTTTGATCCAAGCCGCGGCAATGCACAGATCGATCACTTCACCGAGAACGTTGACATTATGCCGACCATTCTCGATTGGCTCGATCTTGAATGCCCGGTGCAATGTGACGGCCAATCGCTTCGTCCGCTCATCCAGACAGGGACACCAACCGGCCACTGGCGTGAGGAAGCACATTGGGAGTATGACTTCCGAAACATCCCTGCCGGCGAGGCCTTGGAACAGCGTCTCGGACTCAGCCCGCACCAATGTACGCTCAATGTCATCCGTAGCGCGCGGTACAAGTATGTCCACTTCACCAATCTGCCGGCGTTGTTCTTTGATTTAGTGGCAGATCCAGACGAGCTCAATAACCTCATTGACCATCCCGATTATCAGGGGCTCGTCTTGCGCTTTGCACAAAAAATGTTGTCTTGGCGGATGAACCATGACGAGCAGACTCTCACGCATCTTGCGCTAACCGACGAGGGCATTGTCAGTCGACCATCGCCGCGTTACGCACCCCTTCCTTCAACCTCTTAGGATAGACAGATGAGCACGCAACATCGAAATGACATTTACGGCACGGCAGATCAACCCGACCAAATCGAAACCCCTGCCATTCCTGCCGCCACGGTGATCTTGTTACGAGATAGTGATCAAGGGGTTGAAACGCTCATGTTGCATCGAACCTCCAAGGTCCATTTTGGCGGTATGTGGGTTTTTCCCGGTGGCCGCATTGACCCAGAGGATTATCCAGAAGACAAAGACGTTAATGTTGCCGCCCAACAAGCCGCTGTGCGAGAAACTCTGGAGGAAACCAACATCTCAATTGGCGCGGAAGCCTTTGCATGGTTTGCGCATTGGACGCCCCCGGCCGGCACCCCACGTCGGTATGCCACGTGGTTTTTTGCTTCAATTTTAGAGACGGATCAGGTCATTGCCGTTGATGGTTTCGAGATTCAAAACCACGAGTGGATTCAGCCCGCCAAGGCTCTCGCCCGCCATGCCGCTGGCGAGATCGATCTTGCGCCGCCGACTTGGATTACCTTGCATCAACTGGCGCTGCATGGACCTGCAAAGACACTTTGGCAAGTCCTCAAAGACCAACCTGTCCGTGTTTACGAAACGAGAATTCGCAAAGACAAAGACGACAGAAGGATCGCGCTCTGGGCAGAGGATGCCGCCTACGCAGGTGGTGAGGTTGATCAACCCGGCCCAAGGCACCGCTTAGTGCTCGACCCAAGCGGCTTTATCTTTGAAAATACTGCGTTGCGTTATTAGTGCGGGCGCGCAACATCGCAGCCCACCCACAAGCGCACTACCTCAATACCGCAAATAAGCGCCACAATGGAAAGGGGATTCAACAATGACCTTCTCCTGGCTCCCGGGTGGATCTGAACTCAACTTGCAGCAGGACTTGCTAGATGCCGCAGTGCTTGCAACCAAACACTATGCGACAACATTAGATGCTCGAGCCGTTTTTCCGAATCAGGCTGCCCTGGCGGCCTTAGCGGTTTTTGATGAGGCCATACCGGAGGCCCCCTGTGATCCAGGCACCGTATTGGGCATGCTCGCAACTCACGGGGGACCCGCAACCACCGCCTCCAGCGGCCCCAACTACTATGGCTTTGTGACCGGAGGTAGTCTGCCCGTTGCCCTCGCTGCGCGATGGCTTGGGGACGGCTGGGATCAGAACAGCGCGCTCGGACGCATGTCCCCCATTGCCGCACAGCTTGAGCAAACGATCGAACATTGGGTTACTGACCTACTCGGTTTGCCGGAAGAGACCGTCATGGGCCTTGTGAGCGGCTCGTCCATCGCTGGATTATCGGCTTTAGCCGCCGCCCGAACTCACCTCTATACCAAGGCCCAGTGGCCCTTCGCGAAAAAAGGGCTTCACGGCGCGCCACCTATCCACATCTATGGACCTGACAGCCTCCACGGCTCAATCGACAAGGCCTTGAGCATCCTTGGTTTTGGTGCCGATCAAATGCATTGGCTCGCAACCGATTCCGAGGGGCGTCTGCTACCATCCGCGTTGCCCACACTCGAGCCAAACGCTATTGTGATCCTGCAGGCTGGCCAGATCTGTACGGGGGCGTTTGACGACTTTGCAAGCATCATTCCGATCGTGAAGGCGCAGGGGGCTTGGGTCCACATCGATGGGGCCTTTGGGCTATGGGCCGCGGCATGTGGCGTAACCCGTCACCTCATGGCTGGCGCCGACCAAGCAGATTCTTGGTCGGTCGATGCCCATAAAACACTCAACGTACCATACGACTGTGGTCTTGTACTTTGCCGACATTCAAGCGCGTTGAAGTCGGCCTTAGCCGCCAGCGGGAGCTATCTTGACCAAAGCAGCCTGCGCAATGGCATGGAAAGGACCCCAGAGATGTCTCGGCGCGCGCGATCTGTTGAGCTTTGGGCCGCCTTAAAGTTTCTAGGTCGCTCTGGGGTTGCCGGTTTAATCGGCCATTTTTGTACGCTTGCCGATCAATTGCGCGAGCAACTTCGCAACGGGCCCTATACCCTCATCAACGAGGGCGGCTTCAACCAGGTGCTCGTTGCGTTAGATGAAGATGCTCAAACAAACGCTGCCCTGCAATTCTTACAGGCCTCGGGCAGAGTTTGGATGAGCGGCGCAACTTGGCAGGAACGCGCGGTGATTCGCATCAGCATCAGTAACTGGCAAACCACCGATGCTCACATCCGTCTGCTCGCCACTGAAATGCAGCGTGCGGCTCTAGCCGTTCAACCAGCACCGCCCGCTTCCTTTTAACCCAAGCTGCAATCCCGAACCCACGCGATCAGTAGATCATGGAAAATTTCAGGTTGTTCGAAGGCGAGCCAGTGCCCGCAGTTGGCAACAAGGTCAAAGCGCACTGCACTGTTTTCAGCGAAGAACAGCGCTGATTTACTCGCGACATCCGGCAGTGCCGGGCCATCCTGGTCACCATAAATGACCTGTACGGGCTGCCGCAGCTGCCTCACAGCGTCGAGCACCATTCGATTTTTGGCAAACTTTGGACTATTAAACCGCGCCTGCGCGGTATTCATAACTTGTACCTTTAGCGCCAAAGCATCAATTTTAGCCAGGTCTGAAATCATCAAGTGATGCAGGTTGACGCGATGTAACGCCGCAAGGTCAGCTGGACTCATTCCCGGAAGCCGCCTTTGTAACGGCTTCATACCGCCCTTCCTTGAGACGTCCCCAATCGATGCGGGGCCAATTAGGGTTAGACTTTTCACGGCATCGCCGAGCTGCAGCGCGGCTTGGGACGAAACGGCGCACCCCCATGAAAACGCAACGAGGTGGTATTGTTGAAGCGCCCTCAAAGCGCGACACCCCGCTGTAAACGCCGCAACGGCGTCCTCTGCCGTGTAGCCCGCGGGCAATGCGTCAGACGCCCCAAGCCCGGGTAAATCGACCGCCCAAACCTTATAGTGTTGCGTCAGAGCCTCAATGTTAGCAACCCAATGCAACCAAGAGCCCGAGCCACCGTGCACCAAGAGCAAGGTTTCACCGTCCTCCGGCCCCGCCCAATAGCGAAACTGCAATGCGCCAAATTCACAGGCAACCCGCTCGATCCGCGAGGCCTGTGTGAGCCTAGCAATCAGCTGCTCCGGGGCTTTAATCATTCTTAGCGGTCATCCGGCTGCGCGAACTCAGCCGCTAGCGCCCCCATCCGCAGCTCGCCAGCTTTGGTCTGCAAGCCCTGCGCTAAAGCACGGCGCATATTGTCCTGAGCGCCGCTCGTACGCAGGGTTTGTTGAAACAGATAAGCCTCTTCGAGCAATCCCGCTTCTATCGGAAGCTCAGCATTGTTGATGGAGGCTTTGCAAAGCGCGATCGCCTCAGCCGGCCAACCCGCAATCCGAACAGCGAGACTATCCACGAAGTTGCTCATTGCATCTGATGTTTCGAAAATTCGATTCAAATACCCCCACCGCTCACAGGTCTCAGCATCGATGTCGTCCCCACCTAAACAAATTTCAAGCGCCCTGCCGCGACCCACGAGCCGCGGCAAGCGTTGGGTACCGGAGCCCCCAGGTAAAATACCCAGCGGCACCTCCATCTGATTTATGATTGTTTTATGCCGTACGCCAAAGCGCATATCGCAGGACGCAGCGAATTCGTTACCACCGCCGCCCGCGCGACCGGCCATCTTAACGATCGTCGCCTTCGGCATAGTTCGCACTCGCTCGCACATCATGTGAAAAGGCGATAACGTTTCGGCCTTCACCGAAGGCGTATCACTTGGAAAGGTCAAGATCGCATTGACATCAAAATGCGCAATGAAAAAATCCGGATCCGCGCTCTGAAAGACCACCACCCGAAGACTGTCATCACCTTCAAGCTGTTCGGTCACCGCAACAAGCTCTTGATAGAGTCTCGGCGTCATCACATTAACGGGTGGGTTATCGATGGTAACGAAACAAACCCCGTCTCGCTGGGTCAACTTTAGCGTTTCAAATGCAGCCATAGGATTCTCCTTTTCCAACTGATCATGCCATACTTGCTAGCCATTTTGGGATCTAACAAACCGGCTGAGGGCAGTGGATTATGCGAAAAATTATGGCTGTTTGTGTGTTAACCCTACTCACCAATATGGCATTGGCTGCCCCGCCCCTCAATATTTTATT
>JAQWWC010000346.1 GCA_029249645.1 Pseudomonadales bacterium
AACACCCTCAAAGCCACGCCAGCCTTGCACTGTGACGACCAGCGCCCGGTAGAAAACGACCCTTAGCGGCAATTTTTTTCCAAGACGCGCTTTTTAAAAACCACCCGACTCGCCGCTAATTCATTATTCCGAACGCGCGCGCAAGCGACGACGTTCAAAGCCAGCAAGATTGAAATTTGGCGCGATTCCTCGACTAAATATTGTTAACTGCCTGGACGGCTCGGGCGATACCAGAACCTCAAAGGTTAAGGCTTTTTAAAATGCTCGGCGTTCACCAACCTGAATCACCCAAGCATTTTCAACACCGGGCTCCTTATCGGCCGCAGCTTTAAACCGATCAGGCGGCTCACTCAGCGGTTCATCAGACAAGTCAAACGTTCCAAAATGGATGGCGAGCGCTTTTTTTGCTCGCACATCGATCGTGGCCTGAACCGCTTCCTCCGGGTTCATGTGAGTTGACTGCATCATCAATGTAGGTTCATAAGCACCGATCGGCATCGCGGCTAAATCAAAGGGCCCGAGCTTTTCACCAATGGTTTTGAATCCCTTGAAGTAACCGGTATCCCCGGCGAAATAAAAGCGTTTGCTTGCGCCAATCACTGCCCAGGACGCCCAAAGTGATTGATTGGTATCACCTAAACCTCGCTTGCTCCAATGTTGCGTGGGCAAACAATAAATCGTACTACCCTTGATCGTCATAGCATCGCCCCAATCGAACCCATGAACCCTTGAGATCCCTTGGTCTGTCAGCAAAGACTCATTCCCCAGTGGTACCAGAAACTGTGTTTTAGCATCTCGCGCTGCCAGTGCCTTCAAAGTGGGCAAATCCAAATGGTCATAATGATTATGCGAGATCACCACAAAATCAATCGGGGGCAGGTCTTCGATCGCAAGCCCGGGCGGCACATAGCGTCGCGGCCCAATAAACGGGACGGGACTAGGCCAATCGGACCAGATTGGGTCCGTTAGGAACGTGACGCCCGGCATTTTGACCAACACGGTCGCGTGCCCAACCCAAGTCACGCTGGCGCCCATTGAATCCACTGCTTCGAGCGGTTGATCTTTCGCCGACATCAGAAGTGGGGCGCCCTCACCCCCTCGAAAATAGGTTCCAAAACGGCGCAACATGAATGGCACTCGCACGCCAAGGCTGCCTTGCGATAAATCCCCAATGGGGTTCATAAACGTGCCCTTATCGTCCCTTGGTGCCGGTTCGAACAGTTGAGATGCCTGAGGTTCAGCCCCAGCATCTGGCATCCAAACCAAGATGATCATCATTAAAAAGTTACGCACATCCACCCGATCGGCCCTCCGTGAAACGAAAGATCCTAAACCGGATGGCTCAGGAAACGCTAACCTTTTTGCTGGTGACGTACTCTCAATAGCCTTGAGGCGCGGCCCCTTTAAGCCTTGGCGTACCAATGGTCAGGCCTCGTGCGAGGCGTGTCCCATAAAGCCTATTTTAGGAGGACCCATGAGGCAGAAGTTTAGCGCAGCGCTCGGAATCCCTTAGATGGCCGGGCGCTTCCCCACCAATACCCGCACCGCTTGATTACACAATCTCAACACAGATAGCCGATTTGATCCCATGGCTTACAAAACCGCGTCGTCAAAGTACGGGGTCCTCTGCGCCCATGAACGAGATTCGAACTATCGTTTTCCAGGCGTTTAAAGGCCTTTAACATCCGTCGCTCAACCAAGGAGCAGCACATGACTATTTTAGCCGTTACAACCTGGGAGGGCAGCGTCGCCGGCCTCCAAATACTTGAAGTTGGCGCAAAGCAATCAGCGCCTCTGCACGAGAGCATGGGCGCAAAAAACCCAAAACTATGGCGCCCAAGCGCAGGCGGTGATGTCGAGCGCGCCTACTATTCTATCGAGTTCGACTCGCATGAAGCTTACGGGAAATTCAGCGATGCCATGCTCGCTTCGGAATGGTGGGCGAAGAGCACAGATTGGATGATCGCTAACAAAGACGAAATCGAAAATCTCGGTACTACGATCTACTATGACGCGCTCTAAGAGATCCTTTGGTGCCAAAAGACAATCCGTTAGGAACAGATGTACCATGTTATTGCAGAAAAGGAACTTTAATAGAAACATAAAACCCTATTTACCACTTTGATACCGCGCTTTCGTTCCAACTTTGTAGCGGCCGCCAAGGCCCCTTGTTTTGCGGGAAAGCTACAACTTTATGGTCCAAGATCCGGCCGCCTTTGTTGCTGCAATGGACGCAGACCGTGCCTCACCAACCGGCTCTAAAACGCCCAACACCGTTGTCCTTTCTCAGAATATTGTAAACGGTGATTATGCTGGTACGCGTGGCGTTACTGTCTTTTTCCCAAACACTGCATCGGTGGACCAATCACGGATGATGAATGCCAATTCGAACGATTGGATGACCATTTCGGAACGCCATCGCGGCAGTCTCTACCCCCGGTTTATGGCTTCGACGACGATTCCCCAATCCAAATCTTGTCTATTCCAACCGTTGATCTATGCGGAAATCCTGCCAAACGAACATTTTGGAACACGTTTTAAAGCTAGAGCCGCTGAAATAACCTGGCATAAACGCCAGTGGCGCGGGCGCAACACGACTTGGCGGCGCGATATTTGTGCGAGCCCACTTTGCTCTTATGGCGGCGCGATCATGGAGCCCTCACAAACGCGCCCCTCGTCCCGAAGGCAGGACCCCAGCGGCTCAACGTAGTACTAAAATATGCCCCCCGGGTCGTCGCATCATATTGAACCCACCCAAGGCGCACACCGTCGAGATTCAATTAGAACTAGTCAATCTGACCCACCGGATCGCCATAGCGCATCTAATTCAACCCTTGTAGGATTAAGCGATACTGTTTGCCCTGGAGAGCGCTTGTTGAAACACTCCGATTTCGATCTTGGTATGTCGGCCAAGATTACACGACGGGATTTACTGCAAGACGCAGGTTTGATCAGCTTAGGCCTTGGTATCGCGCCGTCAGCAGCTGCAATAAAAACGATCGAAGCTAAAAACAAACCCTACCCACCAACTCGAACCGGTCTTCGCGGGTCCCACCCAGGATCCTTTGAAGGCGCACATGCGTACGCACGCGATGGTCTGCCCCACCCAACACCGCGACCCTTAGATGAATCTTTTGATCTCGTGATTGTCGGCGCCGGTATTTCCGGCCTTGCTGCGGCCTACTACTATCAAAAACGTTATGGCGGCGACCGAAAAATTCTAATCTTAGACAATCACGATGACTTCGGTGGTCATGCTAAGCGAAATGAGTTTCATCAGGGCGGCCGCCTGCAGCTTGCGATGGGTGGCACCCATAATCTGGAGTACTGGCAATTTAGTCCAACGGTCTCATCGCTGATGCAGACGCTGGGCATCAATATTCCGAAACTGCGCAAAAAAACAGACTTCAACTATGGCCGAAATGGCGCACAGGGCCCGGCAATCTGGTTCGATGCTGAGACTTATGGTGACAATAAACTGGTCACCGGCTGCTCTCTTAAGGGACCGCCCTCCACCTCGCCCTTGCCCTATCTCGACCAATTTCCAATCAGTTCAACGGCAAAAACGCAGTTGCGCGCATTTTACACCCTTCAGACCGATGTCTTAGCGCCCTTATCCAGCGTCGAGCGAGCAGATTATTTGCACTCAACCGGCTATTTTGATTTTCTAGAATCAAAAGCCGGCCTTGGCGCGGAGGCGCGTCAACTCTTCAAAACCGCCTGCCATGGCTCCTGGGGGCTCGAGTCAGCGTCTCTATCGGTTGCCGAGGCGCTCGATGACGGCCTGCCCGGATTGAATTTAATCGGCGAAACTGCCGTTGAGTCCGATTGGGACTATCCCGTCGGGATCTTTCCAGACGGCAATGCGAGCATTGCTAGGCTCTTGACGCAGCGACTCATTCCCAGCATTGCAAGCGGTGTAGACGCCGACTCCGTTGCAATGGCAACTTTTGACTATTCACAATTGGACCGGCCAGAGCATCCCGTTCGGATTCGCCTTCAGAGCACGGTTATTGATGTTGAGAATCGGGAAGGCGCCGTGCATTTGAGCTATCTCTTCGGTGGTAAGGCTTTTGCGCTGACGGCTAAACAATGCGTTATGGCCTGCTATCACACTGTCATCCCCTATATTTGCCCGACGCTGCCCCCAGCTCAAAAAGCCGCCCAGCGATACCAGGTCAAATATCCCTTACTCCTGACGAACGTCCTCATTCGTTCCCGCGCGCCCTTTACAGAGCTTGGCATCGATGGGGCCGCCTGCCCGGGTCGAATGCATTCAGCACTTTTTCTCATGAACGGTATTGAGACCGGGGGTTACGCCCAAGCCAGCGAGGACCCCGGCCCTGTGCCGGTTGCGTTTTGGGGCAGCCTGTCGCCGCCAGATGACATTACAAATTTCTGGGACCAACTACGCGCCGCTCGCACAAAAATGCTTGATTTAACGCTCGAGGATTATGAGCGAGAAGTTCGGAGCGTACTCCAAGACCTCTTGGGACCGGTTGGCTTCAGCGCAAAACACGATATTCTCGCCATCACGGTTAACCGCTGGCCTCACGGTTACTCCCACGAATACCTAGATTTATGGGATCCCAAGTGGCCGGAAGGCCAAGCGCCACATGAAATTGCGCGCCAACGTTTTGGCAACATTACCTTTGCCAATGCGGATGCGGGCGCGAGCGCCTATACCCATACCGCGATCGACGAGGCAGCCAGAGCGATCGCTGAGTTAAGCGCGTTGAACTAGGACTAGGCCAGAGTGCGGCACAGTGCCGTTACAACCTTGTCCCAGTGCCCTATTGCGGTTCTGTTAGTCGACGATGACAGTCTTTCGCCGCAGCATCTGCCGCGCGCCGCGCCGTTGCTGACGCATCGCCCCGGGTCCTGTCCGCTTTTTGATCAACGATTTGAGGGTGATGCGCGGCAGCAAACTGACAAGAAACCATGCCGGTTCCATTTATCGAACCCATCTGAACTAACGGCGATTCAGGTTCGATCAAGACCGAATGACACCCAAAAAGCGACAGCAGCGCAACCAATATTAGGAAGTGGCTCATTCTGCGCAAAACCCAAGTGGCGCTAGACGCACATCGTACTGATCCTGAAGACAGACAACGAAGTCCCTTGTCACAGCGTCTCGTAGGACGGGAATCCTATTGGGCCTGTCGCGTCTAGTTCGAGGCATAGTCAATCTCGCCGCCCATAAACTGCACGCTTTCATTTAGCGCGGCGCGGGTTGTCCGCGCAGTGTTGGCCGGGATCTTTGTATCCTCATAACCAAAGCTCAATCCATAAAGCACGGTCATATTGTCTTCGAGCCCAAAGGTTTCACGCACAAGATCGGGGTAATGACCCATTGTGCCCTGGGCGCAGGAGGCCAGCCCATGTGCGGTCATTGCGAGCATCAAGGTCTGAGTATACATACCGACGTCCGCCGCCGATTGTCCGCCAAAGATATCCTCCATGCAGAAAAACGCGACATGCGGCGCATCGAACAGTTCAAAATTACGCAAACTCGCACTGCCGAGGCCCGCCTTGTCTTCCCACTCAATGCCCATTGCCTCGTAAAGCACTCGCGCACAATCGCGTCGGCGCTGCTTATAAGGCTCGCCAAGGCGGCCCTTGTCTTTATGATCCTGTCTGGAGGGCTCGCCTTCGCCAACGCGACGTAGGAATTCCGCTCGAAGAGCGTCCCTTACCTCACCAGACGCCACGCATATTTTCCAAGGCTGTACATTTGTGCCCGAGGGTGACCATTGCGCGAGGTCGAAGACCTTACGCATGAGGGCTTTTGACACGGGCTTAGGCAGAAATCCGCGGACCGATCGACGACTCAAAACCGCTTCATCTAAACTCATCTCTGACATGCTTGGGTTACCTTTTTTTGAAGTCGATACTATATCGTAGCCTCGAGAGATTCCCAAAATAAGCAGCAGCATCTGGGCGATTAGACCGCTCAACTCAAAGACCGGCTTAAAAGATTCGACCTGCAAACCAAAACATTTAAATCAATGACCCCCGCACTCGGGGAGTCACGCACCAATTCAAGACTGAGCTGAAAAACCACGCTGTAGTGTTTCACGTATTTTCTGAAATGAATCACCCCGGAGCTGTTGGCACGAAACCCCTTGAAGGCTTGGTTGAACTGGATCTTACCCATGTTTTAGCTGGCCCATACTGCACTCAACTCGGAATGCTTGGCGCAGAGATTATCAAAGTCGAAGCCCCAGCGGGCGACATGACACGATCCTGGGGCGGTACGC
>JAQWWC010000347.1 GCA_029249645.1 Pseudomonadales bacterium
CAAAGGGCAATCCCGACACCACCACCATGGCGCTTGCTTCTTTATTCCAAAGATGGTTCGACGCCAGCCGATGCAATTTGTCCTCAGGTACTTCAAAAAAGGTATCGGTCATCCCGAGCGGCGTAAAGATTCGCTCAGCCATAAAGACGCCCAAGCGTTGCCCCGAGAGCGCCTCAACCACCGCGCCCAGTACATCCGTTGAGAACCCATACGCCCAGCCCAAGCCCGGGTCATGTTTGAGCGGCAGTTTTGACAAGCGCTCAATATAGGTTGCAGTGTCGGGACTGCCCGCCAAATCCAGGGCCCTAATTTGAGCCGTATGCGCGGCATCCCCATAGCCATAACTGAACCCAGCCATGTGGGTAAACAAATGGTGCATCGTCATCGGCGTTGTCGCGGCCCGCAACCTGCCCTCGTCCTCAACTTGCAATCCCGCAAGGCTCGGTAAGAACTGCTCGACCGGATCGTCCAGATGGAATCGCCCTTCTTCATATAAAATGAGTGCCGCCACCGCAGTCACGGCTTTGGTCATGGAGTAAATACGAAACAGCGTATCCATCTGCATTGGCAAGGAGTTGTCCAGGCCCATCGCGCCTTCGGCCCGGGCCTGCACCAGCTTGCCGTGGCGGGACACAAGGGTCACCATGCCCGCAACGCGGCCTTCATCGACGTAACGCTGCGACAACGTGTCCACCCGTTGTAAGCGCTCGGCGGAGACCCCCACGGATTCGGCCGGCACAAGTTGTTCCGCTAAACTCGGCACACTCAGCAGGACAGTAAAGAGTAACGCGAAACGCGTGAGGTCAATGATACGAGGCAACCTGTAGGTCATCTTGTGGATCCTATGCTTTGAGCCTTGCTGCGCCATGCTAGACTCGTTTAAATTCAAATTTTACAGGACAAGCGATCTTTGCGCAGCGCCATACTATCAGTAACGGTCATCATTCTGATGGTCTTAATGTCGGCCTCCGCCA
Organism: Pseudomonadales bacterium; assembly: GCA_029249645.1. Lineage (GTDB taxonomy): Bacteria > Pseudomonadota > Gammaproteobacteria > Pseudomonadales > Azotimanducaceae > UBA9926. The sequence goes on from JAQWWC010000347.1 coordinate 975, forward strand.
TCGCCGGCGGTACCTTTCGGACCTCCCATGCCATGGAATATGGCGGCGCCGAGAATTTAAACCCCTATGATCCAAACCGATTTACGCCGACGATTTACTTTTTATACAGTCGCCTCGTCCGGCCCGATACCCAAGACAAGCCGTCGCCCGACTTGGCGGTATCTTGGTCGGGAAATGAAACCGCAACGATCTGGCGCTTTCATCTTAGAAAAAACGTCATCTTTCACGATGGCTCAGTCTTTGACGCCGCGGACGTCGCTTATTCGATGGACTTCATGCTCGACCCCGCCATTGATTCCCCCCTCATCTCGACCTTAGGCATCATCGATCATGTTGAGATCATCGATGCGCACACGGTCGAGCTGCATCTCAAGGCCGCGCACGCAGACTTTCCAGTGCTTCTGATGGATTACCGCGCCCGAATCATTCCACAGGACGCTGGACTCGACATTCGCACGCGGGGTACCGGCACCGGTCCCTTTATACTGTCCGAACTGGACCCCGAGGGCGTTACCAAACTCGTCGCCAATCCCAATTACTTTCTAGGCCCTCCGGGGCTGGACGCCATTGAGGTGATTGCCGTCAGCGACGCTAACGCCCGGATGCAGGCTTTTTTATCAGGTCAACTGGACATGGTTGAACGTGTCAGCCCCAGGCTCCAAGCGCTGTTTCGCGGCAATCCCCGCTTTAGCTTGCAGCGCTTTCCGACGGGCGACATGAACCCCATTGTGTTTCGAACCGACACCCCGCCCTTCGACGACGTGCGCGTGCGAAAAGCATTGCGGATTGCGATTGATCGTCAAAGTCTCATAGATACCGCCATCGGACACGGCGGCGCAACCGTTGCCTGTGACCAACCCGTTTGGCCGGGAGATCGCTATCGGTGGCCTGGAGCATGTCCGCAAGATCAGCCGCGCGCAAGACAACTGCTTGCCGAGGCTGGTTATCACGACGACAACCCCTTAACGTTTGATCTCTACACCAGCACCCTGTTTGCCATGGGCGTGAATATCGTCGAAGTGTACCAAAAGCAACTGTCTGAAATCGGCGTCAAAGTGAATATCGTTCTAGCACCCGCCGATGGTTATTACGGGGATGTCTGGCTAACCAAGGCGGCCTGCATGGGCTATTGGGGCCACCGCCCCGCCGATCAGTTTTTAAACGAATTGTATCGATCCGGCGGGGCTTGGAACGAGACCTATTGGAATCGTCCCGATTTTGACGCCCTACTCGATGCGGCCAGAGCCGAGCTCGACTTCGAGCAGCGCAAAGCCCTGTACTGGCAAGCCCAGGAACTCTTGTATGAAGAAGGCGGCAGCTTTATGCCGATGCACTACGTCAACTTCAGAGTGATGAGCGCCAAGGTTCAAAACCTCGACCCCATCATGGAATTCGCAGTGCCTTGGTACAAAATCACCAAAGACTAAGACCGCGTCACCTCAGCACCGCGGTCTTCTGGCTGGTCATCGGTCATCTCAGCCGGAAATCCATCCGCCAAAATAGCCAAACCTGAAGCATCCTCAAGTCGCCTTATAATATTGGGAGACCATTCTCGTGGCCCGTACTTCGCCTGACCGTCGCGGAAGATATCCAGCAACAAGGGCGAGACTTCAAGTGCAACACCATTGCGTTCCGCAATTTCTTGAAACAGGCCGACGTCTTTTAAAACAAGGTCCATCGTAAAGTTAATGTCTCGACTGCCATTGAGGATCACCTGGCTTTCGGTTTCATGCACGAAGGAATTGCCCGAAGAAATTCGAATCGCTTCATAGGCTAGACCTAGGTCCAAGCCCGCAGCTTTCGAAACCGTCAGCGCTTCACACAATGACACGAGGTTGGCCGTGGCTAGATAATTGGTCACCACCTTGATGGTTGAGGCCGAACCCAAGGCCCCGACATGCAGAATCTCGCGCCCCAAGAGCGTCAGAATCGGCAAGATCGCCTCAAAGGTGTTGCGCTCACAACCCGCTAAAATTGCGATATTGCCCGTTGCGGCGCGGTGACAGCCTCCAGACACCGGGCAATCCGCGGCTTGCGCGCCCAGCGCCTCAACCAACACGGCTAACCGGCGTACTTCCGCCTCATCCGTCGTGCTCATCTCGATCCAGATTTTACCTGCGGACAGACCCTGCAGAATCCCGTTTTCCGCCTCCATCACCGTTGCACTGGCCTTGGGGGACGGCAAGCAGGTAATTACCACGTCCACTTGCCGGGCCATGTCCGCGGGGCTGTCGGCCCAAGCAGCGCCTTGCGCTAGAAAGGGTGCGGCTTGCGCCGGCTCGATATCGTAGACCCAAAGATCAACCTCATTGCGTTGCAGAGTGCCGGCTAGTTTTGCCCCCACGTTCCCCAGTCCTATAAAGCCAACCTTGGTCATATTGCCCTCGTTCTCGTTTGATTAATTTGAACCGTGTTTTAATCCTTTGCACTGCCACGTTTGCTGCTGCCCAGCCGCTCTGCTCGGTGTTAAAGCCCAGCCGCTCTGATCGGTGCTAATCCGCGCCCCTGAGCATTCTCCTGAACTTTAGCCCGACTCACAATCGTCTTAACCTGAAATTATGCCAACGCGAAGGGTGCGCTCTGTCTTGCCGCAAGTGAACAAAGCCGACCGCAAAATCACAGCCCTGCAGTCCGCCTAATACGCTATTATCTTGCGTTCCAAGCCTTATCCAATGCAGCACCGAAATGCCAACAGCCCCAAGGAGCCCTATGAAAACTGTCAGCTTCTCCGCAATGGTCGATGGCACCCAAGCCGACTACCAATTACTGCAAGGCCTTGAAGCCGAACACGTGGCGGACCTACCGGCGCGCATTCTCAAAGCCCTGGAGGGCCTCGCGCATTCGCTGGACGGCTATCAAATAGACCGCCTTCAGCATTCCCTGCAAACCGCGAGTCGCGCCGAGTCAGAGGGCATGGATATTGAATGGGTTGTTGCCGCATTGATCCACGATTTAGGGGATGACCTGGCGCCGATGAATCATTCGCAGGTCGCCGCCGCCATCATTCGCCCCTATGTTCGGGCAGAGGTTACTTGGGTGATCGAGATGCACGGCCTATTTCAACGGATCTATTTCGCGCATCATCTTGGCGAAGACCCGAACGGGCGGGATGCCTACCGGGAACATCCGTTTTACGATGCCTGCGTGCGGTTTTGCGCGGCTTGGGACCAAGCCGCCTTTGATCCAGATTATGAGAC
>JAQWWC010000348.1 GCA_029249645.1 Pseudomonadales bacterium
AGAACAAAGCCGGTCACCAAGGCCGCCAAAACAAAACGATTCGACGATTAGGGTCGCCCTTATGGCCAGACGTTTGCTTTGTGAATATTGTTCCGCTCAACCCTTCGCAGCCCGTGAGACTACTTCAATTAAAACAGGCATCAAACGCAAAAAAACGCCCGACGCAGCCTAAACCACCTATCCCGTGACAGCGACCGCAGCCCCTCCTATACTAAAGTTTTTTTTGATCGAGCATTTCAATGAAATCACTAACCTTGCCCAGCGCCATCAGTTTGACAGCAGTCCTTGTTAGCGTTTTGCTCCAGACCCCAACGAGCGTCGCCGAAGAAGCACGCAGTCCAAAACAGCTGGCTGGGAATACTCACGACGCTCAGGCAACCGGTCCGGGCGAGGCCGCTGAAGAAACGCTCATGATCCAGTTCGTTAGTGACGAGGCTTTGCCAGCGACAACCGGTTCGGGTGAGGCCTCTGAAGAAACGATCATGATCCAGTTCGTTAGCGACGAGGCTTTGCCAGCGCCAGCGGAGCGGAAAATCAAAGTGATTCGGGCAGGATCAGTCCATGCTCTGGATTCAGCCACCCTCCAGCGCCTCCTTCCGCCTGAGGTCATAAAGGCGCAGCATGACAGGCTAAATCAACGCAACGCATTGACCGATATGAACGTCGATATCATCGTCGATGATCAGGCGGGACAGCATGTCGTCCTCGGTGATTTCAATCATTCGAAATCCGGTATGGGTCACCGAATGCGACCGAATCCCGGTCTTCGCTGGATAGAAACAGGGCCTCTCTACGAGCCCACGCAGCTGAACGCAAAAGCGGCTGCTTGTATTTTAAAGTCACTTACAAAAGTGACCACAGAATCCGGCACACGCCTGCTCAGAGAAGCCTGTCAGGCCGCCTATCCAGATAACTAACCCGTTTAGGTTAGGTCGATCATGACCTTGCCAACAACCTCACGATCGACGATCAATTGATATCCCGCTTGGATTTCTTCAAGTGGTAGCACATGTGATATGAAGGGTTTGATGCGATCCGCGACGAGCCAACGCATGAGGGTCTGCAGCTGACGTTCAGCCTCGGCGGGCCGTTTTTTTTTCAAACCACCCGGCGTGTAGCCTATGACGGCAGCATCTTTTACCAATAGGTGATTGGTCTTGGCGAGCGCCGGGCGACCGCTGGCAAACCCCACAACCAAGATGCGACCGAAGGGCGCGATACAGCGAACGGATTCATCGAACACATCCCCACCGACAGGATCAAAAACGACGTCAGCACCCTGGCCCTGTGTTAACGCTAAAACCTCAGATCGGAACCCTTGGTCGGTGCGTAAAATGGCATCGGCAGCGTAGCGCGCCACCACAGCCTGCTTCGCTTCGGTGCTGACCACCCCGATGACGCGCGCGCCCATCTGCAGACCAATGTCGACTGCAGCAAGCCCAACACCGCCTGCAGCGCCCTGCACCAGCAGCGTTTCGCCAGGGCGTAACTGCGCTCGCTGCAATCCGTCGATTGCCGTTTGATAGTTCTGACGAAAAGATGCCGCCACCATCAGATCGATGCCATCCGGCACCTTTGTTGCTTCGCTGGCCCGCAGGGTCTGAAATCGGACACAGCCAGTTGGCACCAAAACGACATCCCCTATTAGCAAGCCCTGAACCGAGGACCCAACCGCTACGACCCGGCCAGATGCCTCACCCCCTACGAAAAAAGGTCGCGGCGTTTGAACCTGATAGGCACCTGAAAACTTCACAAGATCACTAAAATTAAGGCCCGACGCATTCAGCGCAACTTGAATCTCTCCAGGACCCGGCGGTTTTGGCGCCGGCACTTCTTGTACCACCAAGTCCAAATGGCTACCTGATCGCACACAGATCGCGGCTAAATTGGGCTTGTCTAGAGCGTTCAACCCTTGCTGCTCGCAGTTTTCAAGTCATTTATCTGACGCTCAACCAGCACCAACGTCATTTCAATTTTACTAAGCAGTTCAATCCGACGCTCGATCGCAGGGCTGATATCACCAGTCGACCGCAAACCGTCAATTTCCTGGCAACATTGGCTTAGAGGTGAGAACCCCAGCATCGCAGCCGTTGGCTTCAAAGCATGCGCCAAATCAACAATTTGTTGCGCCGAAACATCCACCGGTTCTGCCGTTCTAAGCCCAAGACTCAAACTCGACTTGAAGGCCTCGCTCAAGTCCATCACGAGCTCAACCCCCATGTCCTCGATCAGAAGGTCTATCGCTGGATTAGCACCATCCGCGAGATTTTGAGAGCCATCAGCGGATAAAGAGCCATCAGCGGATAAAGAGCCCTCAGCAGGTAAAGAGCCATCAGCGGATAAAGAGCCATCAGCGGATAAAGAACCCTCAGCAGTCAATAGCACCGCATCGCTTACGCGCCGCATTCGATTGTCGCCGCCAATCACCGTGCTCAAATCAGCCAAAGGCCCATTTTTGATCACCGGCGGCGACGGGGCATATTGTCGAGCCAGGGTTAGCAATTGCCCCACTGAAAATGGCTTGTTGAACAGACCCGTAAACAATTTGACCACCTGTTCACTACCCGCAAAATTTAAAGACGCGCTCATGGCGAAGGCGGGTACCTGAGCCAACTCCGGCGAGAATGCTTTAATCGCTTGGAGAACGTCGTCACCCTTCATGCCAGGCATATTAATATCTAAGAGGAATAGATCAGGAACACCCTCAAACTTTGACAAAGCGTTCAGCAGCCCTTCTCCATCGGCGAAACCATGGACTGTTGCGCCATACCGGGACAAAAGATTTTCAACGATGATGCGGTTTGCGGCCATATCGTCGGCGACAAACACCTGCATACCAACCAACACATGATCAACGTTATGCGTTGACGCTACAGCGACTTTCGCCGCCGCTGACTCTAGCGGCAACGTAAGTGTGAACACCGTGCCACCACCCTCGCGGGCCGAGACATCAATTTCTCCATCCATTAGCTCGGTCAAATTCTTGACGATGGTTAACCCAAGGCCAGTGCCTCCAAACGTTCGGTCATGCTGATCATCGGCCATCACGAAAGCATCAAACAACGACGCCATCTCTTCTTCCGGAATACCAATTCCTGTATCCATAACCGCGAATTTTAAAACCGGATCGACCGTAATCTCGATCCCGACACTGCCTCTCTTGGTGTACTTAATCGCGTTCGTCAAAAGGTTATTCAGAATCTGCCGAATCCTAAAATCGTCCCCTTTAAAAAATCGTTGCGCTATTGGCTCGTCATAGTAAACATCTAATGCGAGTTGTTGGCCGGCAGCCATGGGTTGCATGAGTGCGACGACGTCCGTCACCAATGCTACGGGGGAGAAGACAACCTTCTGGAGCACCATTCTCCCGGCTTCGACCTTACTGTAATCCAGAACGTCATCGATGATTTGACGCATAAACGCGGCACTGGTAATCGCGGTGCTCAGCAATTTTGGATCATTACCACCACTGTCTCGACTCAAAAGCTCTAAAATACCCTGAATACCATGCAGCGGATTTCTAATTTCGTGGCTGATGGTTGCAAATAGACGTTCTTTTTGCCGAATCTCGCTCGCGGCTTTTTCAGACGCTTGGCTTAACATTTGATTCTGGCGACGCAACGCCTTCATCAGCCCTTTATTTTCCCGCGCCAGTTGCTGCGCCTCAATCAGTTTGCGAAGACTTATCCTGAGCGCATCATCAACCCAAGGCTTTTCAATAAACTGTGAAAAACGGCCTTCATTAACGCCATCAATCACAAGCTTTAAATCTGCGTTACCCGACATCAGAACTCTAGCTGCCTCCAGGCCGCGATCTTGCACCGCCCCCAAAAACGCAAAGCCATCCATACCCGGCATTCTCAGATCAGACAGGATAATGTTCACCGATTCCTGGTCTAAAATCGAAAGTGCCGATGCCCCCGAGTCTGCCGTCAAAATACGATAGCCTTCTCGTCTTAATAACCGCTGCAGTGCGCTCAATATTCGCGGCTCGTCATCTACCAGCAAGATAACCGGCGGATTGTCTTCAACGGACGTCATCATGAACTTAATCCTGATTTGGCAAAAACGTGTCAACTCCCGCAAATTGTACCGATTAACCCAGCGCTTAAACAGAACTGCCCTTGCGTCTTAGCGATGTCATTTTTTACGCGCAGAACAAACTATCTAGTGTAGGATCGAGTGATAAAAGCGTCAGGATGGTCTGCATGCAACAGCCTTTAAAACCCTTTACCCTTGCGGCCTACTCAGGTGTTGCCCTCCCTATGGCGGCCATGGGAATGCCCATCGCCGTTTACCTACCTAGATTTTACAGCGAAGGCTTGGGACTTTCCTTAATCACGGTCGGACTGATCTTCACACTCGCCAGGGTCTGGGATGTCGTGACCGACCCCGCCATGGGCTACCTCATTGACCGCTTCGAAACCCGATGGGGGCGAAGAAAGCACTGGATTGCACTGGCTGTACCCATCCTTGTGGTATCGGTGTACCAGGTTTTCATCCCATCACCGGAAGACGTCAGTGGTGGCTATCTTCTTTTTTGGTTAATTATGCTCTATGTCGGCTACACGATGATGGCCATCTCACATCAATCTTGGGGCGCAGAATTAGCCGACAGTTATGACGATCGCACGCGGCTCTTCGGCTGGCGTGAAATTTTCGTGATTGGCGGGATGACCATCGTGTTGGCGCTGCCCGCTCTACTGGAATCCACTGGCATCGACGATCAGCAATCTAAAGTCGCCAGCATGGGGTGGTTCTGTATTATTCTGTTTCCACTGCTTGCCCTGCCAACCCTCGCTTTCGTCCCTGACAAACGGTCAAGTGGCCACAGCACCCTTTCGATTAAGGCGCAATTTACGTTGCTGATGTCGAACCGATTGATGTGGCGATTACTTGCCGCGGATTTTTTGGCCGGCTTTGGGACCGCGGTGAGCGGCGCACTTTATATTTTTGTTGCCAGCAAATACTTCGAACTGCCGGGGCATGCGAGCCTCGCCTTGCTTTTATATTTCGTCGCAAGCTTTCTGGCAATGCCATTGTGGATGAAACTTGCGATCAAACTCGGCAAAGCGAAGACGCTCACCATTGCACTTGGATACGGAGCACTAATCAACCTCATTCTGATTCCCCTTGCAGAGCCAGGCAATGCAGTTGTGCTCTGGGGTTTTACATTATCCTTTGGCGTGGCTTTTGGTGCCGCCCCAACCTTGCTTAGAACGATGATGGCTGACTTAACCGACCTTGATGAGCTCGACTCCGGCGAGAAACGGGCCGGACTTTTTTTCGCAATGCTCACAACAACGAACAAACTGGGCGCTGCGGTCGCTGTGGGTTTATCCTTTAGCATTCTCGAAGCGGTTTTTGCCTTTCAACCCGGTGGCGCAAACTCTGATGCCGCGTTGCAGGGGCTTTTATGGACCTACGCTATTGGAACTGCCGCTGGCCTTTTGCTTGCCGTGCTGCCGGTTATTAACTATCCCCTCAACCGTGCCCAACATCAAAAAATTCGGGATCAACTTGATGCGCGCGCCTGAATTCAGCGTAATCGTAATCCAATCTAATTATGTCGACAGCTCGTAATAATAACCAAATCTTATGTTGACGACCCATGGCCGACCCCTTACACGCTGCCGAACTTTATTATGATGGCCAATGCCCCCTGTGCTCGATCGAAATGCGCCACCTTCAGCAACACAAACGGGATTCTTTAACGCTCACCGATATCCATCAGGCCGCTGATTTGAATCAGGAAACCAAGCGAGACTACTTAAACCGCTTACATCTTCGAAAACCCGATGGCGAAATGCTAAGCGGGCTCGATGCGAGCGTCTATGCTTGGCAGCAAACGCGGTTTGGCTTCCTCTGGTCATGGTTACGGTGGCCGCTCATCAAACCCCTCGCTGATATCGTCTATGAGAAATGGGCAAAAAGTCGATTCGACCGTCTCTACTCATGAAGCAGGCCGTCATCATCGGCGCCAGCGGGGGACTTGGCGGCGCGCTAGCGCAACTACTTCTCAATCACGGGACGTGGCAGGTCCTGGGCACGTACCACCAGTCGGATCCGCTGTGGCAACATCCTTCAATGTCTTGGCAAGCACTTGATATCCGAAATGAAAACGAAATCGCGGCGTTGATGACCCATGTGTCTAAAATTGATCTCTTAATCAACACAACAGGCATCTTAACCAGTCCTTATCAGGGCCCTGAGAAAAGTATCCGGCAGTTCAATGCCGAGCACATGATGATGTCCTTTGAAATCAACAGCGCGCCCATCCTAAACCTTGCCAAGCATGCCCAAGCAGCACTCAAAGCCAGTCACCAACCAGTAATTGTCGCGCTATCGGCTCGCGTGGGCTCGATTGCTGACAATAATTTGGGCGGTTGGTACAGTTACCGATGCGCGAAAGCGGCCCTCAATATGGCGGTTAAAACCCTCGCAATCGAGTGGCAACGATCCCTACCGGCAGCAACCCTCATCGCCTATCACCCAGGCACCGTGAGAACCGCGCTGTCGAGCCCTTTTTTGAATCCAAACTCGGAACGGGTCACTCTAAGCCCAGAGGCTGCCGCCGAGCACTGCCTCCAATTGCTTGAGACACTCACCCCGGTCAATTCCGGAACCTTTTGGGACTGGCGCGGGCAAAAGATCCCTTGGTAATTTATTCAATCTTTGCTACAAAGCAGGGAGCAGAATGTCTTATCACTTATTTTCATCTATCCGCGTCGAGCGCGTCTGCTGGTCCGATTGGACTTTTAAATTAACGCATTGCGCTGCGTAGTGCGGATCACGCGTTGGATTATAATTTGATCGTCGCGACCACAGAGGTCGACCGAACCTGAACAGGGAGCAGCGCATGAAAGGTATCGTAATGAACCTTTTAGCCGAAATGGTAGAAACGCAACTCGGCTTGGAAGAATGGAACGCAGTGCTTGACGCAGCAGATGAAAGTGGTATCTACACCGCAACCGCGATCTACGAAGATGAGCGACTGCTTAATCTCGTCGGCATCATCAGTCAACGCAATAATATCCCCGCGAGCGATCTTGTTTTTGCCTTCGGCCAGTTCATGTTCCCCGCTTTCTACACGCGTTATCCTCAGCTCATCGATGACCATGCCAATATGCTGAACTTCTTAGAATCGTTAGACAGTGTGATCCACGTTGAGGTCGTTAAACTCCACCCTGGCGCGATCACACCCGGATTTGAACCCGACCGACGCAGCGTTGATCAATTGTTTTTGAAGTACGAATCGGATCGAAACCTCTGTCGGCTGGCTGAAGGACTGATCGATGGGGCGGCATTACACTTTGGTCATGATTACACGATCGTTCACGAGCCCTGCGCCCATAATGGTGCAGACCACTGTGGGCTTTTAGTTAGCTTAGCCTAAGCGATGTCAAATAATCCTTATGAAAAGGCCTACCAACGGGAAAAATCTGCCCGCAATGAGGCGGAGCACTTGCTCGAAGACTTGTCTCGCAAACTATATGAAAAAAATGAGGAGATAAGCCGTCTCTACGAAGACCTAAAACGCAACCAATCGATTATGGTGCAGCATGAAAAGCTCGCCTCGGTTGGTGAGTTGGCGTCGGGCATTGCACATGAAATCAACAACCCTGTTGGCTTTTGTCTTACCAACCTTAATTCGCTTCATGATCAGCTGCCCATCTTACTCGAGGCTTGTGCGGTTGGGTCTCCCGACTGGGACGCAGAGACACGGGCTGATGCCGACTACCTCCGAGGGGACCTACCGACATTGATTCGAGAAACCATCGACGGTCTGATCAGCATCCAATCGATCGTTCGCGACCTTAGGTACTACTCAAGAAACAGCAATCAAGACTCCTTCTCAAGCGCAGACTTAAACCAAGGTATCAAATCGACCCTCAATGTCCTTCGAAACAAAATCAGCGCCCAGCATCAAATTCATTTAGCGCTTGGCGACCTTCCTTTAATCAACTGCAACCAGGGCAAGTTGAACCAAGTCTTCACGAATCTGATTCTAAATGGTCTACAAGCTATGGGGGCAGCGGGCGACCTTTATATCGATAGTTATCAAGATGGCGAAAAGGTCGTGATTCGAATATCCGATGATGGTCCAGGTATCGACGATGCGATTGCGCTGGAAATCTTTCAGCCTTTTTACACCACGAAAAAAGTGGGTGAAGGCACAGGCCTAGGCCTATCGATCAGTCACAGCATCATCACTGAACTGCATGCTGGCCAGATCAGCGTCGTTAAAGATGGTCGTGGCCGAGGTGCAACCTTTGAGATCCGAATTCCGGTCGAACAGGAGCACTTTGGCTCAGTTTGATCGCGTATTCTGGTCAGAACTGCATCCCCTGCGAAAATATCCCCCTTATTATAAAAGTGCGGACGTAATCTGACGCGCAGTGTTCATCTGCTGCAATGCCGAAACGGCCATTGATTTTGTGAATCGGGACGAATCAAAAGATTCATTAGCGCGTCGACGAGCAAGGTCCTAAACTAGGCGCTTCAACAATCGTGGAATTTCAGCTAATGGCTCAACAAGGTGAAGGCAGTTTGCAAGCCCCAACGCGTCATCCTTTGGGATGGCAGGAAGATAATTTCTGGGAGCGAGATTTACTCAACGAGGAGTTAGAGCGCGTCTATGATGTCTGCCATGGTTGCCGCCGCTGCGTCAGCTTGTGTGATGCCTTTCCGACACTGTTTGACTTGGTCGATGAGTCCGAAACCATGGAAGTCGATGGTGTTGAGAAGAGCGACTTTTTTGATGTTGTTGAGCAGTGCTATCTGTGCGATTTGTGCTACCTGACCAAGTGTCCTTATGTACCACCGCATGAATGGAACATCGATTTCCCCCATTTGATGCTCCGTGCCAAGGCGCAGAAGTTCAAAGCGGACGGTGGTAGCTTCCGAGATAATTTATTGACCAGCACCGACCGCATGGGTAAGGCGCTCACAACCATACCCCTGGTCGATGTTACGGCTAATGCGCTTAATAAAAATAAACTCTTCCGGAATGCGCTGGAAACAACTCTCGGCGTCCATGCTGACGCGCCATTACCAGAATATCACCATAAAACGCTCCGCAAGCAATTTTCGGCACCCCTCAAATCCGCCACCCCACTCGGGCGCACAACGGGCAAGGTTGCGCTGTACGCTACCTGTTATGGTAATTACAACACGCCAGATCTTGGTCAGGATTTCGCCCATGTCTTTGCTCATAACGATATTCATATTGAATTGGTACCCAAAGAGGCTTGTTGCGGCATGCCGAAATTAGAGCTGGGCGACTTGGATAGCGTGAATGCATTGAAGGAAAAAAACATTCCCGTGCTCGCGAAACTCGTCGATCAAGGTTTTGATCTAATCGCCCCGATCCCGTCCTGTGTTTTAATGTACAAACAAGAATTACCGTTGATGTACCCCAATGATCCAGAAGTCATAAAGGTCAAAAACGCGTTTTTTGACCCTTTCGAATACCTCTTCCTAAGGCACAAAGAAGGTGGCCTGAAATTAGACTTTAAAGAAGCTCTTGGAGAGGTCAGTTACCAGGTCGCATGTCACCTCAGAGTTCAAAATATTGGCAATAAAACCCGCGATATCTTGAATTTAGTGAACGATACCGACGTACTCACGATTGAGCGGTGCTCAGGCCATGATGGGACCTATGCGGTAAAAGAAGAAACCCGTGCAAAATCCGTGAAGATTGCCAAACCTGTGGTTCGTTTTGTGGATACAAAACAAGCCAAGCACTTTGCCAGCGACTGCCCTATGGCCGCGGTTCACATCGCAAATCTTTCTGAATCGGTAGACCTGGCGGCTCATCCTATGACCCTGTTGAGAAAAGCTTACGGTTTGTAAAGGGCCTAGCAACGCCTTCCTTAAATCAAGCGGGATTCAATACCGGTGAACAACGTAGACGAAGCAAAGTCGATGAACTTTGCTTCGTCCTCAACCGCCGCACGACTGGCTAGCCGGCGCGCTTCCTGAGAGCCTCCGCCCGGCCCCACCCAAACCTCGGCATGCCCTAAATAAACCGGGCAAACGAAACCCAAAACCTCGGCAATGTTTGCATTCAGGGGATGATCCAGTCGGTGAACTTGGACATAACGCGCGATGCCAGAATCGGGTGCATGTTGCCGGATCAAGGGGCCATGTGATTGCAGCCAATACTGCCGCGCCGTGTCTTCTGATAGGTCGCGACGATGCTGAAGCGGGAACTGCAGTTTTTTCAATACGCTGCCGGCACTTGCTACCAAATCTTCAGGGGTTGGATTGACTTGAGGATATTCCATTGCGAGCCATGCAGGGGACTGCCGGGCATCCAGCCATGCGGCTTGCGCCGCAACCAGGTCCGCAAGCTGCTCGAGCCCGCCGTCTGTCAAAGCCCGAACGCCCTCGGCATCTGTTCCCCACCATAGCTCAAGGACCAAATCAAAAGGGGCTTGCATCGAACCCCCTCGAGCACGATTCATCTGGTCGAACAGGTCATTTTCCTGACCTAATACCGCCAACGCACGTTGGCACCCGAGACTGGTGAGAACGTCTAGCCAAGCATCTTTTAGACCCTCGTGCCAAGCGAGGTGAAAGCCTTCCGAACTTACAGAGGGCTGGCGCCGGAGATAATACTCGAATCGAATCACGTCATTTCTCCTTGATTATGCCCGGTTCACTAAGCGCCCTGTACGCCTATTGCTTGCGACCTAAATTGAACGCATCAAATTCTGCCGGGCGTACCCGCGGTTTAACTTTGGGTTGCCATCTGCGGCACTCCTTCGGCCAGTTCCACCCAGTTCTGTTTGCTATCACACCAGACATGGAACTGCGGTGCAAAGCTATC
>JAQWWC010000349.1 GCA_029249645.1 Pseudomonadales bacterium
AAGTGTCGCCTTGGTGGTTTGGTTGCGGCGAGTAGAGGCTCATCAAGTGTATCTGCGAGTCGGTCTTGTTTTGATCTTGGGCGGGGCCGTTGGGAACTTAATCGATCGGGCGTTTCAGGGTTATGTGGTGGACTTCTTGATTGTTCATTACGAACAATATTATTTTCCCGCATTTAATGTCGCCGATGCGGCCATTTCGGTTGGGGCAGTGTTTCTGCTGCTCGACCTATTTTTAGCGAAAGAGGAGTCTGTGTGAGTGCTTCAACCCCAATAGGACCTGGTACCCGTGTTGTTCTGTTCTTCACCTTAGGGTTGGACAACGGCGATTTAATTGACTCCACTGGTGATCGTGCGGCGGAGTTTGTGTTCGGTGATGGCAAATTAATGCCAGGATTCGAGGCGGTTTTGGTGGGCCTAACCAAGGGCCATAAAGAAACCTTTTATCTTGAGCCGGAGCAAGGTTTTGGTTTGGTTAATCCAGACAACATTCATGTGCTGAAGCGGTCTGACTTTGCACGAGAGTTGTTATTAGAGCCTGGGCTCGTTGTTTCTTTTATGGACCAGCAGCAGCAAGGCGAATTGCCAGGCGTTGTACGAAAAGTTTTTGAGGAGGCTGTAGAGGTTGATTTTAACCACCCGCTGGCGGGAAAGGTGATTACCTTTGAGGTGGATATTGTGAGTGTGAGCCAAGTCACCCAGGAAATTGCGCGCGGATGATGGATGTGGCCAGAGTGTTTGAGGTACGTGTCGCAAGTCCCCGTGGGTTTTGTGCGGGTGTTGACCGGGCGATCGAAATCGTCAATCGTGCTCTGACGCAGTTTGGGGCGCCAGTCTATGTGCGGCACGAGGTGGTTCACAATAAGCATGTGGTTCAGGATTTAAGGGAACGTGGCGCCATTTTTGTGGAAGAGGTGCGCGAAATCCCGGAAGGCGCCCTGTGTATTTTTAGCGCCCATGGCGTGTCGCAGCAGGTTCGGCGAGATGCGGAAGCTCGTGGCCTGAGGGTCTTTGATGCAACCTGCCCTTTAGTCACCAAGGTTCATCTCGAGGTGTCCAAAGCAGTTAATAATGGGTTTGATACGGTACTGATCGGTCATGAGGGTCACCCTGAGGTGGAAGGCACTCTTGGTCAGATCGAGTCGGACGCTCAGGGTCAGAAATATTTGGTCGAAACCGTCGAAGACGTTGAAATACTTGAAGTATCCGATCCCGAAAAGCTTAGCTTTGTGACCCAAACGACCTTATCGGTGGATGACACCCAGCAGATTATTGCGTCGCTGCAACAGCGTTTCCCGAATATTCAAGGGCCCAAAAAGAACGATATTTGCTATGCCACCCAGAATCGACAGGATGCGGTGAAAGCATTAGCGAAAACCTGTGATTTGGTGCTGGTTGTTGGTTCGCAAAACAGTTCTAACTCCAACCGATTGCGCGAGTTGGCAGAAAGGCTAGGAAGTCAGGCGTATTTAATTGACCATCACTCGCAGATCGATGTTGATTGGCTTGATGGCAAGCAGGCTGTCGGTGTGACCAGCGGCGCCTCAGCACCGGAACAACTTGTACAGGAAGTCCTAGAGTATTTGGAGCAGTTGGGCGGTCAATTCGTGGAAACCGCGCCGACAACCGTTGAAGAAGTAGAGTTTTCGTTACCGAAAGCGTTACGATGAGGATCCATCCGGTAAAAAGGGCGGTTGCTATGAAATTGGGAAGATTTGTACAGGGCTTTTCCTTAATTGAGCTGATGATTACGGTTGCGATTATTGGCATCATCTCGGCGATTGCTATTCCAAGTTATCAGAGCTATGTCGCGGACAGTTATTTGAATCAGGCGGTCGTGGACGTGAAGGTCTGCGCGATGGATCTGGAGCGGTTTTATGGTAACGACTTCACCTATGTCGGTGGCAGCTGCGCGAGCGCTTTTTCCCCAACCAGTGGCACCGCGCACTATAATTTATCGGTTGTAAGCTTGAGTACAACGTCCTACACGATTGAGGCTGAATTAGTGTCGGGGACGTGTTCCAGCAACTGTGTTCGTCTGAATCAGGCGGGTACTCAGACGATTTATTAGGTCTGATGGCATGAGGCGATATCTTTCAAGGTGCGACGGCTTGGACCTGCCGCCAAAGGCTACCGCGCAGGCTGAAGAATGCGCCAGGGTTCTTTGCTTGCGTGATAAGCAATGCGGCTTTACCTTGATCGAGCTGATGGTAACCCTTGTAATTTCCGCCATTTTGTTATCTGTCGCGGTGCCGGCCTATCAGTCTTTCATTGGGAGTACCGCGCTCACTACGGCGACCAATGATTTGGTTGCTGCATTGAATATGGCGCGAAGCGAGGCCTTAAAACGCGATGGAGCAGTCTCGTTACGAGGCGCTGGCACGATAACGGTAGATTTTGCGGGTGGCTATTGCATCGTGCTCGGCGCCACGCCCGATAGCTGTGATGGTGCGATTCGCAATTTTCCAGCGGTGGGCTCTGACATCACAGTGGCGGCCTCAGGCATTGTTACCTTTGATGGCTTGGGTGGGTTATCGAATGCGTCCAGTGTTACTCGGCAGGTCGAGCTCTGCCGCGCGGGTGAAGATTATCGGCGCGTGACCATCGCGCTGGTGGGGCGATCCACGGTTTCGGCGGATTCGAGTTGCCCGTCATGATGCGGCTCTGGCGGCGTCAGCTGGGGGTCACGTTAATTGAGTTGCTGATCACGATGGTGATTGTGGCCATCGGCGTTTTAGGCCTTGCCGGTGTTCAAGTTTTGAGTCTGAAACAAGCCCGTGAAGCAGGGCAGAGAATGATCGCTCTTCAGGCAGCCAATGATTTATTAGACCGAATCCGAGTTAACCGCAATGCTGATTATAGCTGGCCTGCAGGTTCGACGGCGGCCGATTGTGTAAGCGCTGCGTGCACGCCGGCGCAAATGGCTGTTTTTGATCTATCGCTTTGGGATTGTCGCTTGGGACCGCCGAGCGATGTGTGCAAGACAGCTTTTGGGCTAACTGACGCGGATTTTGACCGGTTGCCGGGCGGGGAGGGCTTGGTGAGCGCAGCCTCCGGGACCTACTCCGTTACCGTTCGCTGGGATCTAACGGATCTTTTAAAGCAAGATATTACCGTTACTTCGAGAGTCAATTGATGAAGCTCTCGCCGTTACAGCAAGGCTTATCGCTGATTGAGATGATGATCTCCATGGCTATTGGCTCGGTTGTGATCTTGGGTGTGCTGAGCTTGTTTACCGCGAACACGCAAACCTATAACGCCCTTCAGGCGCAAACAAGGCTGCAGGAAGGCGCCAACTTCGGATTGAATGTGATCGCGCGGGACTTGCAGCGGGCAGGCTATCGCGGCTGTTACTCGCGGGGCGATGTGTATTCGACTGTCGAGCCAATTCCAGCAGCGTTTGATATCAGGTTCGGTCTTTCGGTCCACAACGGTCTTTCAGGCCGCACTTGGACGGCTTCCTCGACGGACCTGGAGCCAGACGTCTCTGATGGTGCGATCGTCGGCACGGATATCATCACGCTGCGATTTGTCGAAAACGATGAGGCGTATTTGTCAACGGCGCTGGTTACGGGCGTAGAAGATGTCCAGGTGACTGTTGGTAGTGGGGCTGCGAGTAATGTCGCTGCGAATGATCTGGCGCTGATTAGTGACTGCGAAAAGGCAACCCTGTTTAAGGTCACCTCGGTGGACACCAATGATGCGATCATGACCTTGGGTCACGCCGTTTCGCCGGCAAGCGGTAATGTCGTGGCAGGACTTGCAGAGACTGGGACATTTGGCACGGACGCGGCGGTTGCCAGTATTGTTTCCAAAACCTATTTTATCAAAGCCGGCGTGAGCGGACTGTCAGGCAGGGGTGGTTATTCTTTGCATCAATTTGATGGCACCTCGACTTCGGAATTGGTTGAAGGGGTCGAGGACCTCCAAATTCTATTGGGCATTGACACCGATTCCGATGGTGTTCCCAATCAGTACTTGGACCCGAGTGCGTCAATTGACACGTTGAAAATCGTTACGATTTTAGTGGAGATCACGGCCAATAGCATCAGTGATGCGGGCGCCCGTGAGGCGGATGGCTTGCTGCGGCGCACTTTTCGGCAAACCCTTCAAATTAGGAATCCAGGATGACGGGCGAACGCAATCAGCAACGCGGCATGGTCCTGGTGACCAGTCTTGTTATTTTGATGATATTGACGATGCTGGGACTCTCGTCGGTTCAGGGCACAAGTATCCAAGAGTTGATCGCGCGCAATCAACGAGACAGTAATTTGGCGTTTAATGCTGCGGAAGCGGCCATCGTGGATGCTGAAGCAGCGCTGGAGGGGCTGAGTGCTTCCGGTTGGCAAGCCATTGTTAGCGGCGATTATTCTAATTCTGCATCCCCTAAAATATACAATACAAAGTCGCTAGGGTCTTTTTTTGAGAACACGGCCGATCCTGCAAGCAGTGGTTATGCCAATAACGTGCAAGTCAGCTTGATCGATGTTTCTGTGCAACCCATTTTTTTTCTTGAGCATATTAGTACGGTCACAACGGATGAAGATCGACTGAATATCGATAACATCGGTCAAAATCCGAATACTTGCTGTACCCAGATGTTTCGTATTACGGCTCAGGGCCGTGGTGGCACCAGTTCGGCGGCCGCAATGATACAGAGTACTTACGGAAGGCGCTTTTGATTGTAGTGATCTAATCAATGGCGCTATTGTAGCGGGGTCTGTTTTTGAGGGCTTGGCACCAACCGATGCGGCCTTTGTTGGCGAAAACCGGGTGACGCAGCTGTCGGACAGATCTTTGAGTATCGTGCGGACTAACACAGAGACATCGATCAACACAGGACGATTGTCTTGGCGCCGGCTCAGTAAAGACTAATGCCTTGGATTAAGTGTTCTTGAGCGTCGAAAAGGCGTTTATTCTCGCTACGAGTTAGCACCCTTTTGCCCCGAGTCGAGCGGCTAAAACATCCGGTTTAAGATTGGCCACTCGAAAGCGGCCCTGCCGGTTGATGACGATTTTACGAGCAGTCTTAAAAGCCCTGGGCCGCGCGCAGGTGATGAAGCTGCCGTTTTGATTGTCGGTGGCCCCAAGCGCGGTAAAGCGCAAGTAGGCCTTGCGGCGAAAGGACCGCCATAGGATTTTCGATTCATCAGGCAGGGTCATCGTGAGCAGTGCTTGATCCGCGTTGTCGAGGTTGCCCAGCGGTACTTGATCGACAAAGACGGTGAGGCGTGTTTGCCAAGGCCTTTGACACCGGCCATCAACCAAATAGCAAACTGTGATGGCTCGTTGATGATGTAAGGCTTGAAGTCGTGCGTAGTGCAGTAGGCTAACGAGGTCATTTGCTAGAGTTGTGGCTTGGATTTGCGCGATGAACGATTGCAGGCTTGGATAGGCTGCTTGCATCAGAATGCTTAGGAAAAGCAGGGTCATGAAGAGTTCAATCAAGGTAAAGCCGGATGCTCGGTTGCGACGCGCGTGGGTTGAGCGTGATGTCCAACAAAGGGGGGCATGTCCTGCGAGATCGCCGAATTGAGTTCGTGCGCCTCTACTCGAGGCGGGCAGAGGCCGTTTGCGGTTGCAATCAGGCATTTTTGTAGGGTAACGAAGTTCTCGTTTGCCTGGGTTGGGCAATCTCGCAGGGTTACATCAGTAATGTCTGAAATCGCTTATGGCGGCCTTTGAGCTCGACCTTGAAGCTGGCTTAGTTTTAGCCGAAGAGGCCCAATGAGAGCACGTTCAGCCAAGACTTTTCGGTTTTCCGTACTGATCGGTTGGCGTCAAAGTTGCCATTGGCATCCAAGGTGGGGTGGTCTGGGTAGTTATTGCGCAGCACCAGTAAAGCGTTTTCGGCTAGGGTTTGCTGCTCCAGCAATCGATAGGATTCAACCATGATCGCGAGTGCGTCCGGCACCGCGATGGTGCCTTGAAAATTCTCGAGGACGTAACGGCCGCGATTCGCCGCCGCCATATAAGCGCCTCGGTAAATGTAATAGCGCGCCGCGTGCAGTTCCGCTTCGGCAAGGAGGTTTTTCAAATAGCGCATTCTTTGCTGCGCATCCGGCGCGTACTCACTGGTGGGAAAGCGTCGCAACAGAAGCGAGAAATCCTCAAAAGATTCTCTCGCGGCGCCTGGGTCGCGTTTCGAGGGATCCAGCGGGAACAGCTTGGTTAGGAAATTCTCGTCTTCTTCAAATGAGGCAAGGCCCCGCAAGTAATAGGCATAATCAACGTTTGGGTGATTGGTGTGCAGTCGGATAAACCGGTCTGCAGCAGCCCTGGCAGCTTCCGCCTGACTGCTTTGATAGTAGGCGTAAATAATCTCAAGCTGGGCTTGCTCTGCATAGCGACCAAACGGAAATCTTGCTTCGAGGGCCTGCAGCCTAGCCACGGCATCTTTGTAGTTGCCCGCAGCCATCCCGCTTTGCGCTGACTCGTACAGCGCAAGCTCGGAAGCTTCTTCCGAGTCATCCGTGTCTTTTGCACACCCTGATAGGAATACCACCATTATGCTGATTAAAACGAGGTCCACTGGATGAGGTCTAAGGTTCAATGTCCGCTCCGGATGTGTGAATGCTTGAAAAGATGGGTATTTAACCATAGCCTCTGCGTTCTCCCAAGCATAGTTGATCGACCGCCCATGTTCGAAACTTTGATTCGTTGCGAAAAATTACCAGCCTCGTCGGGCCGGTTGCGCTTGGATCAAGCCGCCGCTCAGCTGTTCCCTGAATATTCCCGAGCAAAACTCCAAGCCTGGATTAAATCGGGTGAATTGCGGGTTGATGGCCAAGCGTGCAAGGCAAGCGCGCGCGTTGCGCCCGGCGCCCTCATTGAAATTAATGCGCAGCAAACACAGGCCACCTCTGGCCCAGAATCGATTCCCCTTGATGTTCGGTTTGAGGATCCAGAATTCTTAGTGGTGAATAAGCCGGCCGGTTTGGTGGTGCATCCAGGTGCGGGTAATCCAACGGGAACCTTAATGAATGCGCTGATGCACCACGCGCCGGAGACCATGGGGCTGCCGAGAGCGGGCATTATTCATCGGTTGGACAAGGAAACGTCTGGCTTGCTGATGGTCGCTAAATCGTTGACCGCGATGACCGCGTTGACTCGGCAATTGGCTGATCGGGTGATTAAACGGGAATATGAGGCGATCGTGTACGGACATCCGGCGCCCTCTGGTGTTGTTGATGCTCCAATTGGCAGGCACCCAACCCACCGAACTAAAATGGCGGTTCGGCCCTTGGGTCGGGCATCTGAAACGCATTTCTGGTGTTTGGCGCGGTACGGTGGATTGGCGCACATGCGGTTTTCGCTGGTAACCGGCAGAACGCATCAAATCAGGGTGCATATGGAGCATCTAGGCCATCCCTTAGTCGGAGACCCGGTCTACCGGCAGCGCCGAGGTCCGCGCCTACAGGGCATTCCCGATTTTGATCGTCAGGCCTTACACGCGCGGCGTCTTGAATTGGCGCACCCTGTTTCCGGCGATCTTGTCGAGGTTAATGCGGACGCGCCGGATGATTTCCAGGCGCTTTTGGCCTGGGCTCGAGCGGCCAATGATTGACGCGGTCACCGATTTTCACAGCCTATTTGGATTGAAGGATCAAGGAGTTCGAGCTGTCTGCAGCACCCGGCAGGGCGGCAGCAGTCAAGGCGCCTACCAAGGACTAAATTTAGCAACCCACGTGGGCGATCAGGAGTGGGTTGTGATGCAGAACCGTGAGCGCCTCGCGGATCAGTTTGATTTGCAAGGGGAGCCGCGGTGGTTGAATCAAGTGCATGGCGCACAGATATTAAAAGTGGATCAAAACCCCGTATCCGAGCGCGGCGATCTTGCAGCAGATGGCGCAATAACCGCAGCGTCCAATACGGTCCTGGCAGTCCTGACGGCGGATTGTTTGCCAATACTGCTCTCAAGTTGTGATGGCTCGCATATTGCGGTGGTGCACGCAGGTTGGCGGGGTCTATTGGCAGGTGTTATCGAGGCGGCCGTTGCCAGCTTTCAGGGCGCGCCGCTGTGTGCTTGGATTGGTCCTGCTATTGGTCCCTGTCACTTTGAGGTGGGGCCAGAATTTAAAACACTGTTTCCAGAGCCAGAATTGTTCCTGAGCAAGCTCGGCCAAAGAGATTGCTTCGATCTACCCCGGGCCGCGCTGAGATGTCTGGATCGAGCGGGCGTTACGCGAGTCGTGCAATCCGGGCGCTGCACAGTCTGCGAAGTGGACACCTTTTATTCCTATCGCAAAGAGGGCGTTACGGGCCGGTTTGCCAGTTTGTTGTGGCGGTTGTGAGGTTAACGTCGATTGCAGTTATCTTTTACTGCGGCGCGCGCCTCATCGATCAAGGCTTGCTTTTGCACCTGGGTCATAAAAACCATTTTGCCCGCCGCATTTTTAACTTTGAGCCTTTGAAAACGCCCTAGCTGATTCAGGCGATTCATCGCTCCGTCGCAATTGCGCTGATAGTCAGGCACGAGTTCCTTTGCGCGGCGTGACAAGGCTGCCATCTTTGCAGTCTCAGTGTTAGCTGCTCGCCCTGCTGATGTCTCCTCGTTCGCCTCGGTCGTTGTTGGCGGCGTCTTTTTGGGCTTATCGGGCGCTATATAGCCAAACGGTTTTCTTGGGTTTAGGTTTTCAACGTCGAAAGACGTCACGGGGCGGTCCGCAAAATGGGTCCTGCCTTCCGAGTCCTGCCAGGTATAAATGCTTTGACGCTCAGCGGTCTCGCTGGCAGCAGGCCAACTAGACAGCAGCATGAGGCCGCCGAATAAGCAAAGGCGCCATGCTGATAAGGGGTATTCATGGTCTAGATGGCGATTCATAGGCTGTTTGCAAAATCCGGCGGATCGTTGACTCATAGGATGGTATAGTAAAAAATGCCGGGGCCCAAAGCCAAACTGGCAAGAACAAGGTGGTATCTGTGAAAAATGATCTCAAAACAGCGTCTAAATCAGAGTTAGAGCAGCTCTCTGGCGGTGACATGCTCGTTCGATCTCTTCAAGCCGAGGGCGTCGAGTATGTTTTTGGGTACCCGGGCGGCGCAGTGCTGCATATCTATGATGCCTTGTTTCGTCAGGATGTGATCAAACACTTCTTGGTACGTCACGAGCAAGCAGCGACTCATATGGCTGATGGCTATGCCCGTGCAACCGGGCGACCCGGCGTGGTGTTGGTGACGTCTGGACCGGGCGCAACCAACGCGATTACGGGTATTGCGACGGCCTACATGGATTCGATCCCGATGGTTGTTATCTCGGGTCAGGTGCAGTCTCACTTGATCGGTACAGATTCCTTCCAAGAAACCGACATGGTGGGCATATCGAGGCCTATTGTTAAACACAGCTTTTTAGTCAAACGTGCCGTCGATATACCGGAGACGATCAAAAAAGCGTTCTACCTGGCGAATAGCGGTAGGCCCGGGCCAGTTGTGGTCGATATCCCTAAGGACATCACGAATCCAGCGGACCTTCATCCGTTTGAGCACCCTGAAGCGGTGTCGATCCGCTCTTATAATCCGGTGACTCGGGGGCATAGCGGTCAAATTAAGAAAGCGGTTACGATGCTGCTAGCCGCCGAACGTCCCATGATTTATAGCGGCGGTGGCGTCATCCAAGGCGAGGGCTCTGGTTTGCTTACGGCTTTGGTAAAGCGGCTTGGTTATCCCATAACCAGCACTTTAATGGGCCTGGGGGCTTTTCCCTCCACTGATCCACAGTTTCTCGGCATGCTTGGAATGCACGGCACCGTTGAGGCGAACAACGCCATGCACCACTGCGATGTGCTCCTTGCGGTGGGGGCACGCTTTGACGATCGGGTCACCAACACCATCTCAAAGTTCTGTCCGTACGCCAAAATTGTCCACATTGATGTCGACCCCACCTCGATCAGTAAAAATGTTGCGGTCGACGTGCCGATTGTTGGGCCCGTGATCTCGGTCCTCACCGAAATGCTGGGATTAATAGATCTCGAGACCAAAGCACAAGGTGAGCACAACGCAAAGCACTTAGCGGACTGGTGGGCTCAGATCGAGGGCTGGCGCGGTCAGGATTGCCTAGCTTATGAGTCCGATGCGAATGTGATTAAACCCCAACAGGCGGTTCAAGCGGTTTATCAAGCCACTGGCGGTGGCGCCTATGTCAGCTCGGACGTTGGGCAGCACCAGATGTTTGCGGCTTTGTATTATCCGTTTGATTGGCCACGGCAGTGGATCAACTCAGGGGGTCTAGGCACCATGGGGTTCGGTTTGCCGGCTGCGATGGGGGTGCAAGTGGCTTTCCCCGATGCTCAGGTGGTCTGCATTACAGGCGAGGGCAGTATTCAAATGAATATTCAGGAGCTGTCGACGTGCCGGCAGTACGAGCTGCCCGTCAAGATTATTAATATAAACAATCGTGCGCTTGGCATGGTTCGGCAGTGGCAGGATATGCAGTATGAAGGCCGGCACTCCCACAGCTATATGGATTCGATTCCCGATTTTAAAGCGCTTGCTGAAGCGTATGGCCATGTTGGGATTAAAATCACCAAACCTGAGGAGCTGTTGCCGGGATTAGAAGCTGCATTTGCGCTGAAGGATCAGCTTGTCTTTGTCGATATAGAGGTCGACCCAAATGAGCACGTATATCCGATGCATGTGGCGCCCAACGGTTCAATGCGTGACATGTGGCTTAAAAAAGGGATTCGAACCTAATGAGACGAATTATCTCAATTCTTCTGGAAAATGAAGCTGGGGCATTGTCGCGCGTGATCGGATTGTTTGCGCAGCGGAACTACAATATTGAGTCGCTGACGGTTGCGCCGACAGACGACGTGAGTCTTTCTCGTCTGACGTTGACCACCAGTGCCAGTGATGTCGAGGTCGAGCAGATCACCAAACAGCTCAATAAATTGATCGAAGTTGTAAAGTTGGCAGACCTGACCGATGGCGAGCATGTCGAGCGCGAGTTGATGTTGCTAAAGGTGAAGGCCTCGGGGGCTCAGCGAGCAGAAGTAAAGCGGGTTGCGGATATTTTTCGAGGCCAAATTATTGATGTGACCGCAAGCACTTATGCGATCCAGTTGTCCGGAACAACGGAAAAATTAGATGCTTTTATAAACGCATTGAGCGAGTCCGTGGTCCTGGAGGTGGTTCGAACCGGGGTCACGGGTTTGAGCCGCGGTGAAAAAGTGTTGGCTCTGTAACGCAAGTTGTTCAAATAACAGCCCGACCCTCAGGGTTTGGGCTCTGGAGTTACCATGGTGAATGATGCATCCAGTTCCAATCCAAAGCCCCAGTCCGATAATGTAAGGCCGCTGCCGAACAAGCGGCAAGGCTTGCGGCGTGGAATCTATCTATTGCCTAACCTCATCACGACCGGTGCTCTCTTTTCTGGATTTTATTCCATCATTTCGAGTATGACGGGCGATATTGAGCAAGCTGCAATTGCGATTGTGATTGCGGGGTTTCTCGATTCGTTGGACGGCCGGGTTGCAAGATTAACCAATACGCAGAGTGAGTTTGGCGTCCAGTACGATAGTTTGTCGGACCTGGTCGCCTTTGGGGTCGCCCCTGCGCTCTTAATGTTCAGTTGGGTGCTCTCCGATCTCGGGAAGCTCGGTTGGTTTGTCGCTTTTTTGTATATGGCGTGTGCAGCCTTGCGGCTCGCTCGATTTAACACGGCGCCAGATAGTAAAGTGTTCTTTGGGCTGGCAAGTCCTGGTGCCGCGGGAACCATCGCATCACTCGCTTGGGTTTGGCACGACAACGTGCAACAAAGTGCTGGGCTGGAGTTTGGTTTACCCTTTGCGGTTCTGGCGAGTGTGTTGGCCATTTTGATGGTGAGTAATATTCGGTATTACAGTCCGAAAGAGTTCGATTTTGGAGGCAGAGTACCGTTCTTATTTATGGTGACAATTGTGTTTCTGTTTGTTGTGGTCGCGGTCTATCCGCCGGGGATGCTGCTGGTAATCGGGTTAACCTATGCGGCCTCAGGGCCAATTGGTAGTTTGCTTCGTAAACGTCGGAGAAGTCCAGACGGAGATTAGCCCTCGAAGGGCGACCTCGAGTCTCGGCGCAGAATCACAAGGAGCGAGGCGCATGAAAGCACCTGTTGGTGGCAAACTAACCGAGCGAGACGTTACCCCGGAAACGGTTTATCTTAACCGCAGGCAATATCTAAAAGCCTCAGCCGTTGGCGCAGCGGCTCTCATGGCGCCAACCCTCAAGGCCTCTGAGTCGGCCTACGGCACTGACCCGGCGCCGCTTTGGCTAAAATCCCAAAACAAACAAGCGTCTCCAAGCCCTTTTTCGACAACTGAAAAGTTGACTCCTTATGAATACGTAACGGGCTACAACAACTTCTATGAATTTGGTACTGGGAAGGATGACCCTGAGAAGTACGGGCAGGATTTCAAGCCGCATCCTTGGCAGGTGACGGTGAGTGGTTTGGCCGAAGGTACGGGCACGTTTGACTTAGAGGATTTGCTGAAAGGGCTTGGAGTTGAAGAGCGGATTTACCGCTTACGGTGCGTTGAAGCCTGGTCGATGGTAATTCCTTGGCTTGGCGTGCCGATGGCTGCACTGTTACAGCGGCTTAAGCCGCTCAGTAGCGCGCGGTATGTTGCGTTCGAGACTGTTTATCGGCCAGAGGAGATGCCGGGTCAAGCATCTTTTTTTGCCGCAATTGATTACCCATATATTGAAGGGCTAAGAATGGATGAAGCGATGCATCCCTTAACTTTGATGGCAACCGGGGTGTACGGCCGTTCTTTGCCGAATCAAAATGGTGCGCCCCTGCGGTTGGTTGTTCCATGGAAATATGGCTTCAAAAGCATTAAGTCTATTCGGAAGATCACGTTTACCGATCGGCAGCCGCAAACGACTTGGGAGAAGTCAAACGCGCGTGAATACGGCTTTTATGCCAACGTGAACCCTGCTGTTGATCACCCGAGGTGGCGCCAATCTGAGGAGCGCCGATTGCCAAGCGCGCTGTTCTCCTCGAATCGAGTCCCGACCTTGCCGTTCAATGGTTATGCTGAGTCGGTGGCAAGTCTGTATCAAGGCATGGATCTCAGAAAATACTACTAGTTGATCAGGCGCACGTTTGCGTTGTTGAGGGCCGTTTCATGGACAAGATGCTCCTGACCCGCTGGTTCTGGTTGTTCCTGGTATTGCCTTTCGCTTTCGCAGGCTTTCGAGTTGTTCAGGTTGTGTGGTACGACGCAAGCGCGCTCGGACCGGATCCCGCTCAAAACTTAGTCGACCTTTTTGGCACCATCGCCTTGTGGTTCCTGTGCGCGGTGCTTCTTGTGACGCCGGTGCAGACCGTTATCAAAGCCCGCTGGTTGCTGCGGCAACGGCGTGCACTAGGGGTTGCTTGTTTTGCTTACGCGCTGCTGCACTGGTTGTCGTACGCAGGCTTACTGCTGGAGTGGCAGTGGCAGAATCTGGGTCAAGATTTGCTGAACCGGCCCTACGTTATTGTGGGGTTTTTGGCCGGTTTGATGCTCTTGGTGTTGGCAGCAACTTCCAATAACGCTAGTGTGCGCGTGCTGGGACTTCGCTGGCGAAAATTACACCGTTTGGTCTATCCTGCTGCGCTGCTGATTTTGATCCATATGTTTTGGGTTGCGCGAAGCGATTACACGGAAGTCGCCCTGTATTCAGCGGTAGTCCTATTGCTGTTGCTGCATCGTTCGCGGCAGCGAGCGAAGTCAGCGTAAATCAGCGCTGGTGCTGGCCTGCTAGGCTTTATGGCGCTAAGACCTGAAGGCAAGCAGATTAGGCGGTTGGAGTTTGTGCGGGTTTTCGGGACTCGATGAGATGATAATTTAGCGGGTGAGATGATTAAGGCTTGCAAAACCGTAGAGTAGTCTAGTAAGCTGCGCGTCCGTTGTTTGGAACCGCCATTTTTTAAGAAAAAGTAACCCGCCGCAAAGCGAGTGAAATTAAAGAAGAAAAGGTGTTGTAAAGGAAACAATGGTACGTATAATACGCGTCCTGGCCAAGCGGTCAGGCTCGCAAGAGTAAGGTTGTCAGCTAAGGGGCTGAAACCATTCGAGACAAAATTTAGAAAAGTTTCCCGTCTGCTGAGACAGTTGGCGCGGAACGCTTCGCTAGAAAGTCCGATGAAGTTTTTTAAAAATCAGGAAAACAAGCAATAGGTGTGGGTACTTGTTAGTTGAGTGCGAAAGTTATCAGCAACAAGTTACCGACAATTTATTGAGTATACTTACTAAATACGGTAATTGTGCGTTGCTGAGCCAGACTGCTTCGTAAGAAGTAATCTGTCAAAAGATTTGCGAACTTTATTCGCAACTGTGAACTGAGGGAGCCTCAAAAGGGTGAAACAAAGGGATCAGGAAAACTTCAATTAAAATTGAAGAGTTTGATCATGGCTCAGATTGAACGTTGGCGGCAGGCCTTAGACATGCAAGTCGAACGGTAACAGCAGAGCTTGCTCTGGCTGACGAGTGGCGGACGGGTGAGTAACGCGTAGGAATCTACCCAGTAGCGGGGGATAGCCCGGGGAAACCCGGAATAATACCGCATACGCCCCACGGGGGAAAGAGGGCCTCTTCTTGAAAGCTCTCACTATTGGAGGAGCCTGCGTTGGATTAGCTAGTTGGTGGGGTAAAGGCCTACCAAGGCGACGATCCATAGCTGTTCTGAGAGGAAGATCAGCCACACTGGAACTGAGACACGGTCCAGACTCCTACGGGAGGCAGCAGTCAGGAATATTGTGCAATGGGGGAAACCCTGACACAGCCATGCCGCGTGTGTGAAGAAGGCCCTAGGGTTGTAAAGCACTTTCAGTAGGGAGGAACTAGCAGCGTTAATACCGCTGTGAGATGACGTTACCTACAGAAGAAGATCCGGCTAACTCCGTGCCAGCAGCCGCGGTAATACGGAGGGATCAAACGTTAATCGGAATTACTGGGCGTAAAGCGCGCGTAGGTGGTTTTTTAAGTGGGATGTGAAAGCCCCGGGCTTAACCTGGGAACTGCATTCCAAACTGGAGAACTAGAGTACGATAGAGGGGGGTAGAATTCAGAGTGTAGCGGTGAAATGCGTAGATATTCTGAGGAATACCGGTGGCGAAGGCGGCCCCCTGGATTGATACTGACACTGAGGTGCGAAAGCGTGGGGAGCAAACAGGATTAGATACCCTGGTAGTCCACGCCGTAAACGATGTCTACTAGCCGTTGGGAGGCTTGACCTCTTAGTGGCGAAGCTAACGCGATAAGTAGACCGCCTGGGGAGTACGGTCGCAAGATTAAAACTCAAATGAATTGACGGGGGCCCGCACAAGCGGTGGAGCATGTGGTTTAATTCGATGCAACGCGAAAAACCTTACCAGGCCTTGACATCCTGAGAATTCGGTAGAGATACCTTAGTGCCTTCGGGAACTCAGTGACAGGTGTTGCATGGCTGTCGTCAGCTCGTGTCGTGAGATGTTGGGTTAAGTCCCGTAACGAGCGCAACCCTTATCCTTATTTGCCAGCACATTATGGTGGGAACTTTAAGGAGACTGCCGGTGACAAACCGGAGGAAGGAGAGGATGATGTCAAGTCATCATGGCCCTTACGGCCTGGGCTACACACGTGCTACAATGGACAGTACAGAGGGCCGCAATACCGCGAGGTGGAGCAAATCCCAAAAAACTGTTCGTAGTCCGGATCGGAGTCTGCAACTCGACTCCGTGAAGTCGGAATCGCTAGTAATCGCGAATCAGCATGTCGCGGTGAATACGTTCCCGGGCCTTGTACACACCGCCCGTCACATCATGGGAGTGGGCTGCAAAAGAAGTGACTAGTCTAACCTTCGGGAGGACGGTTACCACTTTGTGGTTCATGACTGGGATGAAGTCGTAACAAGGTAGCCGTAGGGGAACCTGCGGCTGGATCACCTCCTTAACTTATCGTATTCACTGATAAGTACTCACAACCTATTACATGTTTCCGATTTTGATCAGTGATCAGAAGTCAGAAGACCCGACAGATTAAGTTGTACTGTCATGAGATTAAGTTTTACTCATTGTCTTCTGACTTCTGGTATTTGATACCAGAGAAAGTTGTGTTAGCAGTCCTAACATTAGCTCTTTAAAAAAGTAGAAAGTGATAAAGAAGTCTGTAAAGACATCCGCAAATTAGATTTTGTTCTTGAGTTTAACTGGTGTACCTCAAACGCACATCCGTTAGACACTCGATAGAACATAGTCACATTTGTAGAAATTATATATGTACGAATATTTCAAGCGTATTTATCCGGTGCATATAACTTACGTTTAGGGTGCAAGCCTTAAGCAGCACAACGATTAGTGTGTTCAAGTTATATGATCAAGTGAATAAGCGCATATGGTGGATGCCTAGGCAGTTGGAGGCGATGAAGGACGTTGTAGTCTGCGAAAAGCTCGGGGGAGCTGACAAACAAGTGTTATATCCCGAGATGTCCGAATGGGGAAACCCGACCCTTAGGGGTCATCCTCACCTGAATACATAGGGTGTGGAAGCTAACCTGGAGAACTGAATCATCTAAGTACCCAGAGGAAAAGAAATCAACCGAGATTCCCTTAGTAGCGGCGAGCGAAAGGGGACTAGCCCAGATTCAATCATCTTGAGTAATTTAACAAAACGTTCTGGAAAGTTCGGCCATAGTAGGTGATAGCCCTGTATGTGAAAAGTTACTTAAGTGTGAATCGAAGAGTAGGACGAGGCACGTGAAACCTTGTTTGAACATAGGGGGACCATCCTCTAAGGCTAAATACTACCTACCGACCGATAGTGAACCAGTACCGT
>JAQWWC010000350.1 GCA_029249645.1 Pseudomonadales bacterium
TGCCCTCTGCCAGAGCCTTTTGTTGATCTCTGCTGAGCCCCAGCGCTGCCGCGTAATGAAGCAAAAAACCAATCACATTTCCGTGGGACTGATTTTCCGGTGGTTTAAAGTCGCCGCCATACCAGTCGAAAAGTGGGGATACAACCAGTCGCTCTGATTCTTCATCATAATAGTTGCGATTCCGGTCATTCAGAAAACGGATTGTTTGGTCCTCGAGTTGAGCGCCCAATCGCGGCGCCAAGAAAGGCTCTGCGCGTAACGCTGGACAACCCACCGATGCGCAATTCACCGCAAAATGAATCCGAGGGTCCATGAGCACCGAGTCGCCTCGAATTAAACGATGTTCAATATCATCAAGACTTCTTCGCTTACCCAGAAGATCAAAAAACCGGTGCTTGAACGGAGTATTGAGCACGCGGCCGAAGTCCCAGACCGAAGCAATCCTTGGATAGCGCTTCATGATCTTTGCGACCATGAAGCTGTTGTAGGCGTTCAGCAAGAAAGCCAGCTGCTCAGACCGAGAAAATCCTTTGAATTGCTCGACACTGACTGCGCTCAAGGCTTTTAAATAGTTGTCGAAGGTCCGGGTCTCGTCTAAAAAAACTTGGTAATCCAGCTCTGATACGCTCCCTCCTTGATTTGTGTACACAGCTAGGAGCAGCAATTTGGCCCAATCTGCATGGGTATGATCAAATTGAACAGGCTCTGAAGGGTAGATGCTACCGGCTTGACTTGGGACGGCCCACAGCCCCCCTGCCCACAACAGGCACAGTAAACCTAATCTTTGAAACACTATTAACATCCTTTTGGTCTCGCTTAGCAGCAGCGCTTGTTTTGCCTTCGTGGGCTGAGACGCCCAGCCAACGATCAGTCGACGTGAGCAGCGCCACGAATTAAATATCTTGTATGCCCTACTCCATGTACTCAACGTTTCTGCTGATCTGTAACATTGTCCACAGCGATCATCGGAGAGGTTCCGCTTAATGTGTCCAACAATCCAAACAGCGTAAATGCCCGGCCTCGGAAGTTTACAAAAAATTTCTGGATAGCGCCTAGAAATCGACCCGGTGATCAGCTTTGTCGTCATAATCGCGACTGCATTCAACACGCCGATTACCAAAACTCCTGCACTCAATAAGGGTCTATGAGTTGCTTGCCATCAGGCACAATATACAACCGCCCGTTAAGTGCATCACACAAGTCAACGCGCCTGCGGCCGGCTCTGCCAATCAAACTTACCGACAATAAAGTTCAGGCTTTCTTAAGTCCCAAGGACCAGGCCTCACTTTTTTCGTTCTATTGACCACGACGATTTCGACAAAAAATTTTCCTAAAGTCAGGGATCTCGCTTAGAATCACGGAGACCCTAAATTGCGCTTTTAGGCATTGCCCAAGCGCTTAGATTAACTATTGCTCTGGCGTCCTTAGATTTGAACTCCGGAAACAATACAGAGGTAGATCATGCTTGCGTTGGCTTATAAAGAATTTCTGGGCAACAGCCCACTCTGGTTTAAAAACATCATTATTTTGTTCTTGGTGGTTTGTTGGCCACTCAAACTGGTTGTAGGCACCACCGTGCTCGGTTGGATGTTCATCGCGATGTTTATTCTGACCCTCGCTATGGCGCTTAAATGTTACCCGCTGCAAAGTGGGGGACTGATCGCGATCGCAATTCTTGCGCTTGGTCTAACCACCCCAGAAACCGTCTGGTACGAAATTAAACAGAATCTCTCCGTTTTAGCACTACTGATATTTATGGTGAGTTTTATTTATTTTATGAAGCCACTGTTGAGTTTTGTCTTTGCGAGAATCATCGTCGGCGTGCATAACAAAGTAGCACTCTCTCTCTTATTTTCGGTCATGGCCGCTTTTTTATCAGCGTTCTTAGATGCGCTCACGGTCACGGCCGTGCTCATCGCTGTTTTCGTCGCGCTCTATGGTGTTTACGAGAAGATCCATTCCACTCAGGGCACCGATTACAATCAGGACAACATTCCTGATTCCCAAGAAATGGGGCAGGAGACACTTGAAGACTTTCGGAGTTTTATTCGCAGTTTGGTGATGCATGGTGCCGTGGGCACCGCTCTTGGGGGCGTCACAACCATGGTCGGAGAGCCGCAAAATCTGTTAATCGCTCAGAAAATGGATTGGGACTTCATACAATTTGTTGAGGTCATGGCGCATGTGACAATACCCGCGGTAATTGCTGGTTTTTTGACCTGCGTACTCTTGGAGCTATCGGGTAAGTTTGGTTACGGTAAAAAGTTAGACCCAGTGGTGCGGGATATCCTTACCGCCTATGTTGCCGAGGAGGATGCAAAGCGTACGCCTAGAGAAGTCTATGGGCTCTGGGTACAAGGCATTTGTGGGGTCTTGCTCATCATCGGGCTTGGACTTCATCTGATGGAAGTTGGCCTTATAGGCCTCTGTCTTTTGGTAGTTGTGACTGGACTGACAGGCATTAACGAAGAACACCGTATTGGTCATGCCTTCGAAGAGTCCCTGCCATTTGTTTCCCTGCTTTGCATATTTTTCGTCGTGGTTGGCATGATCCATGATTTGCACTTGTTCACGCCGGTCATCACTTGGGTACTGACCCTGCCGATGGACATACAGCCAGGCGCCTTCTTCCTCGCAAATGGCATCCTATCCGCTATTTCTGACAATGTATTTGTTGCCACGGTCTACATTAATGAGGTGAAAAATGCCTTTACCGCCGGTGATATTACCCGCGCTCATTTTGAAACCTTAGCCGTTAGCATTAACACCGGCACCAACCTGCCATCCGTGGCAACACCCAATGGTCAAGCTGCATTTTTATTCCTTCTGACCTCCGCGCTGGCGCCAATCATTCGTTTAGGATATGGCCGCATGGTTTATATGGCACTGCCCTATACCATCGTGCTGACTGTCGTTGGTTACCTGTTCCAGTAGCGCTGCTGCCTGCTGAGCAGGGTCTGATCGCAACGACTCAGAGCAGTGTCGAAAGCGGGGCTAAATGTTGTCCCGCGCCTATTTCGTTTGATTGGTTGCCACGCCTAGGCCATTCAAAATTTCTAAACACGCCTTCATCTAGGCCATGGGTAGGCTCTTGCCTACCGACCAATAAACAAAAGGTTTGTGATGCCTGCTACGCTACTGCACCCTGTTTTGCGCATTAGATCGCCGCAGTGTTGGGAAGGCCCCGTAGGTCAGCGCACGCCAAAGCCACTCAATCGGACCATAGTAATACCGCTTTAACCACCAAAGCGATAACCATAATTGAAATAGCCAGATGGGAAAAACAATGCCGTAGACCTGCCAGAGCTGCAGCTGCCCGACCCATCCAAGACCTGCTCCTGTAAACACCAGCATGCAAAGCAACGACTGCATGAGATAATTGGTCAGTGCCATTCGACCGACCGCAGCAAGAC
>JAQWWC010000351.1 GCA_029249645.1 Pseudomonadales bacterium
CGAGCGCGATGGTGAGGTTCTAACGCCGGTCACCTATGATCAGTGCTATGCCATCAATCCAGAAGATGATGCGGCGCCTGAGGCTCGGGGCAATCCTATTTTAACGCTTGTCCTACAAATTGACCCCGATTCTGCTGAGGTGATCGACGCCATGTGTTTGCTCGAGTCGATCGAGGGCGTTTACTTAACCACGACCAGCTTGTACTTCACATCAGGGCTTTATGAGATTGGTGAGGCTGAAACCTTGATTCATCAGTTTCAGCTCGAAGACGGGTTGCCCTACGCAGGTTCAAGTCGACTGCTCGGCGGATTGTTCCTAGGAGGCAACCGTGATTACAGGTTGAATGAGAATGGCGGGACCTTAAGGACCGTGTTAACGCGCTGGACGAATGACGTTGATGACCGGATAGATCACACTCTTTATGTGCTAGAACCAGCCAGTGATAAACCGACGTTAAGCATTGTCGGCCAGTTACCCAATGATCAACGGCCTGATGAGTTGGGTAAGCCCAATGAAGACCTTTATGGCGTTCGGTTTGTGGGTGACCGGGGTTATCTGGTGACCTTCGAGATAAGGGATCCGCTGTATGTGATTGATCTAACGGATGCGAGCGATCCAAAGGTTGCCGGCACTTTGGAGATCCCTGGGTTTTCGAACTTTCTCCACCCCGTGAGCGATTCTGTTCTCATGGGGATCGGCCAAATTGATTCGCTGGCGAAAATCGAGTTTTTTGATGTCGCAGACTTAAGCGCGCCTGCATCCCTCGGCGCCATCGCGCTCGACAGCACGATGGACTACAGCTACTCGCCCGCTGAATGGAACCGCAAAGCGTTTACCTATTGGCGCCGAGCAGAGGACCAGCATCGCATGGCTATTCCCGTTGAGGGCTATTTGAAGGACAGTTGGCAGTGGGTTTCGAGGCTGTATTTGTTCGAAATCAATAATCCAGCCGATCCAGCTGCTTTGACGCTGACAACGCCTGGTTATCTAGCTGTGGAAGAAGATGATGGCCAATCGCTTTTGGGTGAGCAGCGCTCGATATTGCATGAAGACGCCGTGTTCTGGGTGATTGGCCAAGAGGTGATTACGTCGCTCTGGGGTAATCCGAGTCAAGCGGTTCGGGCAAAGTAGAAATCACGCGCGAGCGTTAATTGTTTGGAGGGTGCTGGCGCCTTAGTTTACCGGATTTTCTGCTCGTCTCCCTGAAGTCTAAATATGGGACATGGGGCCACCGGATGGGTGCATAGGGGACCAAGCCAGCGGCTATGGGTTGTAATTTGTGGCCATATCCTCTTGGCCAAACAAGCGGCGAATTGTCTGGCGTTTTTATTGGAGCGCGTCCTTACTAGCGCTATTGATTGCGAGTGTCCAAGTGGTGAAGGGCGGCGAATTTTAAGCCATCTCCGGTTGTCTCGATGGGTTTCTGCCGGCTGCACATTGCACTGCCTGCTGTTTTAGCGACAGCTCCGGGCGTCTGGTGAGCGTCACAGTGAACGTCCTAGGGGCGGGG
>JAQWWC010000352.1 GCA_029249645.1 Pseudomonadales bacterium
CCATGCGTTGAGTTCAAATTTAACGACTTTGACAAAAAAGGGAGCTTAGGCTCCCTTTTTTGTGGGCGATTAGAAAGCAGTCTGGATGACGCCGATGTGTTTTTTTGTCTCTTTAAACCCTTCGGGTCAAAAGTTGTTCCACAAACCTCGATAAATTGAGCCGTTTTTAAACTACCAGCGAGGATTGGGTACGACTAAATCCTCTGAATTGCGATCACCCAATGTCCGAACGCGCGAGCTTAAGGAAGTCCTCTGGGAGCGGCCGGTACAGGTCAATCTGTTTTCTAAGCTTGCTGCCTATAGGATGATTTGGTCATGTTGCTTTATGATTAGGTTGTTTTCTGTGTTGAATAAGTTAGTGAGAATGCCAAATGACAAACCAGCCGGTTGTTGAATCTGACCGAATTGAAAGCCTAGATGTTTTAAGAGGCTTTAGCCTGCTTGGTATTTTGCTGATGAATATTATCGGCTTTGGCTTTGTGGCGGCGGCCTACACTGTCCCCGGGCTGATGATCCAGGACGGCGCCGATTTGTTCGCTTGGGGGGTCATTGAGTTGGTCGCAGAAGGCTCAATGCGTGGTCTTTTTTCGGTTCTTTTCGGTGCTGGTGTCATCCTATTTCTTGGAAACAAACGTGAGGGACGTGGATGGCTGCACATAAAAAGAACCACCTGGCTTCTCTTGTTCGGATTGTTCAACGGTTATGTTCTATTGTGGACGGGTGACATTTTAGTAACTTATGCCTTGGCTGGATTTTTACTTTATTTCCTGCGAAATCTAGAGGGGCGCACCTTGCTCCGTCTTGCCCTCGGTCTCACGGTGCTCATTACGCTTTACAACACCGCCAGCCATTTTGGAGTAAAATACTTGCGCGCCAACGCCGAAACAGCGGCCGCACAGCAGTCCGCTGATCAACCGGTGCCAGAAGATGTTGCCGTCTTAGCGGCTGAGTGGGAGGGTTTCAAAAGTGAGCATGCTCTAACTGACAAAATGATCGAGCAGGAAGTGGCGGCTAGGGGAGGCTCCTATGAGCGTGCTTTCACATGGACTGCGCATCATAACACGGCCATTTTAATGAGCTCACTCTGGAGCTTTCTCCTGCCCGATGCGCTGGTCATGATGATCTTGGGTATGGCGCTTTATAAGCTTGGCGTGCTGCAAGGTCAGTATGCTCGGGAAGTTTATGCAAAATTGGCTGCCGTTGGCTTTGCCGTAGGATTTGCGATTAATGGCTTTGAAGTTTGGTTCGCGTATCAAAGCCAATTTGACCTGATTGATGCGTTTCTCAAACTTGCGCCAACCTATCATCTGGGTCGAATGGCGGTAACCCTTGGCTGGATCGGTTTACTGCTGTGGTTTATCAAAGGCGGGTGGCATAGCCTGCGCCTTGCTGCGGTCGGTCGAATGGCACTGACCAATTATCTCATGCAGTCGTTGCTTTGCATGCTGGTGTTTACAGGAGCAGGTCTTGGATGGGTCGGGCAGCTGCAGCTCTGGCAAGTCTACGGCATTGTTTTTCCCATCTGGCTATTGCAATTATGGTTGTCGCTTTGGTGGTTAAAGCGGTATAACTATGGTCCGAT
>JAQWWC010000353.1 GCA_029249645.1 Pseudomonadales bacterium
ACAGCCAAACGCGTCGTGGATTACAACGTCAATATTCGAGTTTTGGCGGATCAATCTGGCGTGGACCTAAATAATGTCAAAATGTCGGTCAATCCATTTGACGAAATCGCGATCGAAGAAGCGGTTCGATTAAAAGAGGCCGGCAAGGCTGAAGAAGTGATCGTCGTATCTGTTGGTGTTAGTCAGTGTCAGGAGCAATTGCGAACGGCCTTGGCGTTAGGCGCGGATCGTGGCATTTTGGTTGAGACGGATGAGGCGCTTCAGCCCCTTGGGATCGCGAAAGCCCTAAAGGCTGTGATCGACAAAGAAGCGCCAGGACTGATTATCACGGGCAAACAAGCCATCGATGGGGATAATTCTCAGACAGGACAAATGTTGGCTGCATTGGCCGGCCTCGCCCAGGCGACGTTTGCTTCAGAGATCGACCTTGGGGAAGATTCCGCAACGGTCACTCGAGAAATCGATGGTGGTCTTGAAACAATTACGGTCAAGTTACCGGCCATCGTGACCACGGATCTGCGCTTGAATGAGCCGCGGTATGCGTCATTGCCGAACATCATGAAGGCGAAGAAGAAGCCGATTGATGTCATGACGCCTGCAGACCTTGGGGTCGATGTGTCACCTCGTGTGAAGACTCTGAAAGTCGAGCCCCCTGCAGAACGAGCCGCGGGCATTAAAGTAGATAGTGTCGAGGTTTTAGTCGATAAATTGCGAAACGAAGCGAAGGTGATTTCATGAGTGTCTTAGTCATAGCAGAACACGATCAGAACAACTTAAAAGTGCAAACACAGGTCGCTGTCGCCGCGGCGAAAGCGATTGGGGGCGACATCCACGTGTTGGTTGCTGGCCAGAGTTGCCAAGGGGCTGCGGATGCCGCGGCAAAGGTCGACGGTGTGCAGAAAGTACTGATTGCCGATCATGAGAATTATGGCCATGCCTTGGCTGAAGAGTTGGCGAATTTGATCGTGTCTGTAGCCTCGGGCTATTCGCATATCCTGACTGTGGCGACGACCTCAGGCAAGAATTACATGCCACGGGTTGCTGCCTTATTAGATGTGTCGCAGATCTCCGAGATCATCTCGGTTGAATCTGAAGATACGTTTAAAAGACCAATCTACGCAGGCAATGCCATCGCAACGGTTCAAAGCAGTGATGCCGTTAAAGTGCTCACGGTTCGCGGAACGGCTTATGACCCCGTCTCGGCCGAAGGCGGAAGTGCCACGATCGAAGTGATTGATGGGCCGGCCGCAATGGGTGTGTCATCTTGGGTTCGGGAAGACGTTGTCGCGCTGGAACGGCCTGAATTGACTGCGGCGAGCATTATCGTCTCGGGTGGGCGTGGGATGCAGAACGGTGAAAACTTTGCAATGCTTGAAAGTGTGGCAGACAAGCTTGGGGCTGCAATTGGTGCGTCACGTGCCGCGGTTGATGCGGGCTTTGTGCCCAATGACATGCAAGTTGGACAAACGGGCAAGATTGTTGCTCCGGATCTCTACATTGCGGTTGGTATCAGCGGCGCCATTCAGCATCTTGCTGGGATGAAGGACAGTAAAGTCATTGTTGCCATCAACAAAGATGAAGATGCGCCGATCTTTCAAGTTGCAGATTATGGTTTGGTGGCTGATTTGTTTAAAGCAGTACCAGAACTAGATGGCATGCTATAGCGGCTTGCGCGTTGAAAAATAAGTAACGTTTAAAAAAACCCTGATTGTTAGACAGTCGGGGTTTTTTTGTGGGCGCATGCTTTACGTTGCTCATGCGCAAGACTGCGCGCTCGGCGGTCGCGCTGCTAGTCGTAAACGATGAGGTCTCATCTGATCGGACCATCCAGGAACAGGGGATCAGTAACACGTGTCGATTCCAACCATAGCCCGATGCCGTTGCTCTGATGGTGCTTGCTCGATTGATTTCATCAATGCGCTGTTGATCGCGCTTAGTCGCGCCTGGCGGGGTTAGCTGGATGTGTCGCCAGGATTCATGGTGTAGGGGCTGCCCCTCAAATGTTTGGCAGCGGCTCAAACGTTTCGTCGACCGATCGGTCAATCTCTGATGGTATTCACGGCAGGTTTTGCGGGGCCTTTAGTTTAGGCGCTTTCCACCGTTTAATGGCTGAGTCAACTTGGTGCCCTGTCGACCTGAGCGGTCGCTTAAAACGAATGCTTGGACAGCAGAAAATGAGGTCGCGATACAAATACCATCCAAGTCATATTCAAGCTCAGAAACCAAAGTTTGCGAGCTTGAGATTTTCGCACGGCGGGATGTTTTACGATTGCGTCGCTAACCATTCATCGTCACTGTCTTCAGTCAGGTGCTCAAACAACGGCGTCGACAAGTATCGCTCACCGGTGTCTGGCAACATAACGCAAAAGGTTTGTCCCGGCGCGACTTCAGCTGCAACTTTTAATGCGCCAGCCATGGTGGCACCACAGGAAATGCCACAAAATATCCCTTCTAATCGCGCGAGATCCCTAGCGGTTTCTAAAGATTCCTCATCAGAAACCAAAACCAATTCGTCAGTGACCGAAGGGTCTAGAATTTCTGGAATAAAATCTGGCGTCCAGCCTTGGATCTTGTGCGGTGACCAGGAGCTGCCGGACAGGAGGGCAGCTTCTTGTGGCTCAACGCCGATAATTTTTAT
>JAQWWC010000354.1 GCA_029249645.1 Pseudomonadales bacterium
CTGGATCTGTTTGGTGACAAATGGACCTTGGTGATTATGCGCGATGCCTTATTCTTCGATTGCCGTACCTTCGCCGATTTTGCAAATTGTTCTGAAAAAATCCCAACCAACCTATTGGCTGAGCGCCTGAGGCGCTTGGTATTGATCGGCATGCTCGAAAAAGTTCCATATCAAGCCAAGCCTGTACGATACGAATATATCCCAACCCCATTGGGGCATTCTCTTCAACCTGTCTTGAAAGAGATCCTCAAGTTTGGTCAGACGCACCTCATCAGCAGCTGAAAAACAGCTTAGTTGTTGCATTAATGAGGCATCTGAGTGAAATCTTCGAGGCGTCACGAATCACAGCAGTCTTTTTTAAACGCTCGCAGGTGATTGATTGTGCCTTGAACTTGCGAGCAAGGACTCGTATAACTCTAGATTCCCTCATCGTTGGAGCTGTAATGCCAAAGAAAACAGATGCTGCCCTGGCAAGTGAACTTCAAAAGAAGGGCCATTTGGCATTCAACTGGGACGACCTGGATAAAATCGAATTGCCTTCGGGCATTGTGACCAGCATGTACCGCGTTGGTGACGCGACGGATGCCGCTTCACCGACTGTTTTTAAGGTGTTTTATCCACCCAATTGCTATACCGAAGCGCACACCCACGCTTGTGACTATACGGAAATCATTCTCGACGGCACGCAGAAGGTCGGCGCTACCTGGCACGTAGCTGGCGATATTCGAATTGGCTTAGCCAACCGAGGTTACGGCCCACTCGTTGCGGGCCCTGAGGGCGCCACCGTGTTGTTTATGTTCAAGGATGGCCAATGGCCTGCTATTACATTGGGCAACAATGACGGATCAACGCTTGGCAGCGAGGTCATTAGCGAACATCTAGCACATAGGAACACACCCTTAGACCTAAAAGAGGCCTAAGGCTATTTAGGCGCGGCGATACCCTAACGAACTATCCCCGCCGATCTCAACAGCAATGACGAAAGCCAAACCAAAGCCGACGACTTTGGCACGGAACAAAAGGACATCGGTCCGTCCTTCCGATTTGAGGATTGATATCACGCTTGAACTCAAATTTACCAAGCATTCAATAACGTCAAAACGCGTAGGACTCAGTGAAGTTACCGTCATCGTCAACCGCGCGTGACGTGAACACCTGCTCTAAAGAAGAAACAAGCACACAGTCACCAAAGCCGAGGGCTGAGCACACCTACCGCCGCTTCTATAACCTCTAGGGCATCAAGTATCAGGTCTTCCCGAAACCGTTGCCCAACGATCTGAACGGCTGAAGGTCGGTCCTCGATCAGGCCAGTTGGCACAACCCCCGCTGGCAGACCCATGTAGTTTATGCCGTAACTGTAGATCGCTGAATCAAATAAGTCTTTACTGCCTTCGAAGGTTTCATCATGGTCGTAATCATAAGTTGGGCGCATTAAAAAGGGCGTTAATACAAGCGGATAGTCCTGCAAAAACGCATTCCATGGCCGAATAATGCCACTGCGATCGCCAACCCCTTTCAGATATCCTTGGTAGTCCACCGTGTTGGACATTTGGTAGTAGTAGTCAAAGATATTTTGAATGGTCTGACTGCCATGCTCGCGCGCAAGCGGATCCAACCCTTCCTTAATCTCGAGCAGCGCAACATCAAACCACGCCTTTGCAGCAGGCGTAATACTGGGCACGGCGACTTCCTCGACCTGGTATCCCGCGGCGGTAAGAGCTGCCTGCGCCAGTTCTAGGTGCGCAAGAATTTCAGGATGAATCGGGTAACCGTGTGACGCTTTGGTGTACGCGACTCGTATCGCGCCGTCCGGTTCTGGACCGAAAAATGGGACCGGTGCCCACCAAGGATCGCGCGGATCAGACTGAGCCATCACTTGCGTCGCTAATCGGACGTCCTTCACTTCACGCGCAATCGCGCCCTGTACCGACATCAGTTGCGACAGTAAACCACGCTCCGCCGGCGCGGATGGGTTAAACGCGGGCACCCGGCCCAATCCAGGCTTGACCGTCGCAACCCCGCAACACGAGGCTGGAAAGCGCAGCGACCCGGCAATATCATTGCCGTGATGAATCGGTCCAAATCCGGCAGCACACGCGGCTCCCGCACCTCCTGAGGATCCGCCAGGTGACGCCCGCTCATCCCAAGGGCTCTTCGTTAGGCCATGAAGCGGGTTATCCGTTGTACCCCGCATTGAGAGTTCCGGCGTATTGGTCTTCCCAATGATGATAGCTCCCTCGTTGAGAAGGTTCTGCACGATCGGCGAATTGCCTGGCGCAAGGTTGTTCGCAAACACAGGTAGGCCATTGGTTGTAGGCGTGCCGGTCAAATCTACGTTGACCTTAATCGTGACTGGAATGCCTTCGAGCATTCGGGGGGAAGCCCCTTTTGCGAGCCGCTCATCGACTAAATCAGCTTGGGCCAGCGCTTGATCAG
Source organism: Pseudomonadales bacterium (assembly GCA_029249645.1). Taxonomy (GTDB): domain Bacteria; phylum Pseudomonadota; class Gammaproteobacteria; order Pseudomonadales; family Azotimanducaceae; genus UBA9926. The sequence goes on from JAQWWC010000354.1 coordinate 2,437, forward strand.
TGTAATCAAAGACCACTGCATTCAGGCTTGGATTTTCAGCCCGCATTCGTGCTGTCACTGAGGTGACGACTTCTCGCGCCGAAAAATCTCGACCGGTGATGCCGCGATGCAAATCAACGGCGCTATATTGCCAAAGCGGTTTCGTCACGAGGTGTCCTTTTTTGAATGGATACCTTGGTGAATCTAGCAACTTGACGAATGGAAGTGAATGCCGAATTCGACAGTCTATTCTCGAACACAGCGGTTAAAGATTGCTTGTGCCCTTTGAATGGGATCCGGAAACGCCTCGCGCAACGCGCGGGACCGAATCTCAAGGCTGACATCTATACTAGCGTGACGTACAAGATTCATTCGAGTTGCGTCCGCCTCCCCTTCCCCCAGGCAATAACGATCATCGACCGCCGCTTGGATATAATCCCGACCCGTCATCGATGTCGAGGACTGCAAAAAGTCACAGGCCTGCAGATACGGAAAACGCGATGCTGTTAAATCGGGCAAGGGCTCCTTACTCCTTGCGATGTGCATCAAATCAATGAGAATTCCCGCAGACGGATGATCCACCGCGTTGATAAAAGCGTTGGCGGCCTGCAACGACTTAATCTGTGTGAACTCTCCAAACTCCAAACAAACCCGCAGGCCATTGCCCGCACGATCACATACGTCCCGAAACTGTTCGATCGACGCGTTGTAATCTTCATGCCTAGATACAACCAAGAGGTTGCGAGCGCCCAGCGCCAAACCCACATCAACAATTAATTTTTGGATATCGGTGGCTCGATTGTTCTTCTCGAGCCAGGCGACCTCTACATCAACCAACGCAATACCCGTCTCGGTTAGGGCTTGCTGCGTTTTTGACAGGGCATCACGCCCCCAAGTGGTCTTTGGATCCACCCACATACCCGAGGAACGAAATCCTGACGCTGCTGCTATGCGTGGAATGTCCCAAGGTGCCGCATCGGGTACGCAGCCCGCCGCTAAGGCCCAAAGTGGTGTTGTCATGGTTGTCGGGCTCCTATGTTTTTTATCCTAGTGAATCAAGAAACGAAGGAAAAGCCAATGCTGCGGGACCTGGAGGGCTCACGGCTCTTGCCTAAACGAGCCGTCATACAAGACCAGACGCACTCTCTTCTGACGCCCAGGCTCTCGCACCCTACCCCCGACGCCAGATTGCGTTCGAGGCGACATCTCGATCAGCCAAGCGCGGCCCTTCTAGCGTCCCCTAAACAGGTTGCACCAATATCCTAGCGCTCACGATCTTCAGCACTTCTGAAGTTGTACCTCGCCTGCTACCGCGTGCTTCAAGCGCATCAAGCACTGCGTCTCCGGCCACCATCTCTCCAAAGATTGTATGTTTGCCATCCAAGAATGGTGTTGCCGTGAAGGTGATGAAAAACTGACTGCCATCGGTTCCGGGTCCAGCGTTTGCCATACTCAGCAAACCCGGCTTGGTGTGAGACAACCCAGCAGCAAACTCGCCGTCATATTTATAAGCTGGCCCACCTCGACCCGTACCGGTTGGATCGCCGCCTTGGGCCATAAAGCCAGGAATAACCCGATGAAACAGGACATCGTCATAGAATCCAATCTGCGTTAAATAAACCGTGCTATTAACGTGTCTTGGCGCCGACTTGTGGAAGAGTCTAAAGGCCATGGTGCCGTGATTGGTTTTGAGTTCCCAGAAGTAAGCCTGTCCCTCTTCAAACGGTGCCATGGCTGGCTCGGCTATCTTTGACTTCCAATCAGGGTCTGTTGTGTCCGGCAGCCTGCCCTGAAATTGAAGCTCTGCAGCTTCAGGGCTCAAAACCTTGACCTCGGAAACCGAGGCTTCTTGGGTATTGCCCCCCGGTGCTGTTGACTTCGGAGTTTGCGCGGTTTCCGTCGCTTGCTCGGCGTCACCGCAGGCCGCCAACAAACTCATTACACCGAGCACTAGAAAAATTCTCATCGCCATCTACCTCTTGAATGATTAAGCCTTACGAACAAGCGGCTCATGCCTCAGCCGCAAAGTCAGCGCTAAGTATAACAGCCTTTCAAAAGCTGCTCCGCTGAGACTAAAGACCGGCAACACTTTCTTCCTAAAGTCTAGGGACTAAAGCGGCAACTTCCGCGACCGTTCATCGTACGGGTTGACCGCGGCAGTCGGAGATTCAGCTTCCAGCCAACAAGCCTGAGAGTTTTAGTCCTAGTACCATTAAAGGGCAATTTAGAGCGTTCATTTGATCCGGAATTGCATTGGAACCGCATGCACTGCTGGCTCCTTAAAACGCGCATGACTTGCTACCCCATCCAAAAAGTGTTCGCATAGCGATCACTAAAGTTGAGAGAGCAAACCCATGACCCGACAAACAATTTTCATAACGGGCGCTGCCAGCGGCATTGGTCGCGCGACGGCGCTGCAATTTCATGCGCGTGGCTGGTTTGTCGGCGCAGCCGATGTCGACCAAGCTGGCCTCGACGTCTTGAAGGGGGATCTCGATAACGACTGCTTCACGGCTTTTTTAGATGTCACTGACAAGGCCGCATTCGACCAAGTAATGATCGATTTTGGGACCGCAGCGGGCCAACGCTTGGACATTTTGTTTAATAACGCGGGCATCGCCGTGTTCGGATTTTTAGACGAAGTGCCCTT
>JAQWWC010000355.1 GCA_029249645.1 Pseudomonadales bacterium
CAATAACCATACTTGTGCAGATCCGCAGACAACGAACAAACTCCCGGCACCCGAAAATCCCAAGGCGGTAGGTCAACGCCATTCATTTCAACAAACGGGGCAATGTATCCGCCAACACAGGCGTCGACGTGCAGCCAAACATTACGCGCCGTCGCCAGATCACTGAGATCCGCAATCGGGTCAATCAAACCGTACGGAAAGCTGGGCGCGGACCCAACCATCATCAAAGTGCTGTCATCGATTTGATCCGCCATAGCACCCACATCCGCCAAGTAATCGGGTCGCGTCGCAACCCGTCGGATTTCGATCGACATCAGCGCCGCCGCCTTATCGAAGGCAGGATGCGCCGAATACGGCAGGACCAAATTAAACGGCTCGGGCTGGCCTTGTGCTCGCGCATAGTCTCTCGCAGCTTTCACGGCCATGGTAATCGAGTCAGTACCGCCGGAGGTCATATGGCCGACGGCCCCTTCGGGCGCATGCAACAAAGACAGTCCCATACCCACCACCTCGGCTTCCATTTTTTTGAGCGATGGAAAGGCAGCCGGCCCCAAGCCATTCTCAGAGAGATATAACAGATAGCCTTGTTTTTGGACCTCGGTCACATCCTCACCCGCGTTAAACACGTACACCGCGGTTTTACCATCCCGCCATTGCACATCTCCGCGACCGCGCTCGATCATTTCTGTCTTCAAAACTGAAAATGCTGTGCCGTGCTCCGGCATACCTTGCATCATGGCGTCGCCTCTTAATTTTCATTAACTCCGATTACGACATAATAGCCAGAACGCGAGGAACCCAGCTACCCCATGACCCGCTATCAGCTCGATTGCGCCCTGCCTCTGAAACCGCCGCTAGGAATCTGTCGTCGAATCGATTAGCGTACTGAAAAAGCAAACAAGGCCTCAGCATGCCAGTCTGGTCAAACTTTACCTCGAACGAAATCACTCGCCAGCCTTTACTTTTAATTGCCGCGTGCGTCGGCGTCATTTGCAGCTCGATCGTGCTGCCGTTTTATACAATGGGATTATTCGTAGTGCCGGTTACTCAAGAGTTCGGCTGGTCTCGATCTGAGTTTCAATTATCGCTTTTGTTCAGCACTGGCATGGGGGTACTCACGTCCCCCCTCATCGGTTTACTCATTCATCGCCACGGCGCGCGGATTGTTGCCCTCTTTGGTCTGGCGGGCTTGAGTCTGGCTTTTTTAATACCCGCCTTCACAACCGGGCAGCTTTGGCAATTTTATGCCGCCTACGCTGCGATGGCGCTTTTGGGCGCCGGCACGATTCCGGTCACCTGGACCACGGCTGTCACCACCAACTTTCATCGTCAGCGCGGTTTAGCGCTCGGGTTGGTACTCAGCGGCACGGGACTCTGCGCCGTGCTGGTGCCACCCGCAATCGCTTGGGTATTAACCCATTACGGCTGGCGAGTGGGCTATCTGACGCTAGCGCTCCTGCCCCTGGTTGTCGCCTGGCCATTGGTTTTTTTCTACTTCAAACCCGGTCACACCACGAAAGCGGATGACGCAGCAACGCCCAAGGACGATTGGGGTTTGACGCTGACCGAGGCGGTTTCAGGGTACCGGTTTTGGGTTCTGCTCGCTTCAATTTTTTTGGTCTATATCGCGCAATCGGGTCTAGTTCCCAATATGATCCCTGCGCTCACCGATACGGGTATCTCATCCGTCGATGCAGCGCAAACGATCAGTTTGTTTGGCACGGCTGTGATCGTTGGTCGCTTGGTCATCGGATTCTGCGTGGACCGATTCTGGGCACCCGGTGTTGCTGCCATCGCAATCTCGCTGCCTATTGTAGGCTGCCTATTGCTCTGGTCGGATTTAACCCTAGCTAATGCACAGATTGCAGCAATTCTATTGGGCTTCGCCGCGGGTGCAGAACTTGATTTAATGGCATTCCTTGCCGCGACCTACTTTGGTCCCCGGCACTATGCCAAAATCTATGGGTTTTTATATGCCGGGCTAGCATCGGCATCCGGCATAGCCCCCGCCCTCTTTGCAGAGCTTTACGAGATCACCCAAAGTTATCGGACCGGCTTTGCATTGGGCGCCGGCGCGTTTACCGGCTCCGTAATCCTAGTCTTGCTGCTCGGCCGATACCCGAACATCGACCAACCTAAGCGCTAACTTCAGCGTCAAACCACTGCCGAAGCACAAACTTTTGGACCTTGGTTGCGGACATTGGCCAGTCCTGGACAACTCGAACATGGCGCGGGATTTTAAAACTCGCAATCTTGCCCTGACAATATTCAATGACTTCGTCTTCTGTGACCTGCTGCCCGTCGTGACATTCAATGTAGGCAGCTGCAACTTCAGACAAACGGTCATCCGCCACGCCGATGACCTGAGCCATTTTAACGCTCGGATGTTTTGAGATCAGGGATTCTATCTCGATCGCGGCGACATTTTCACCGCCCACTTTTAACATGTCTTTGATTCTGCCGTGGAACTCGATCTCACCGCTTGCACGCATCACGCAGAGATCGCCCGTTCGGAACCAACCATCCTTAAAGGCTTCCTCGTTCTTTTCTGGAGATTTGTAATAACCCTTAAAAATGGCATAGCCCCGAAGCCAAATCTCTCCGCGTTCCCCGGGCAAACAGGGCTCCTCAGTTTCCGGATGCATGATCTTTGCCTCCAGACCCGGCATCGGCTTACCGCAAGTCGTCACGCGACTTTCAAGCGTTTCATCGGGGTGGTTAAACGCAAGAACCCCCCCAGCCTCCGTCAGGCCATACGCGCCGGTTTGTATCGATTGGGGAAACGCCGCTTGAAACTGTCGAAGCACGTCCGGTGGCGCGACATTATTCAGTCGTTTGATCGAGGAGAGATCCCGAGTCTCAAAATCTGGGTGTGCGATCAATGCCGCCGTGACGGTCGGAAAGGACGGAAATGCAACCGTTGCCCGTTCAGCCTCCAACATGGCAAGGCTTTCACCCGCGTCCATATGCACCATCGATAACAAGGCAGCTCCAGCATCAATACAACACAGCATTGGTAAGATCGAGGCCATATGGAACATCGGTAGCGGCGCCCAAAACCGGTCTTGATCGGTCAAGAAATAGCGGCTCTGATTCATATTGATGCCGTTTTGAACCAACATATCATGATGTAGCGGACAGCCTTTTGGGTGCGCGGTGGTGCCTGAGGTATACATCATAATCGCCGTATCCTCAGAGGATACGGCGCGGAGGGTTTCAAGCACGGCCGATTGATCCGAGTTAACACCCGCGGCTTCAAAGTCAGCTTGGGTCATGAAGCCTGCCCGCTGCCCGCCCAACATCACCATTGCCGAAAGCGCTTCAGGTTTTGAAAGCGCAGCCGCCTCGAGCAGGAGCCGCCCGAAGTCCGCATACTCGCTGATCAAATCGTGGGTCACGATGAGTTTCAGTTCAGCATTGCTCACAACATAGGCCAGCTCATCCGGCTTATAGCGCGCATTC
>JAQWWC010000356.1 GCA_029249645.1 Pseudomonadales bacterium
CCAGGCTCACAGCAAAACTATGAAACATTGCGGGGCTTTATTGCCCAGGGCAATGGCGCGCTGCTGCTCAGCAAAATTCGGGGTGTGAGTCACGGCGGCGGCGCGGTGTTCACCCAGAGCGCGCCGGAATATGAGATCTTTAGATCGTTTGTCGAGCAGGTTGAGGTAGAAGCCGGTTTGTCCGGTAGTACCGTCAAAACGCCGATTGCAACAGATGGGTTTTTCAAGGGCACCCGGCTCACAAGCAGTGCTGAAACCTTGCGCCGCGCTGCCATTTTGATGCTGGGCCGTAATCCAACCGAGACCGAATATGCCCAACTCGACGGTGATGACGAGGCGGCTTTAAGGGCAGCTTTGCGGGCGCTGACCCAGGACCCAGGGTTTCACAAATTCCTAACCCGAAGCGCAAATGACAGGCTGCTAACGGATGCCTTTCTTGAAGGACAGCCGATCGATCAATCACAGCTCGAGGGGCCTGGCTTTTACCCACAGGGCAACCAAGCCTTTATTGCAGAGCAGGCCAAGGCCGGCGAGCGATTTTTTGATTGGCCGAAGTACCGCCATTGGCAGTGGGGCTTGGCGCGCTCAGCCGTTGAGTTAATTGCTTATATCGTTGAAAACGACCGCAACTACCAGGAGGTGGTGACGGCAGATTACATGATGATGAACTACGCAGTAAATGACTTTTTAAACGGCGGCGCTGAATTCGAGATGAGTGATCCTGAGCAGGTCTCCTATTGTCAGAAGTTTCCTGATGCGCCCTGTATCGATCACCGCCAATTCAAGCCGGGGCAAAACCGAGGCCAAATTATTAAAGATCAGCACCTTGTCTCGGAAGACACCGAGTTCCAAACCAGCTTAGTGACGGGGCATTCGGAATTCATTGAGTACCCCCACGCGGGCGTCTTAAATACACCTGCATTTTTACATCGCTACCCGAGCACCGAGACCAATCGGAATCGCGCGCGGGCGCGGTGGACCTTTTATCACTTCTTAGGGGTTGATATCGAAAAGTCGGCGCCGCGCTCAACCGAGCCCGCTGCGTTATCAGATAGCGATAACCCCACGATGCGAAACCCTGCGTGTACGGTCTGTCATCAGATTCTCGACCCGGTTGCCGGGTCCTTTCAGTTCTATGGCGACCTTGGGTTGTTGAATGAGTCCTGGGGCGGAAAAGACGCTTTGCCAGATAACTACAAGCAGGGTCTGCGAGATCCGGTCAGTCGTGGTTTGTTGGTTTCAGCCGATTTTGATATTGCGAATACAGATTTCGAGACCTTACCTGCCGTAATGGCCGATTTCGAAGTGGGGACCGTTTTTATTGAACTGAGCTTTATTAATGATTTTTATGACGAGGATACCCAAGGTGATCGAAATGCCAAATTCAAATCGCTGACCATTGAGGGCCCTGACAGTTTTGCGCTCACAATTGATTTCGAAAGCTTGGCGGAAGAAGTCACTTTGTTCCACGGTTGCCCTTGGGTTAACGACGATTTTTTAACGTTAGGTTGCAATGGCCGCATCACCATTCCGTTTGCTGTCAGTACGGCAGGGGAATACAGCTTTCAACTGACGGCGGCCGGGGACCAAGCCGGGGACGAACCCGTTAAGGTTCTGCTTATTGTTGACCGCGAGCTGGGCTATAAGGCTGGCGATACATGGTATCGCGATATGCGTAAGCCGGGTTTTATGGCCGATGAGGCGCCCCCTGAAGGGTCATCGCTGCAGTGGTTGGGGCAGCAGATTGCCGAAGACGCCTGGTTTGCAAGCGCAGCCATAAAGTTTTGGTGGCCGGCTGTGATGGGTAGCGAAGTGGCGCAAGCGCCGGAGGTCACAACCGATGCTGATTTTGAAACGCGCCTGGCGGTTTTTGAGGCGCAAAAAGACTTTATCGATACGCTTGCGGGCAACTTTAAGGCTGGGCTGAACTCGGCCGCGGCTTACAACGGTCGCGAGTTGATTATTGAACTGTTGGTTAGCCCTTGGTTTCGCGTCAATGGTGCCGATGGCAATCAAAACCCGCAACTGGCTGAGATTGGCACCCGGCGGCTCTTAACGCCTGAAGAGCTGGACCTCAAGTTTTATAACCTGGCCGGTTACTACTGGGGCTGGAGCCCCGACGAATTATCAGAATATGATTATCATGGGCGGCCAACCAACCTGAGCCGAGGGTACAAAGTGCTCTATGGCGGCATTGATTCCCGTAACGTGACCCTGCGGGCATCGACAACCACGGCAATGATGTTCAATATCGCCGAGAAGATGGCGCTGGAAACGGCTTGTGAGGTGGTAGTTCGAGAGTTTGACGCGGCGCCAGAGAGCAGACGGATATTAGTAGATGTTGAGAAAGGCGATAGTCCGGTTAGCCGATGGGTTGCCGATGCGGTATTTGAGGTGCCCAATACCGAATTTAATGAATCCTATGACTTGGTTGCACGCTTGAGCGAAGGCGATCATACGGTCAGTATTAGCTTTTTAAACGATTGGAGCGACTCAGAAGGGGATCGAAATGCAAGAATCGATCGCATTGAGCTGATTGCGCCTGACGGCAGTCGATTTCTCGTTGAAGCGGAAGCGCTGCCGCCGGGCGCAAGGATCGATGGGTGTGGCCACCAAACGGCAGACTACTATCAATTGAGCTGCAACGGTACGATCGAAATCCCTTGGACGGTGACCGTTGCAGGAGACTACCTGCTTAAATTGTATGTCGCGGGTGAGCAATCTGGGCCGGATCCCGTGAAAATGGGCCTGACGGTGAACGCGCCGCTGACCACTGCGCGGAATACGAATATCTTGCAACAGCTGCAATCGCTCCATCAACAATTTCTGGGTGAAACGCTCGCCTTGGATGCGCTAGAACTCGAGCACTCCTACGGGTTAGTTGAGGCGGCCTTTGCCTACCGGTCAACCTTGGATTCCGCGGGTCTGAGTCAATGGCCTGATCAACAGTGTTCCAATCAGAACTGGCGTAATTCTCAATTAGATACGACGGATTCCACACTGATGAAAGGTGTTTGGATGACGTTACTAACCTATTTCATGACCGATTTTCGGTTTCTGTATGAATAAGCAAGAGGCCGACCGATGAAGCGCAGAACGCTGCTCAAGGCGATGTCCAGCTTGGGCGTAATCCCAGCTTTGAGTTACCCCGCACTGTCCCGCGCTGTAGTCGACGGTGGCCATGAAGGGCCGCTTCTGCTGCAAATTCATGCAGAAGGCGGGTGGGATGTAACCAGCTACTGCGACCCCAAGGTGAACCAGCCGGGCGAGCGACCGATCACCAATTGGTCCAACACGCTGGACCCAGTGCGCTACGGCAGCGTCGAGTTCGCGCCTTTTGCGAACAATGCCTGGTTTGCAGAAAAATACCATCAGCAGATGTTGGTAATCAACGGCGTTGATCTGCAGACCAATTCCCACACAACGGGTATCTTGCACAATTGGAGTGGGCGTAATGCAGCCGGTTACCCAGCCTTGACAGCGCTGTTTGCTGCGCACTATGCGCCGACGGCGCCGATGGCCTATGTCAATTTCGGTGGATTTGGCTCGACCGAAAACCTAATCAGCTATACCAAGCTACAGGGCGACCCGGCGGGGATCGCACAAATTGTGGAACCTAATCTCCAGGGCCTGATCACCAACGACGCATATTACGAAGATGGGCGTCCAGTCTATTTTAGACAGCCCGCAGAGCTCCGCCTGATCGAGACACATCGTCAAGCCAGATTGCAACGATTGCAGTCCCTAGGCCAGCTCGCACCACGGGAGGCAGCCAATCTACACGTCTTCAGCGAAGCGACCCGAGCGCGGGGGCCGCTAAAAGACTTCGCCAGCTATCTGCCCAAGGCTGAAGAAATCTTTCCAAGAGATGATGTTACGCAGAATAATTTGAAAGCCCAGGTTCAGGTCGCGAGCTCAGCTTTTGCAGCCGGCGTTGCCTGTGCAGCTGATGTTCAGATGGGAGGCTTTGATACGCACGACGATCACGACACCTTGCACAAACCGCTGATTCAATTATTGAATGAGTCGATCGATTTAATCTGGACCTTGGCGGAAACGGCGGGGTATGCCGATCGATTAACGGTTGTGGTGGGCTCGGATTTCGCCAGAACCCCAGAATACAATTCTCAGCAGGGCAAAGATCACTGGCCGATTGGTTCGGTGATGGTGATGCAAAAATCGCCGAGTTGGGGCAATCGAGTCGTTGGCTTAACAGATGAGAGGCAAAATGCGATTGCGATAGATCCGGTGAGCCTGCAGGCGGACGCTGGCAATGGTGCCATCATCCATCCCAAAGATGTGCATCAGCAGCTGCGGCGGTTACTGGGCCTAACTGATTCGCCGCTAGCCGCTAAGTTTCCTCTCAATAACGGCGCAGGATTCCAGTTTTTTGAAGGCCTGTCCTAAGCCAGCGCAAGAAATTGCAGCAGCAATGAGCATCTAGGGAATTTGAGCCAGCTTGTGGTCGATGACACCATAGTCTTTGGCGTTTCGGTTTGGTCTAAAAGCCAGTGTAACGTAGCGATTCAAGGCATGCTGAATCCTTGAAATACCGGCGTAAACGATTCATCATCGCCCTGCAAGCGCCGGCCTGTAGTGGCCTAAGCCTGAGCACCACGCCTCTGGTACTGAACTGACGACCACGACTGTGAACCGATCCGCTAAAAAATCGCAAGGAAC
>JAQWWC010000357.1 GCA_029249645.1 Pseudomonadales bacterium
AAAGTAAAGGTTTCGGCAACGGGCAGCGGCTCTGAGATGCCCGTCGACTCAATAACTAGGTAGTCGAATTTTCCTTCTTTTGCGAGTTGATTAACCTCGATCAGCAGATCTTCACGCAAAGTGCAGCAAATACACCCGTTGCTCATCTCTACTAATTTTTCCTCTTTGTGACTTAACGTCACCTCGGATTTCACATGCGCCGCGTCGATATTAATATCGCTCATATCATTGACGATCACGGCGACTTTACTGCCTTCTCGATTGTTAAGAATGTGGCTAAGCACCGTGGTCTTTCCTGCACCTAGAAAGCCGGAGAGGACGGTTACGGGTAGTTTTTGAATCACGAGAATAGGTCCTATTGACTTGACTTTGATACGCTCTATTATGATATGTTATAACGTAATATAATAGTAACGCAACGGTCGCGGGTTAAGAATTACAGCCCAAGCGAGTCGACTCAAGATTGATCCCCAACCTTGCGACTTAAATGCGTTTTAGTAGGATATTGGCAAGCGCTTGGCTAGGGAGTGGATTTGTTTGCCGAATAGACGCGTAGCGTGGCATTTGGGGCTGCCTTCAGACGTCATCGTAACGCGGGTGACTCTTGCGCTTAAGATAACGGGTTTGTGTTTTGCGAATGTAAGAACTTGGCGTTCTGCGGATGAAAAGGCATGGGATTTTGCGGCGGTTAGGTGAGAACTCAATGTACAGAACGCAAGCGTTGAACCATTGCGTGGACGGTTACGCTTGAGCGGACCTGTAGAAAGCGGTTGTTATATGACTGTGTCTTGGTTGAGAGCAGGGCGTAATGAACGGTAAGGCGTCATTGGCTCGTTGGTTAAATAAGTGAGAAATTCAAAATAACAAAATCCCATCCGGCAATAGCATGCCAGTAAGCCCTGGCATGCAGCGCACTTGACCACGACCTGCTTGGTGAAACGTTCGGTGCGCGCTGGATCAAACTTTATGGAGTTAATAACAATGCGTGTCGTCTTTACCATTTTGCTGTTCTCCACCGTTTTGTTTATAGATTGTGCCCGCTCGCATGACAAGGCGGCGCCTGCGAAATACGCATCAGCGAAATTGCATGCGCCTACCCCCATTCCTGACCGGGTTGTTCTAACCTGGGAGAACGATCCTTCGACTACTCAATCGGTCACTTGGCGCACAGACACTTCTGTTGTCCAAGGAGTCGGGCAAATCGCGCTCGCGAACGCCAATGGACGGGCGCTACAGCCCACAGATGCTCTTGCGACCACGACCTTCTTTCAAAGCGACATTAATCAGGCTCACTACCATACCGTTGCCTTTGAGAATCTGCAGCCTGAGACGCTGTACGCGTACCGGGTAGGTGATGGGGTTAATTGGAGCGAGTACTTTCACTTTAAAACGGCGAGTAAAACATTTAATGCCTTTAGCTTTATTTACTTTGGTGATGCTCAAAACGATGTTCGAATGCATTGGTCTCGCGTCTTTCGGGAGGCATTTCGAGATGCGCCAAGGGCAGCATTTACGCTTCATGCTGGGGATTTGATTGATGTCCATGACTCTGACGAGGAGTGGGGTGATTGGCATCATGGACCGGACTGGGTGAATGGCACCATTCCTGTGATTGCGACACCCGGTAATCACGAATATCGTCGGGTTAACCAAGGTTCACCGGCATTGAGATATTGGGCCAATACAGCCAAGCAAGAACTGGGGGTGACCATCACGGCCTCTGAGGAAGATGCCACAGACGATGGGAAGATGCGCACCCTGTCGGTGCAGGGTCCTGACGGTACTTCTGGAACCTTGAAAATAAATGATTCCGGTGAGATCACGGATTTGGATCGAGGTGTTTTAGACATCACGGGGTTTGAACGCGTTGAATTGATGGGTACCAGGTTTTACCGGCCGCCCTTAAAAGATCGCCAGCGTGATCGAGGAGACCCTGCAATTACCCCGCATTGGCAGCAACAGTTTGCTTTCCCTATTCAGGACCCTCCGAATAAAGGTTTGGCCGAGAGCGTGTATTTTATCGACTACCAGGAAACACGCTTCATATCTTTAAACTCTAATGAGGCGATTGAATCGCAAATCGAATGGCTTCGAGATGTTTTGCAGAACAACCCCAATCGATGGACGGTCGTAACCTTTCATCATCCGGTTTTCTCTCCCGCGTTCGATCGTGACAATCCCAAGCTTCGTCAATTATGGAAACCCGTGTTGGACGAATTCCGAGTTGATCTTGTGCTCAATGGGCACGATCACACCTATATTCGAACGGGTGAGGTTGCTTTCGGTCCAGCTGAGAATGCCCCATCTGCTTATGGGCAGGCTTATGACCCTAATGTTGGTACGGTTTACGTAGTCTCCGTGAGTGGACCGAAGATGTATAAAATAACCAAAGGCGGTTTTGCGAAAAGACAAGCAGAAGATACTCAGCTTTATCAAATTATAGACCTGAAAGCGGACGCGCTAAGGTATCGAGCTTTCAAAGCGACCGGAGAGCTTTATGACGAATTTATTCTCAGAAAAAGAGCAGGGCAGGCGAATTTATTGGTCGAAGTATTTCCCGGTGCTGCCGAATAACCAAGGTTAGAAAGGAATTGGTGCAGAAAAAACAAGGGGCCAGTGAAAAATTGAATTGAGTATTGGTCGCAGGAACAACACATTTGCTAACAGGTTAGGGTCGGCCGCAGCTCACCAACGCGGTTGGATACACCCGTGTCGTCCCGCACAATAATAGCGGTGCGACGAGCTTTAGCCGAAATGTTCGACAGACTGATCGTGCCTCGGTGACAACCAGCCGTTAGCGAAGACAATGGGCTGATAAGTGCTTGTCGCGAAGGTCTGGGCCCTGAGATTCGCGTCAATTGTTTGGGTGGCGCATTACGTCAAGCGGGTCGCTAACTGCGTTGATTAATAACGGCTAGTTTGTTGATCTGTGGCAGAAACGGCGAGGTACTGCCGTGGTGTAAAAGCCCCGAGGCTCCACTGACGATGTCAGTAGTACAAAGGTGTCCTGACGTGGCTTGAATCGGCGCAAATCGCGTCTGCGATCGCGCCGGCCGCTATCCACAAGCGGGCTTTCATTCTTTATCGATGGCCTACCAAGCCGCTTTGTACATCTTTTCGATGGCGTCAGCATCAACTGGGATTGGATTCGAGAAATTGACGGGATCGGCCAGGGCATCTTGCACTAAGACATCGAATAGGTTGTCCTCAGCACCTAAGTCTCGGATTGACTTATCGATGCCAATATCGGCACGCAGTTGTATTACGGCGTCAATCGCACCCGCGCCCGTCGCTGGGCCATTGGGGGCAAGAATCTTGGCAACTTCAATGTATTTTGATTCTCTTTCGCTCATGTTGAATTCCATGACATGAGGCAACATGGTAGCAAGGGTTTGGCCGTGCGCTGCATTCAGTCGCGCGGAAATCGCGTGGCCTGTGCCGTGAACGGAACCAAGGCCTGCAACATTAAATGCCATCGCGGCCATTGAAGAAGCCAGCAGCATCTGCGACCTAGCTTCAACGTTGTTACCATCCTTTACGACGTCACGAAGGTTCTCTGCGACTTTACTGATCGCAGTCAACGCGATGGAGTCTGAGTATGCATTCGTCCGATTTGAAACAAACGCCTCAACGGCGTGTGTGAGTACATCATAGCCGCAGGTTGCTGTTGGGTAGGCAGGTAAGCCAACGGTCAGGTCGGGGTCAAGGACGGAAAAAGCCGGCGTGATACTTGGATGAATTACATAACCCTTGCGTCCTAATCGAGCGTTAGTAATAACGCACGCGCTGTTTGTTTCAGAACCGGTGCCAGCGGTTGTGGGTACCGCAATAATCTGGGCTTTAGCAGCCTTCGGTACGGAAGATTGCATGGCTTCAACTGTGCCAGGGTTGGCATCGAGTAAAGCAATTGATTTACCGCAATCCATAGAAGAACCACCGCCGATGGGAACCACAACAGCATCATCACCCAGCGCTTTAAGTTTTGCGGCTCCAGCTTCAACGTTGAGATCTGTGGGGTTGGGTTCAACGCCATCAAACACTTCAACTTTTAAATTAGCGGCTCTTAGCGCATCGATTACAGCATCGAGCACACCGCTCGCCGCGAGGTTTTTATCCGTCACAATGAGTGCTGATGTTTTGCCAAGTGCTTGAATGTGATTGCTGAGCTGCTGCGCAGCGCCTCGGTTAAATACGATCGTTGGTAGTGGCGCAGCAACAAAATTTATATCTGAATGCAAAGTCGTTTCCCCTAATTCAAAAAGTCTAAAAAAATCGAGGATAAAGCAAAACTGCTAGCGTGGCGACTGTATTTAGCGGAACTTTTTGTGGTTAAACCCTTGGAACCTGTTCCTGCTCAACAATTGCAGCAGATTATTTCTGGCGCTGCTATTTGTGTATCTGTAACAGGAGGTTAAGGTAGAACTGTATTTTGAATTCGAACTGGCGCGATTTATGGCCAAGCTACAACTCTAAGTAGGCTTTCAGGGTAGGTTGCTAGATGAGCAATTTTATTCGAGCGTTTGGGCAGTCAACCATCGCCGGTTTTAAGAACACGTTTAAGTTCGCTGGTAAATCGGGCAAGCGAGAGTTTTGGTTCTTTATTCTCTTCTTCTTCGTCGCCTATGTGATTGTCTGGGTTTTAGATGAGGTTTTTTTTGAAAGTGCCGTAAATGTTAAAGATTTCCCTATGGGACATCTTATTCCCGCCGGCTACTTTGACCCGGAAGTTGGCCTGGCGGTTTTGTTGTTCCGTCCAATTATGGCTATACCAACTTTGTCTGCGACTGTCAGAAGACTGCATGACATTGGCAAGAGTGGATGGTGGAGCGTCTTGTGGGTTTTACCGGTGCCTGTATTAGGTTGGTTTTGGTTGGTTCCCTGGTTACTAAGGCCCAGCAAGTAAAGGCGAGGCTCAGTGGTCGTGCTGCAAGAGCCAGAATCAAGGTAGACAGGCCTTAGACTAGGGTATGAGAGGTCGGTAGAAGCCTTCTTTCTTGGATCAAATCCTTAACCTTGCGCCACCGCCACTGCCAGCGCTATTTAAAGGCATCCGCCGCCATTCATCACGCGAAATCTTTAACTTCCAAAGTGGTTTAAGGATCGCATATTGGCGCTATTGCCCTTAAAAAAGCGTCGCAGCGAGTGGTGGCACTGCAAGAGCTAAGCTGGGCAGACTGCAGATTCACAGATCACATACATTAATCAGTAGCCTCCCCTGAACAACAAAATAGCTTAGAGATATAAGTTGATTCCCGATGCTGTTTGCGCTTCTCCGAGGCGGGCACAGGTCGAATCGCTGAGCTGCAATACACCTGAAGCGAAAGAAATAAGATGATCTGTACCACTTTACTTTGGTATAACATGCACGGGTGTTAAACGTTGATCCGATTTGCACGACAAGAAACAGTAAAGATTAGAGAATAAAATTTAGATTAAGGGAACGAAGGTATGAGTATCGCAAATCTATTAGGAGTGCTAAAAATTTTTGACGGTTCTGAGATAAGTCCTGAAGAGCAAGCGCAGTTGGCGAAGGAAGTGATGTTAATGACACTTGCGCGCGCAACTGCCTCGGACACCAACATCGCAGATATCGAAGTCGAAAAGGTGCGCGAAGTGTTATTGGCGCGTACTGGAGACGATTTTTCTAGCTCTGATGTCCGTGTTGCGGCTAACTCCAGTATTTATGAGAAAGCGCCCTTGGCGAAGTATTTAGCAACATCAGCAAAAAAATTAGCGAGTAAAGATCGTGTCTCCGTCGCGTATGCCTTGGCCGAAGTGATCAAAGCTGACGGCCGAGTCGGTGCTGCAGAGATAGAGTTTTTTAATGTCTGTATAAAAGCGCTTGCAATTACAGCGGCCGAACTTGCGGGTTTAGAAGAAGGTTAAAACATTCGTTGCCCTGGCAAATTAATACCGGCGCTGTAAGGCAATTGTTAGGGCGGATTTTGGCTGCCAATCTGGGAATTGGGCTTGAGTTAATTCTAAGGTAACCATCGACCTTTTTCGTCGACCTCAGCCATGCTGCGGTCAGCTTACTGTTGAAACGTTACTTGTTCGGATTCACAGGTGAATCGTTGATCTCAGGTGCTATCCGTAGTGGTGCTGAACGAGATACGGCCGACGAAGTTGGGCTTACGTTGAAGCGCATGTGCCTGTTCAGTAGCCTTGCCAGCAAGTTATCTGAGGCATGCAGCAATGCCCTAGGTGGCTCTACATCTGCCTTTTCTGGCCACGTTAGTAAGACATACCTACACTAGGTGTCCCCTCTGGCGAGGTGGGGGGTGGCCCGGGGTGGTGTGCTGTGCTGTGGACCTCGAGCGCACCCAGCAGCTGAAAGCAGTGTCATCTCCGCAGCTTGCCACGGGTTCGCCGTCTGTTTGCTGAACAGATATACGCCGTTATGTCCAAAGTCCCCAAAGAACACATCGAGACCTGTTACAATTTTCCCTATTTGGACCCTTAGGCGCTGACGTCAGACAATTTTCCTTATCTTCGGCAGAGGTAAGGAAAGTTAGGGGATGGTGTGGAATGACGTAGTGGAATGAGCGCCTACGTTCCTTTGTTCCTCATAGTATGCTTGCTTGATCCATATACAACCTGTGGTGATGAGCTACCCGGTCAAACGGAATACGACAAGAATAACGTATGTTGATGGCGCGCTTGCTCCCGGTTCAAATACGAGTCAACTCATTGTTTCATAGAACGAGGAATACTCGAACCGAATGGGATGCCCAGGGTCGAACGGAAAGGAACACGTCAGAGTCGACAGGCAAACGTGTCGATCGAACCAAAAGGAATGAGGTATGAATAAGGTCCGGGCGCAAGCAGTCGATCACATTAAGGAACACGGTTACTTCATTATGCGCAAAGCTCTCGATGAAGCACTATGTGATGATATTCTTGCCGAGATTCGAAGGCTGGACGATTTGAAGATACCGCGGAGTTTGGACAATAACTTTCATGGCCATCTGACGACTCGCTATTACGATGTGCTGAATTATGGTGATGTATGGCAGCGCGTCGCGACACATAAATCCATATTGCCCATTGTGCGTGACATCCTGGGTGAAGATTGCCTCCTCAATACTTTTGGTACATCTATCATTGGTCCCGGTGAAACCGCTCAGTCTATCCATGTCGACGACGGTCCGTTCATTGCGGCGAGAAATTCATCGTTGCGCCATCGCCCGCATTTGTATGAGGGCGGACCGCGTCAATCCATCGTCCTTAATACGATGATTGCACTTTGTGACTTTACCGAGGAAATTGGCGCAACCCGTTTGGTCCCTGATAGCAATAAGATGCCCTATCCCAGGCCGCAAGACAGCGACGCCTGGATGGCGAAGAGTATTCCGGCACTGATGAACAAAGGAGATGTGCTCTTCTTTGAAGGCCAGTGCTATCACGCTGGCGGGGCTAATCGAACAACTCAAAAAAGATTCGCGGTTACGGTGGACTATTGCGCAGGGTATCTGCGGACACAGGAGAACTTCATGCTGAGCATCGGCCAGAATAAGGCGGCGCACTTCGATGATGACCTGAAGCAGCTTATCGGCTACAGAATAAGCAAGGGCGGCTTGGGACATGTTTACAACCATGAGCCCCAGGGCCTAATGAAACTGGTAGCGATATAGAAATTGCCACAGAGATAGTGCTTCAACAGTTGACTATGAAATCAAACAGCAGGGAATGACCAGCGCAGATGTCTAAGAAGCTAGGGGCGCCTCAGGCTTCCTTAAGCCTATCTTAAAAACGCCTACAAGCGCTCTGTATGACCTTAGAGATGTAGATCTTTGGTTGCAGAGTGACTTTTAAGCCTAACTGGTTTTTTTCAGTACTAGGTCTGTCTAGCATTAGGGCTGAATTCCTTTTTTATTAGGCAGATTGAGAGC
>JAQWWC010000358.1 GCA_029249645.1 Pseudomonadales bacterium
TGGCGACACGCTAACGCCAGGTGGCATCATGCGCTGCTTGCGCACCTTGCCGGTGCAGGCCGAAATTGCGCAAGATGTGATGCGGCTTTGCCCGAATGCTTGGCTCCTCAATTACACCAATCCAATGGCGATGCTGTGTTGGGGCATGTTTCGCGCGGCACCCGGCATTAAGCTCATTGGCTTGTGCCACTCGGTTCAAGGCACCACCAGCGAGTGGGCGGATCGTCTTAAGGTGCCCATCTCAGAGGTTGATTTTCGGTGTGCCGGCATCAATCATCAAGCTTGGATTACTAGATTTACCCATAAGGGCCAAGATCTGCTGCCGGAGATTAGGCGATTGGCCGAAACGCCATCGCTTTGGCAGCAAGATACGTCTCGCATGGAATACATCAAACATTTTGGTTATGCCGTGACCGAGGCGTCAGGGCATAATTCTGAGTACTCACCTTGGTTTCGGAAAAACCCAGAAGCAATTGACCGATACTGTCCTGGCGGGGGCTGGAACGGCGCGCCGGGCTTCATTAAAACCCTGTATAACCGACCTGATTGGCGTGACACCATGCAAAAGATGGTCGATTGGGAAACCCCGGTTGATCTTGCGCGAAGTCAAGAATATGGCGCTCAAATCATTCACGCCCTGGTAACGGGCGAGCCTGAAATCATTTACGGCAATGTGATGAACAATCATTTGATCGACAATTTGCCGGCTGAGGCCTGTGTCGAAGTTGCGTGTCGGGTCGATTCTGCAGGGGTTGCGCCCCAGGCATTTGGTGACCTGCCAGAGCACTTAGCAGCAATTAATCGTAGTCAAATCAACGTGCAGCAACTTGCCATGCTGGCGGCCTCCGAATGTGAGCCAGAACAGGTCTTTCAAGCGATGGCGATGGATCCGTTGACCAGCGCCATACTAAGCCTTGATGAAATCAGGGCGTTGACGGGACAACTGCTGCAGGTTCATGCGCCCTACTTACCAGAGGCCTGGCATGCTAAAACGCTTGCAGCTAAGCCAGTTTTCTACCACTAGGCTCACCGAACGGCATGTCTGTTGTGCTAGTCCCTCGCAATGTACGCCTGCAGTCATCCCCAGCCGAATTAACATGGGACCTTTGAGATTCTCTACGCTCCGAGAAAGCAGCTGTTGACGGATTTAGGCGCAGGCAACAATGGCGTGGGCAGTCCAGTTGGGATCCTGAGTCGTAAACATTGGACTTAACGGAATTTTCAGGAAGTCGGCCAATGAACCCGCCCAAGCGATCCCTTCAAGAAATTTGGCGACTAGGGTGTGCCGGTGAAGCGCTCACCGAGGAAGACTTCGAGCATTTCCATTCGCTGGCCCGAAGTCGTTTTCACACCTTTGCGTTGAGCGCAGACGAGGCGCATCAGAGCCGCGGTCAAAAAGAAGCAGCGACCTGGATAGCGCTTCTGATTAAGGGTCTTGCGCGTGAGTTACGTGAAAATCCCGGGCTAGAACGGCTTTGGCAAGATACTGCCGTCGCCGACTCGAAACACGGCAAGGCCGTCAGTTTTGAACTGCAAAAAGTGCTACCCTAGGCCCCGGTAAAATTTAAAAGTTAGCAAGCTGTGCATCCTGCCCCTTGTTAGGCTGCATTAGGAGCGCTTGAGTATGATCTTTCAAAATCCGTCCGATCGATTTATTGGCCTAGAAGGTAGCTTGAATTTTAGGGATTTTGGGGGCTATCCCACAGCATCTGGAGGCCACGTGATTAAGGGGCGCCTGTTTCGATGCGGCATGTTGAGCGACGTCACCGCAGACGGCGCGGCAGGGTTTCAAGCGCTGAACATTGGCGTGATTTGTGATTTAAGAGGCACTGACGAGGTGGCACTGTATCCCACACCCAACCTGCCGGCGTTCGATTGCCAAAAGCACATCCCGATTGCGCCTGGCACAAGCTCAGATTTACGTGGAAGCGTGTCCTTGGGACAACATTCAGCCGCGGAACGCAGCGCCTTTATGCAAGAAATTACACGGGAAATCGCCTGCGAGCATGTCGCCGCCTACGCGCAGATGTTTCGAGCGTTGATCATGACCGAGCAGGGCTTTTTAGTGCACTGCATGGCGGGTAAGGACCGCACCGGCTTTGGGGTTGCGGTGATCCAACTGATGCTTGGCGTATCCGAGGAACTTGTCATGGCGGATTACTTGTTGACCAACAAGGCGCGTGAGCTGATGACTCGCACCAGAGATAGGATGCGCGAGCAAGGCATTGAAATTGACGCGGCCTCACTCGAGGTCATTACCCAAGTCAAACGCGAATACCTCGAGGCTGCTCTCACAGGCTTGAAATCAGAGTTTGGCGGTATTGCGGGGTACTTGGAGGCCGCGGCGGTAGAGCCTGCTGAACAGGCTGAATTAATACGTCGTTTGGTGGTTTAACCCATCCATCATTAAGGCATCGGGCTCGCGGTGCTAATGAGCCTCATTTAGACTCTGTTCGAGCTGACCCTAAAGCGCCACAACAATCATGACGCCAGCCTGATTCATCGCTCGACGCGCACTCTCGCTGGCCTGGATCCTGCTGGCCGCATCGGTTGAAATAACAAGGTCCGAAGCCAGGCCTTCATAGGTATTCATCGCCTTAACGATCATCGGCACTTGCGCCACGCGGGCATTGCGAACCGCATCGTTGATATCAAAATCATAGCTAACGCCTCGCTTATTCGCGATGTCCGCGTAAGACGTCTCATCATTC
>JAQWWC010000359.1 GCA_029249645.1 Pseudomonadales bacterium
CGTTATTCAAGTTTGGAAGAGGAGAGACGCCATGGCACTCGTGCTGAACGAAGAGCAAAGCATGCTCAAAGACGCTGCAAAAGATTTTTGCACGAACAATACGCCGATTACCCAATTACGCAGGCTCCGCGATGAGAAAAGCGAGCTTGGATTTGATGATGCAACCTGGCGCCAGATGGTTGATTTGGGCTGGGCTGGTATTTGTATTCCGGAAGAGTTTGGCGGCTTAGGTTTTGGCTACACCGGTATGGGGGTTGTGCTTGAAGAGTGCGGCCGAACGCTCACAGCGTCTCCGATGGTTGCAACCCTTGGCTTAGGCGCCAGTTGTATCCTTCATGGTGGATCGGATGATCAAAAGCGGGCCTTACTACCGCAGGTTGCGGGCGGTGAAGTGTTGCTTGCTTTGGCGCTTGAAGAGTCTGCCCACCACCAGCCTTATGGCGCCGCGACGACCGCTGAGAAATCAGCGAACGGCTACACTGTAACGGGCGGTAAGAAGTTCGTCTTAGACGGACATGTTGCTAACAAACTCGTCGTGGTCGCTCGAACGGCTGGGCAACCGGGCGATCGAGACGGGCTCACGTTGGTCTTAGTCGATCAAAACGCTGCTGGCGTTACGACGACTCGAACCATTATGGCGGATTCTCGCAATGCGGCGAACATTCAGTTCGACGGAGCAGAAGGCGAGCTGATCGGTGAAGTCGGAAAAGGCGCTGATGTACTTGATAAGGCATTGGACATTGGCCGAGTGCTACTCGCCGCAGAAATGTTGGGCGGGGTCCAAGAGTGTTTTGAGCGAACGGTTGAATACCTCAAGGTTCGCGAGCAGTTCGGTGTCCCAATCGGGTCGTTTCAGGGCTTAAAGCATCGGGCCGCGCAAATGTTTTGTGAAGTTGAGCTGTCTAAGTCGGTAGTTTTAGAGGCCTTGGCGGCTTTGGATGATGATAGTGATGAGGTGGCTGAACTGGCGAGCCTTGCTAAAACCCGATTAAACGACACCTACAATTTGGTCAGTAGCGAAGGCGTCCAAATGCATGGCGGTATTGGGATGACAGACGAGTACGAAATTGGCTTTTTTATGAAGCGCTCACGAGTTTGTGAGCACGCTCTCGGGAACAGCGCGTTTCATCGCGATCGTTACGGTGTGCTTCAGGGCTACTAAGGCATGAAGGCGGTAATCAGGTTTGAACCTGGTGGTTAGACAGTAGTCGACCGTATTGTAAAAAAGCCGGGCATTGCTCGGCTTTTTTGTGCGCGTCTTGGCGCGAGGCTATAGATAGCCGACTAAGACGCCAAAGATACCGCAACATACGGCCCCAGATCCTGGGACTAATCATTCGCAATTGGAAACACGGGGCATCGACATCCAAAACAGCGCAGCCTGCGCTTGGCACTGACTTGATCCGAGCATGAGGCGGTTCAAGGTGAATGTTTGCGAGCTCCACGCGAGTCTGTGTAAAAGCGGATACGAAGATTAGGTAGGCGGTAAAAATAATGGCAATGATCTGAACAGGTTATACCAAGGTGTTGTGGTCAGGACTCAGCGTTGTTCAGCAGCACCTGGCTCAGCATACCCAAACCACGTATCGCGAGACGGGTTGTCCTATGTTAAGGGTTTGCCAAAGTGCCGAGGACGATTGTGTCTTTACCGTGCTTGAGCGCTTTCAAGATTAAGCTGCATTTGACACCCATCAAGCGCGTGCTAAGACCGATGTTTGGGGCGAGGTCTCGTAAAAGGTCGAGCGCGTCTACAACGTTAAGACAATTGACGCGCTTGGACCCGACAAGGCGTTTTGCTAAGGCGCCAGTTGTGCATAACTGTTCGGGCGCTGGTCGCTAAAACGACATTTGTCAGAAAATCCTGGGTCGCCGCTTTATTCAGCAGCCTACCTGAGTGCTGACAGTCCTGTTTTGCGGCTCAGGTTGTATTTTTCCGGTTAGGGCTTAACGAACAAGAGGGTAAATCGGTCCGTGTTACCGGTAACCGACTTTCGGCCAACTTCATAACGCAATTCGTCATCAGGGCGATAGTGCAAGTTTGCATGATCCAGCAATTGAAAGCCGGCTGCTTGAATTTCTTGAATGGCCAAGACCGGATCTAGCCTACGCCAAACTTCAGTTGAATCTCCTTGCATGTGTCGTCTGGTGTGGTCCACCACGCCATACAAGCCCCCTTTCTTGAGGGTATCAAAAACGGCTTTGTTCATGTGCTGCCGGCTTTCAGGGCTTAGGTTGTGAAGATTTCTAAAGGTCAGCGCGAGGTCCACTTTTCTAACGCCGAGGCTAAACGCTGGCATGATCATCGCCCGTGAGGTGGTTGACCGGGTAATGTTCGAGCGATCAAACGGAATCAGTTCAGTGGATTCAAAGCCGGGTTGGCCAATAAGGCGCTCAGCGATACGCTCTGCGCCGATGGCCAGCAGCAGGCGGCCGCGCTCGGCGAGGACTGGGCCCAAAATATTCGTGTACCAACCGCCGCCCGGCATAATCTCCAGCACGGTCATATCGTCTTTTAGTCGAAAAAACGAGAGGGTTTCTAAGGGTTTTCGGTTTTTATCTCGATCGATTTCAGCCGTTGAGCGGCGTTCATCCTTTAGTGCGGCTGCGATTTTTTCACTGGTCGTTAGGGGGGCAGCAGACAGTGCCAGATTTGTGAAGAGGCCTAAGGTCAGCAGGCTCAATAAACGGATCAAAGGTTTGGTTGTCATAATTTCGATCTCTTAAAGGTTCGCATCTGAGCCCCAATTGTACGGCTCAAGCGCTATAATGCGAGCTTTACTGAGGGGCATCGCAATGTTGATACGGCAAGTTGCAGTTGTGGCAGAGGACCTTTTTGAGGCCGATTCGGCGTTGAAGGCACTGTTAGGGGTAACGCAGGCTTATACCGATCCTGGGGTTGGCGAGTTTGGGTTGCACAATACGGTGCTTGCGACCGGCCACTCCTTTGTTGAAGTGGTATCACCGAGTCCAGCCCGGGACTCAAGCATTCCAACGGCTGCTGGGCGGATGCTCGAGCGGCGCGGCGGTGACTGTGGCTACATGGTGTTGTTCCAGGTCGATAACTTAGCGCCCGTCAGAGCGCGGGTTGAGGCCGCGGGTATTCGTACGATTTGGGAAACCGAGCGAGCGGAGGTGTCGGCTTTTCATGTTCACCCCAAGGATGTTGGCGGTGCCATTGTTTCCTTCGACGAGATGCGCCCGGCCGATGATTGGGTCTGGGCTGGACCGGATTGGCAGGCGCATCGGGCAGCTAAGACCGGGGACTTGAGAAGTTGTTTGATTGAAGTGGACGACCCGATTGTGACCGCTGAGGTGTGGGCCGGCCTACTGGGCACCCAGGTCAAGCATCGGGACGCGATCGCGGTCATCACCATGGACGATGGTGCTGAAGTGCAATTTTCAAAATCCGCGGATCAACCGCCTAGAGGTTTGATTGGGTTCAGCTTAGCGAGCCTGTTTCCAGAGCCGAGTCTCTCCACTACCGTTCAGGTTTGTGGTGTTGAGATCAGTATTGTTGCTAACTGATTAAGCGATTGTCACCGGGTTAGGCTCTGAGGCAACTGACCGCTTTACTGGACAGACTGACGCCGCGCCGACCTTGGCGAAAAGGGTTCCGGTCGTGCCCATTCGTCAGATAGACGAAACTCAGTCCGGAGACAGGGTCTGCCCAAGCAATTTGGCCGCCGGCGCCGCCATGACCAAAGCTTGTTGGCGCGCTGCCATGACCAAAGCCTCGAAGGGATTGGTCTCTGTCCCCCGCGATGACGACTCCGAGCCCTCGCAGAACATCAAAGCCGAGGTAGGGGTCTTTTAGTCCGTGGGTTCGTATCGTGCGCGCATTTAAAAGCGTCTTGGCCTGCCAGGGTACCTGCGCAAAGTCGCTCGAGCTCCCCGAATAACCCAAGAGCCCTTGATAGAACAGCGCCAAAGTCGCCGCGGTCATAAACCCGCCGCCACCGGGGATCGGGACTGCTCGGATTTCAGCGGTATTGAAATTATCGATGGCCGCTTCGGTGACTTCGCTAACCGGTGGCGGCTGCAAGTTCAGGTCAGCATAGTCCTGCGCTGAGGGTGCTGCGCCGGCATGTGAAACCGGGGCGATCTTGTCGTGTTCGGCGCTTGGGCAACCTACAAACAGCTCGGGTAACCCTAGCGGCTCGGCGATCTCTGTTTTAATCAATTCGGCGATGCCCTGACCGTGAATTTTTTCGAGGATCTCTGCTAACGCCCACAAGCTCGACGTTGGGTGATAGACAAAGCGGCTACCGGGCGGCCATTCCAGTCGCCATTGCCGAAAGCGTGCTTGGCGCCGCTCAACATCGAAGTAGTCGGTGGGCCGGAAGGGCGCATTGGGGAAACCGGCTGTGTGGGTGAGTAAGTGCAGAACCGTGACTAAAGACTTATCACCCTCCTTGAACGCTGGAATCCAGTTGCTAACTGGGGCTTCTAAGGTGAGGGCGCCAGTCTGAAGTGATAACCACGATAGGGCGGCGGTAATCGCTTTGGTCGCTGAAAAAATGGGGTAGAGGGATTGGTTGCTGGCCGCGCCGAAAGTTTCAAAAGCGATCAATTGGCCTCGGTAGGCCAGCGCGAATTGCGCGGACGGCAGCAGCTCTGCTTCGACCTCTTGTCGCACGCGAGCCCTAAGGATCTCAAATGAGACTGGATCGATTGCGTCGGGCAAGGCACTAGCAGGATCGTTAGTATAGGTCATAAGGGGTAGCTCCGAAGTCTCAAGGCAAAATAGTAGCACGCAATTCGTGCAGGAGGGGGCCGTCTGATCGCGGGTCGTGTTCGATTCGGACGGTTATGACCTACACCGCATTGCGGCGGCATCGCACTCTCAGCACAGGATTTAGGTGCAAAATCGACCGTCCACAGAAAAATAATTCAGGAGTAATCATGCGAACACTAAACAATGAGGAGCTAAAGGATGTGCAAGGGGGGTTAGACCTGGTCGATGCGGCAGCAATGATTGCATCTGTTGCAACGTTTTCGCCGGTAACGATGGCGTTTGGTTATCCAATAGCAGCGGCCCTCATCACGATTGACGTCTTGTCCGAATAATTGACATGCAAGAAAAAAGCGGCGGTCCGGCTCGTTGCCAGATCGCCGCTTTTTTTTAGCGAGACTTAAGCTGAGGCTAGCGCCTAACCAAATTCGCCGATAACGCCCGAGATGCTTTCTTTCGCATCGCCAAACAACATTCGGGTGTTTTCACCAAAGAAGAGCGGATTGTCAACGCCTGAGAATCCTGATGCCATGGAGCGTTTTAGAACAAACACGGTGCGCGCCTGATCGACATTGATGATCGGCATACCATAGATCGGGCTATCAGGGTCTTCGCGCGCGCTTGGGTTGACTACATCATTAGCACCAATCACGATCGCGACATCGACATTTTCGATGCGTGGGTTGATGTCATCCATTTCAACCAGCTGTTCATAGGGCACGTCAGCTTCTGCTAACAGCACGTTCATATGACCGGGCATACGACCCGCAACGGGGTGGATCGCGTACGAAACCTCGCAGCCATTGGCTTCAAGAATCTTGCCGAGTTCTTTCACAACGTGCTGCGCTTGGGCAACCGCCATGCCATAACCCGGTACGAAGCAAACGTTCGATGCCGCTTCTAAAATATAATAGGCGTCCTCGACCGAGATAGGTTTTACTTCTCCCTCGACGGCTTTGGCGGTCTTGGCTGCGCCGAAGCCACTAAAGAGGACATTGGCTAAGGATCGGTTCATTGCCTTGCACATAATATTGGTCAAGATGATGCCTGAGGCACCAACCAAAGCACCAGCAACGATCAGAATGTTGTTGCCAACGGCGAACCCAGCCGCACAGGCTGCTATCCCGGAATAGCTATTCAATAAAGAAATAACAACTGGCATGTCAGCTCCGCCAATCGGAATCACGGCCATCACACCAAGCAGTAATGCCAGTCCAAGCAAGGCGTAAAGGTAAACCGAGGTGGCAGAAGGATCTATGCAGAAAAGGTAGGCACAAGCCACGATAGCAAGCAAAAGAGCGCTGTTCAGAACACGCTGACCTGAAAAGACCAATGCTGCGCTATTAATACGCTCGCTCAGCTTTCCATAAGCAATCAAGCTACCGGTAAAGGTCAGGCCGCCAATCAGGATCGCCAAGACGATGGTTGCTGCCGTGAACGTTGGAACGACATCGCCTTCAAAATAGTACAGGGTTGCCCAACCGACCAGCAGGCTGGACGCGCCGCCAGAACCATTAAACAAGGCCACGAGCTCCGGCATGCTGGTCATCGCAACCAAGCGTGCTGAGAGCGTCCCAATCAATGCGCCAACCAAAATGCCAACGATAATCACTTCGTAACTGACGGCCTGACTGCCGATAAGACCCGCGATAACCGCTATAAGCATAGCCATCGATGAGAAGACATTACCGCGTCGGGCCGTTGCAGGTGATCCAAGCATCTTGAGGCCGAAGATGAACAGAGCCGCGGCTACGATGTAAGCAAGGTTCGTATAAATTTCGATATCCATTATTATTTCCCTCGCTTACTTTTGAACATGCCAAGCATGCGATCGGTCACTAGGTAGCCACCGATGACGTTGATTGTTGCAAAGGCAACCGCGGCGCCACCCAACCAGCTGGCCATATCATTATTGGTTGCACCAGCGGCCAGGAAGGCACCGGCTAAGGTGATCCCGGATATGGCATTCGCGCCGGACATCAAAGGGGTGTGTAAAGTGGCGGGCACTTTTGAAATCAATTCAAAGCCCAGAAACACTGACAGCACAAGAATGAAGGTAAGAAATATAATTTCCATGATTTAGGCTCCCTGACCTCGTATCGATTGAATCGCTGCATTCACCAGGGCACCGCCATGGGTAATCACGCAACCTTGTAAAATATCGTCTTCCATATCCAAGTTAAAATGCTTGGCCTCACTGTCCCAATACTCTGAGACTAAGTTCACCAGATTCGACGAGTACATCTGGCTGGCATCCTTGCAGACCTGAGCCGGTAGGTTGGCCATGCCGATAATCGAAACACCGTTCACATCGACGGTCTGGTCCGGCTCCGAACCTTCGACATTGCCGCCAGAGTCAACGGCCATATCCACGATCACGCCACCGGGCTTCATTGCCGCGACCATGTCAGCGGTAACGATTCGCGGCGCGGGGCGACCAAATAATTGTGCTGTGGTAATAACGATGTCGGCTTGGCTAATTACATCTTTCATACCCAATCGCTGTAATTCGAGTTGCTCTGGCGTTAGCGCATTGGCATATCCATCTTTTGTTTGGCCAGTCTCTCCGAGATCAATTTCAACAAACTTTGCGCCGAGCGATTGCACTTGCTCTGCTACCACGGCTCGCGTGTCGAAGGCCTCAACGCGCGCGCCGAGGCGCTTGGCGGTTGCAATGGCTTGCAATCCTGCAACCCCCGCGCCAATGACAAAGACGCGCGCCGGACTCAGGGTTCCGGCGGGGGTCATCATCATGGGTAGAATTCGGTCCAACTGTTGCGCTGCAAGAATGACCATGACGTAGCCGGCAAGATTGGCTTGCGAGCTGAGCGCATCCATCTTTTGCGCGCGCGTGGTTCGCGGGATCATCTCCATGCTGATGGCCGTGATATTGGCAGCCGCCAGTGCATCAACTAAGCCGGCTTCGTTATAGGGGTCTAAGTAGCTGACATGAATCGCACCGGATTTAAGCTTTGCCACGTCCTCTAAACTCGGTTTGCGCACTCGTAGAACCAGATCAGCACTTGCAAGCAGCGCGGTCTGATCGTTATGAATGAGCGCGCCAACGGCTTCGTAGTCGGCATCGGCGTAGCCCGAGCGCAGTCCCGCGCCAGACTCAATATGAACATCAAGGCCCGCACGGACCAGTTTTTTGGCTGCATCTGGAATCAACGCGACGCGCCGCTCGCTGGGCAGGGATTCAGATGGAACTGCAATCTGCATAATGAAGTCCTTATACGAATAAAACGCTAGATGGAGGGAATGTGAATGAGTGCAATGTCCGCCGCGCTTAAAAATTTCCCTTCCTTGAGGATTCCGAAAATAGCATGTTCGCTAAGGTGTTGCTAGATTTGTCTCGTTTGTTGACGGAAAAACATCAAAATTGCTCAGTTCAGCGAGCTTTTAAGCGCTCGGGGCCGCCCGGCTGACAGTCGTCGTCAGTTGGCCCTTTTGTGTGGGATGCAAGCGCGTGGTCGTTCACTCGATATCGGCGGCTGGTTTGTTTTATGCTGTGCCGGTAGATGGATCCACTTTATTGGATGCGGTCGGACGTCGAATTTATTAGGAGGCTTAACCATGTCTTGGAAAAAAGAAGTTCTAGAAATCGAGCACCGAAAGGCATTGGCGTTAGCTCAGGGCGGCCCTGAGGCGATTGCGGTTCAGCATGGCAAAGGGCGTCTAACCATCCGTGAGCGAGTCAATGCGGTTTTAGATCCAGGAACCTTTGTTGAGCATGGTGCTGGAGCCGGATTTGCAACCCGGTCGGAATCAGGGGATATCACGGAGTTTAGTCCGGCGAATTATGTAGTTGGATTTGGTGCGGTAAACGACCGTCAAGTTGTTGTTGGGGGCGAAGATTTTACGCTAAAGGGTGGCTCGCCGAATGCGGCCGGGTTACGCAAGAGCGTTTATGCCGAAGAGTTGGCACTGCATTACAAAATTCCGCTGATGCGTTTGCTTGAAGGTGGCGGCGGAAGCGTGTCAGCGCCTAGTGGGTCAGGGCCAAAAACCGTTGGTTCACCGGTTTTTGCCGAGCCACGCTTTAAAGTGATTGCCGATACCCTTGGGGTCGTACCGGTTGTTTCAGCGGCGTTAGGGCCCGTGGCCGGCTTTCCAGCGGGTCGGCTGGCGGCGTCTCATTTTTCTGTGATGGTGAAAGAGGTTTCGCAAGTTATGGTCGCAGGCCCGGCGTTGGTTGAACGCGCCCTTGGGCGACGGCTCACTAAAGAAGCGCTTGGGGGTTACCGTATCCATGAAAAAAGTGGTGTGGTCGATGCAGTGGTCGAATCTGAAGCAGAAGCCTTCGCTGCGATGCGCCAGTTTTTGAGCTATCTGCCCCAGAGCATTTACGAGGTGCCCAAACGAGGGGGCTGCCAAGACCCGATTGACCGAGCGGATGAGGCGCTTTTAAGTATTGTGCCCCGCGACGTCAGGCGGCCCTTCGAAATGCGTAAGGTGATTGAACGCGTGGTCGATGCAGCGTCGTTTTTTGAACTGGCACCAAAATATGGACGGGGCCAAATCATTGGGCTTGCTCGGCTGAATGGCCTACCGGTGGGCGTGATCGCGAATGATTGCCGGCATTATGCCGGCGCAATGACGGCCTCGGGCTCACAAAAAGCCAAACGGATGATGGAGTTATGCGAAACTTTCCACCTGCCGATTGTTAATTTTTTAGATGAACCGGGCTTTATGCTTGGCCCGGATGCGGAAGCTTTGGGGACTATTCGGTATGGCATGAGTGCCGTTGCGGCCGCGGTACAATCAACGGTGCCCTGGGCCACAGTTGCGATTCACAAGTCATTTGGCGTGGCGTCGGCCGCGCATTTTGCGCCTAACACCTATAAGTTGGCCTGGCCTTCGTATGAGTTAGGAGCCTTGCCGGTACAAGGTGGCGTGGCAGTTGCCTTCCGACGTGAGATTGAGGCCGCAGAGGATCCAGAGGCGACCCGGGCAGAACTTGAGGCAAAGCTGCTTGCAGAGCGCTCGCCTTTTCCATTGATGGAAAGCTTTTCGTTACATGAACTCATAGACCCCAGACAAACAAGGCTTAAATTATGTCAATGGACACACTGGATCGAGCCGGGTTTAGCCGCGCTCAAAGGCCCGGCAACTTGGGGCTACCGCCCGTGATCCAGCGCTTGATCATAAGGGGGCTTGTCCTTGCGGGGCTGTTCGGGGTTATGCCTTGGGCTCTGGCCGCGGAGTCTGCTTGGGTCTCATCCGGGATGGCCAACGCCAGAATTGTTACGCCAGCCAGTGGCATTGTCGCGGGTCAAGATCTTGAGATTGGGGTTGAGCTTCAGTTACCGAAAGGCTGGCACACTTATTGGCGCAACCCTGGCGATTCAGGAGAGCCTGTTTCGTTAATTTGGTCGGGCAAAGGGCTTAAAGGCAGCTCAAAAATCCGATGGCCTATTCCAGACCGCATTCCCTACGGACCCTTGGTGAACTTAGGCTATAAAGAAGCGGTTTTGTTAACCCAGCGCCTAGCGTTCGAGGCACTCGCAGGTGTTGATGCGATCGAGCTGACGGTATCAGGGCGTTGGCTCGTTTGCGAAGCCGTTTGTATACCCGAAACCAAAGTCTTAACCCTTACCTTGCCGGTTGTCGAGCAGGCCGTAATGGATCCCGAACTGAAGATGCGGTTCGATCAACTGCCCTTGCCGCAGCGCGCGGCGGGGATCAGCGAGACCCGTTGGCTTAATCCAACCGGCCTTGAGATTCGATTGAATTTGCCGGGTATCGATTTGAGCCGTATCGATGGTCTTTACTTTTTACCCTTTGAACCTGATGTGCTGGATCTTACCGTTGCGCCCACGGCTGTGGTTGAGGGAGAGCAGATAGTGCTTGGTGTCGGCTTTGAGGATCCAAGTCGCGAGCGCTATGACGGTTTGCTTTGGTTTCAAGAATGGGTCAATGGTGAGCGGGTCACGGCGGCCTTCTTGATCGAGGTGCCTTCTCCAAATGACGGCAGTGGCGGGCTCGCTTTGTTCCAAGCTATCTTAATGGCGCTGCTTGGCGGGATGATCCTGAACCTGATGCCCTGTGTCTTCCCGGTTCTTTCGATCAAAGTGCTGGGCCTGATGGCGGAGGCGGGCGGCAGTCAACAGGCGCAACGCGAGCAAGGGTGGTGGTATACCCTCGGGGTTATTTCAAGCTTTGTCTTGATCGCGCTGGTGTTAATGGTTCTGCGCGCCGTCGGCGAGCAGATCGGGTGGGGCTTTCAATTACAATCTCCGATCGTCGTGGCTTTGTTAGCCATCTTATTTTTGTTGTTGGGTTTGAACTTGTCTGGGTTTTATACGATCGGCAGTGGCATCAGCGTCAATGCGGGCCCCACCAAGGGACGTCTCGGCGCCCTATCAAGCGGTGTATTGGCGGTGGTGATCGCAGCGCCCTGCACCGCGCCCTTTATGGGGGCGGCATTAGGGTATGCGTTGGTTCAGCCGCCGCTCATCGGGTTGTTGGTGTTTGCAAGTCTCGGTCTTGGCATGGCGCTGCCGATGTTGGTCTTGTCCTATTCGCCGCGCCTGCTCGGTGTTCTACCGAGGCCCGGTGCTTGGATGAACCGGTTTAAAGAAGGCGCGGCGTTCCTGATGTATGCAACGATGATCTGGCTGCTGTGGATCCTGATTCAACAAGCTGGCGAGTATGGATTCGTCCTGACTGCGTTAGCGGCGTTATTGGTCGTGTTTGCTGTCTGGTTGTGGCAAGCCTTCAAACCCGCTGGGTTGCAACGGACATTGCTGCTATTGAGTGTGATGGGGGCAGGCTGGGCGATTAGCCAGATTGCGGTTTTGATGCCGACTGAGCTTCGTTCAGAACAGGCGGGCGTTGGCGATGGTGGGATCCAAAATAGGCCGTATACCGAAGCATTGTTACAAGCCTCAATTGCCGAGGGGCCAGTGTTTGTGAATTTTACAGCGGACTGGTGCATTACCTGTAAGGTCAATGAGGTAGTGGCCATTGACACGGAGGACACCATAAGCTTGTTTGAAGAATTGGGTGTGCGGTATTTAAAGGCAGATTGGACGCTTGAAGATCCAAAGATTACGGCGGCGTTAGCCCATTTTGGGCGAGTAGGGGTGCCGCTATACTTGGTGTATCACAGAGGTTCTGAGACCCCGTTGGTTTTGCCGCAGATATTAACGGGCGAAATGATTCGGCAGGCGCTCCAAACGAGCGTGCCTGCCGCAATCAATGGCGCAGAATAGGCGTTTAAGCATCGACGCGAGCAGAAGCCTGGCCTTTGATGACCTCAACGCCTTCGCTGTCTTGGGTTGAAACAGACAGGTCTATGAAGTGTTCACCGTTTTCTTCTCGGATCGCATCGATTGTGGCCGATGCGGTGAGCGTGGCGCCAGGAAAAACCTGAGCGGTAAATCGTACGCCGTAAGCGGTGAGACGACCGTCTCCCACATAGTTGGTTAGCATGCGACCCGTCATGCCCATTGAGAGCATGCCGTGGGCAAAGACAGACGGGTAGCCCGCGACTTGGGTTGTGAAAATTTCGTCAGAATGCAGGGGATTATAATCACCGGACGTGCCGGCATATTGCACGATTTGGGTTCTAGAAAGATTGTTGCAGACTTCTTCGGAATAGACGTCGCCTACACTGAGATCACTAAGTTTTAAAGGCATAGAAAGGGCTCCTTAAGCAATTATGAGGTTGCAGGGCGCTCGGTGCGGACACCGACGCTGGTTGCGGTTACGACCAAGTCGCCTGTAAGGTCTCGATACTCGGTGACCGATTCACTGAACATAAGCTTGCCGCCACGTCGACCTTCCTTTTCCCAGCTTTTTCCAGGTTTAACCGTTGCGGTGAGGGTGTCTCCTGCAACCAACGGTTTGTGATACACGTAATGCTGTTCAGCATGCAGACCGCCGCCACTGCCGCCACCACTGCCGCCACCTTCTTTCGGGGTAATGCCGGTTGGGCCTTTTGCTGAGCCGAACCATTCTTGGCCAATCTTAGGCCGAAGAAAGTAGTCTGGATCAAACTGAGCGCTGGCTTGAACGAACGTGGGCGGTGCCACAACGCCGCCAGGCTCCGTGCCCTTGGCATAGTCTTCGTCATAATAGATTGGATTAGCGTCGCCAATCGAGCGTGCGAACATCATGATGTGTCCAGCTTCTATGGGGAATTTATCTACGGCCATGAAAGCCTCCCGTCAGGTGATGAGTGAATGGATTAGTGGAAAACAAGGTACAGGCCCGAATTGGGAGGAGTCAAGTACAGAATGTCGAAAACAGTCTTGCCGACCCAAAGCTTGGGCGCTATGATGCTCGACCGCGTTGGCGTATTGCGACCGGGTTATATCTGGCAAAAGTCGGTTGAAATTGAACTCAAAACGCAGCTGTCTGAGGCAAATTGCGAGCCAGTGATGCCAAAGCATGAGAAGCTGCTGGACGCGTCTCAAAGGGTTTAATGCGGAAAAAGTATTTTAAGTTGCTCATAGAATAAGGACTTCCGAGAACGTATGTCTCGACCACCCCGAATAGAGTATCCAGGCGCTTGCTACTACCTGACCGGTAGGGCGCTTCAAGGTCGAAAGGCCTTTGAAGATGATCTGGATTACCGAGCGTTCGAACAGGTGTTGAGCAGTGTCGTTCACCGTTTTAATTGGTTATTGCAAAGCTATGTCCTGATGCCAGATCACTACCATTTGGTGGTCGAGGTGCCAGAAGCCAATTTGTCTAAAGGGATGCGTCAACTCAACGGTGTTTACACGCAGCATGCCAATCGCCGACATAGTTCCGAAGGCCCTTTGTTTCATGGCCGTTTTAAAAGCATCTTGTTCGAGAAGGAAACCTTCCTTCTACCGATTTGCCGGCATGCCGCGCTCAATCCGAATCGTTTAGGACTCGCGAAAGAACCAAGTGCTTATGAACAGAGCAGTTATGGGGCTCTGATTGGTCAAAAACCTATGCCGGATATGTTGCACCCTGATGATCTCTATCAGCAGGTTTCCAAGAAGCCGAAGCTCGCGCAAGAAGCGTTGCGATCCTTTGTCGAAACGGATCAGGCGTTTGAGTCGCCGCTGAACGATCGCGCGCATCAGGTGCTTTTGGGTACCGAAGCATTTGTTGATCGAATGCAGAGTTTGTTACTCAATTCTGCGAAAGCCAAACAGGCGCCGAAATTAGGTGGTCGTCGTAAATCGCTGCGAGTTTTGTTCCGAGGCATGCATCAGATGCGTCGTGCAGAGCGCAACCAACGAATCACGCTTGCGCATTTAGAATACAACTACACCTTGGCTGAAATTGGCCAACATTTGGGACTGCATTACACGACGGTGAGTAAGGTCGTCAACGCGAGCGAAAAAGCGCTCTAGGTCCGACAAACGGCTTCGCATTATTGGCTCATTATAAGAATCAAACCCCACCGTTGTAGTTCAATTCGATACTCGATATGATCCAGCAGGTCCGGGGGGCTTGATGGGATAATGTATCGATGACCATGCCCGATGAAGAACAGTAGTATTCGAAAGATCGAGTGATTACACTCTTAACATTAGAGAAAAAAAGGAGACCAATGTGCGCAGACGTAGAGCGATCATCGGCGAAGAAACCGAAGAGATAGATTTAACCCCGATGCTTGACGTCGTGTTCATTATGTTGATCTTTTTTATTGTGACGGCAACGTTTGTAAAAGAAATTGGTATTGATGTGAACAGCCCAGACAAAAATCAAAACGTAAAAGATGCGGATAAGCAAAGCATTGTGGTGCAAATCACCAACCGTGACAGAATTCGGATTCGAGGCCGCGACATTGATTTTCGCGCCGTTCGAGCCAACATTGAGCGCCTGCACGCTGAAAATCCAGACGCACCGGTTGTCGTGCAGCCCCATCCTGATAGCACCACCGAAACCATGATTCACGTCATGGACTCGGCGCGTCAGGCAGGTGTCTACGCGGTTTCAATCGCAGCAACTTAGGCGCAACTCAGCCACGTTCGTCTGAATGAGCCGCGTTGATCGCGGCTCGTTTGTTTAGCTCCCTAACAATCTTCTAATTCGGGTAAGTCTCTTATGGAATTAATCTTGATTCGGCACGGTCTGCCAGAAAAAGTCATCCGTTCTGATGGGGGCGCCGCCGATCCCAACTTGTCGGAGCAGGGGCATCGTCAAGCAGCTCAGGTTGCGGAGTATCTGAAAGACGAGCAGATTCACCGCCTGTATTCCAGTCCGATGCGTCGCGCTGTGCAAACCGCGGAGCCGATTTCTAAGATTCTTAATATGCCAATTGAGCACCGCGATGGCGTTGCCGAGTACGACCAAGACGCCAACGAATATATTCCTGTAGAGCAGCTTAAAAAAGAAAATTATGAGGCTTGGTTGCGGTTGATGCAGGGCGACATGGTCGGTGTTGACTTTGAAGCGTTTACAAAGCGAGTGGTTGAGACGCTTGAAGCCATTGTCAAAGAGAATCGTGGTCAAACAGTGGCCGTGACCTGCCATGGCGGCGTGGTAAATATTTGGGCGGCGCATGTACTCGGCATGCCGCTTAAAATGTTTTTCAATCCTTATTACACCAGCGTGAGTCGGTTTAGAGCCGCCAGCACGGGTGAAAAATCGATCATCACCTTGAATGAGCGGTTTCATGTGCGAGATGAGCTGTAGGCCGCGGTAGGGTTACTATTCTGCACAACTTTAAGCCCCAGGTTGTGTTGTCTCGGGGCTGTTTTCTGACAGTATGATATTCAATAGCGTCTGTCGCCACGGCTACCTTTTGGGTGACTGTCGCGCCAAAATGCTTGCTTTGACCGCACGGCATCGATGCGCCGCGAAACCCCGGTGTTCCTTAAAACGAACCGCCATTGTTTGCGTACAATGTTGAGCGTAGGAGACGACTACCTGGACAGTAGGACTTGGGTTCAGAACCCTCTAGGTCAGTTCAAGGTGGGTGAACGATAAGGCGCTAGGTTTCGGCGGCGTTACGTTGGGGCAGCCGCGCGAAGAACAACCTCGGCACGCTGCAGCTGGTCATAGAAGCGCGTCATAAAAATTCGTCATAAAAGCTCGCCACAAGGATAATTGGGTCGAAAGGATGCGTTCTGGCGCGTCGCCTTAAGCGTTTGCACCACGCAATG
>JAQWWC010000360.1 GCA_029249645.1 Pseudomonadales bacterium
GACTGGGGCGCCCGGCTGGCGTGCCCGGCTGGGGTGCCCGGCTGGGGTGCCCCGCTGAATCACCGCCAGAGAGACGCGGCACCTGAAAAGCCGGACCCGTCTGCGTCCAGATTCGGGACTACTTTGGGTGAGCGGGCTAGCGCGATTAACGGCTATAAGACATCAACGTCTTCAAGCATTGCGCCCTGACGAAAATAGATGGTGGGCCCACCAGGAATCGAACCTGGAACTAATCCTTAGGAGGGACTGGTTATATCCATTTAACTATAGGCCCGGCAACACCTTGCAATTGAGACTATATCAGAAACCCCATATGCCAGCAGCATTGACCCTGCTTGCAGGACCTTAAACATGATTGCATCAACACCCATTTCAGGCTTTACTGCCGCCTTTGCTCGTAAGCACAACCCCGGTGGGGCATTCATAACGGGCTAGGCTAACCAACACTGGTCCTAACCCTGACTTTATAGACAAAGGATATTGCTCTGAAACCCGCGCGTTATTACGGTTATCCCCTGCTGGCGGCGGCCTTTGTGGCGCAGTTCGTGTCACTCGGGATCTATAGCTACGTATTGGGCTCTTTTATGGGACCGATGACCGATGACCTTGCCTGGAGTCGCGCTGATTTCACGTTAACGCGTACGATTGGCCAAATCGTCATGGCGCTCGTCGGCTTTGTTGTAGGCGCCCGGGTCGATGCCGTGGGCGCGCGGCCGATTATGGCGATTGGCGCAGTTATGCTTTCCGTGTCGCTTTATTTCCATAGCGAAGTGGATTCATTACTGGCCTGGTGGCTACTCAATGGCGTCGCACTCACCTGCGGCTGCGCCATGGTGGGTAATCTTGTGGTCAATGTCACCTTATCTAAATGGTTTGTGCTGAACCGCGGCAAAGCCATCGCGATTGCGGCGATGGGGGTGTCCATGGGGGGTATTGTCATCACCCCATTTATCACTTGGCTGATTGATACTGTCGGCTGGCGGGAGGCTTGGATCTGGCTGGCTGGAATCACCTTGATCATCATGATGCCGGTTACTGCGATGATGCGCAGGCGGCCAGAGGATTATGGCCTGCGCCCAGATGGGTTGACCGAGGCGGACTATCTTAGCGATCGAGGCGACAAAGCCCGAGCCGAGGAGGCCAATGCTTTCACGCGCAGCGAAGCGCTGCGATCCTTTAGTTTTTATGCGCTGGTGATTGCCTTCGGCTTCTTTTCGATCAACATCGTGGTGCTCTTATTACATACGGTGCCGTACCTCACAGACCAAGGCTTTAGCCGAACCGAGGCAGCCATGGCGATGGTCATAGCATCGATTCCTGCCATGTTATCCAAGCCGGTGTGGGGCACGCTGATTGATAAAATGCCGGTTAAACCTTTGGCCGCAGTCTCAGCTGGTCTTTGCGGCGTTGCTTTATTACTCATCGTTGCAGCGGTTGAAGCCAACGCGCTGCTCTGGGCTTATAGCGCCTTTGTCCTCTTGGGGCTCGGCTGGGGCGGTATGATCCCCATGCAAGAAGTAATCTGGGCCAGTTTTTTCGGACGCGCCCACATCGGCGCCATACGCGGCGCCGGGCTGCCCTTTGCGCTCACGCTCAGCGCCTTAGCCCCCTGGCTTGTGGGTTATCACTATGACCTCTACGGCAACTACGTGCTGGCCTTCATCATTGTTGCCGGCCTGAATATGTTGTCCGGCATTTTGATTTACCTTGTACGCCCGCCCAACTTCAATCAAAAACAACCTACTGCAAAGGCTGGGATTAACGCGCCCAATTGAACGCTGGACGCGCTCAACGGTGCGGCCCGTTCAGCTAACCGTCAGGTCTGTGGTTTATCATTACCAATTGAATACAGTCCCAAATAAGGATGACAACAGCATGTTCAAACCGGCTATTACGTCACCACTACTCGGTTTTACCTTAGGGTTTATCGTTTGGACGACACCTCTTCAAGCCGAGGAGTCTCAAGTTCTCGGCCTGGATGGCATCGAAACGCTAAAGTTATCCGGCGGTCTGACTTTCGAGGTGACCTGCGGCGGTGAGAATTCAGCCACGATAACCAGTGCAGACGCGCGCGCGTTCAAGACCGTGCTGAAAGGTGACCGCTTGAGCATCACCCGGAAAAGCTTTCGAAACCTCGTGTCCTTCGGTAAACGTCGAGACCAACCGGTCCATGTACACATACGCCTCACCGGCGACTTGCCCGAATTGGATCTTACAACGGGCACCAGCGGCACTGGCAAAACCTGTTCTGCTGCTCAAGGCCTATTAGCGGTCAATGCCAGCACGGGCGCACGCCTTGATCTGCTTAACAGCACCTTTGGCGAATTGTCGGTCACCGCCACGACCGGCTCTGACGTCGAAATTCTTGAAACGGTCACCGCTCGGCAATTATTTGTAAAATTAACCACGGGCAGTCGGTTCTACGGCGGCCCCAAACTGCGGGCCACTGCGGCACGGGTTGATGTCACCACTGGCGGGGACGCCAATGTGTGCGGCGCAGCCCTGGTGACCGGCAAGACAACCACAGGGGGCGCAGTAAGAGTCTCGAATACCGCGACGGTCGAAGTTAAAACAAGCATCGCAGGCGGCGAGGTGCGGCGCGGCGCATGCTAAGCGCGCCCTTTTTTAGGTGGAGGGTTGTCCTCTTAGCATTTGGATGCCCAATCACCATCGTAAAGCAATCGCCTCGCTATTCTCAGCTGCTAACGTTGACCGCTTTTTACGTGATCATGACACCGTTTTGCGGTTGTTCAGCATGGTGGTGTCAGCGCTTTAAGCGCTTGAATTTTGGCTCTGGTGGAGCTTGAGTCCGGGTTTGAACTCGGTCGGTTCAACCGGAAATTAAGCATTTTCGGCCGCAAATCCGCCATCACTTCCACACCCTCAATTCAGCACAAGGACTCAGAATGTCAGCGCATGGACTCACAATGCTGCTCTGCAGGTCAGGATGGCGACGTAATCGGATCGATTCAACCAAGATCCCAGCATGACAGCGCGCAAGTGTTGCGCGCCACGCGGGGTGATATGGCCTATCGCGCTGACCGGATCGGCGTCTCGCCCTGCCAATCCACGGCCGCCGTGCGCACGAGGTCATAAAACCCGAGTAGTTGCGGGCTGGCCTCGTAAATTTCGATAAAGTGCCCCAGCGTATCCAGCGCGTCCAAGAACGCAAACTCAACGCCCGAATGCGTAACGGCTCGGGTGACGCGCGGCATACCATGATCTTCGAAGTGTTGATAAGACCCTTGTAGGTCATCGGTCATTACCGCCATGTGATGCAAACCGCGCTCATGGGCCTGATAGAGATCCCGAAACGGTGAGGGCCCCTGTGAGTCTTGTTGCACAAACTCAACCATGACAACACCCCATTGCCCATACGCCGAGCTGTGCACGAAGGGGCACGGCTCGCCGCGATGCTCGCCGTGGGCAAGAGCAATATTCCGTGACACAAAAAAGGGTCCTGCGCCGGTTTGCTTGACCATCGCAATCGCTGCGGCTTCAATATCCGGCACGTGATACGCAACCTGCACAACGGCATGACCCAGAAACTGGTGGGCAGCATTCATAGACAATCCTTTTCACCAATCCCCTGTTGCCTTGCGCGGCATTGGGTTATGGCAATCACCCTGAGATCCAACTGTAAAAGCAAAGTATTATCCGAGCACAGCTGACAGGCCTTGGTCAAGCCGGCGCTTGTATTGAAGCCATGGCGTAAGCGTGGTTTGATGGCTCGTTAAACTAATTGTCAGCACAACAAAGGAGCGCAAAATGTCCAACCGATTAGAAGGAAAAGTGGCCGCCATAACAGGCGCGGCCAGCGGCTTTGGCGCCGCTGCGACGCTCCGCTTTATTGAGGAGGGCGGCAAAGTCATTTTGGGCGATATTCAAGACGATGCAGGGCAAGCGCTTGCAGATTCATTGGGCAATGCCGCTCGGTTTTATCACTGTGATGTGACCCAAGAAGATCAAGTCGCAAACTTGGTAGACATGGCCGTTTCTGAATTTGGCAGGCTCGACATCATGTACAACAATGCGGGGATTGTTGGGGCCGCAGGCCCGATCCACACAACGCCAGCGGACGAATGGAAGTTCACCTTGGACATCCTGTTGAACGGTGTCTTCTACGGCATTAAACATGCCGCCCGGGTGATGATCCCACAACAAAGCGGATCGATCGTTAACATGACCAGCACCGCTGGTATTATGGGCGGGCTTGGACCTCACGCTTATGCCGCGGCCAAGCATGGCGTAATCGGCATTACTAAAAACACCGCAACAGAACTTGCGCACCACGGTATTCGAGTCAATGCGATCGCACCCACAGGCATGGCAACCGCCATGGTTGCCGGTCTTTCAGGTGATCCGAGCGATATCGATGGCACCATCGCGCGCCTGGCGGCAACCTCACCCCTGAAAGGCCGCGCCGGGATGGCAAGCGATGTTGCCAACGCAGCCCTTTGGCTAGCAAGCGATGAGTCTGGTTATACCACCGGTCATACCCTAACGACCGATGCCGGCACCACCATTGGCGCAACCACCAACGCCCCGAATTTCGTGGAATACATGCCGTTGATTCGAGAGGCTGGCAAGCGCGGTATCGACGACTGAGGTTACGTTTTCGCCGATGGGCTTGGCAGCCTGTCGGCGAGCCTCATTCCGACCAGCATTGCCGCTAAGAAGCCAAAAATTTGTGGCTCTAGATAGGCAATACCGACAATTGCAGGCCCGGGGCACAGTCCCGACACACCCCACCCAATACCAAAGACGGCGGCGCCTAACAGCAACCTTTGATCAATCACCGTTGATAACGGCGCAAGGAAATTGGCGCCATAGACGGGCTTGCTCAAGCGCGGCAGCACCCACTGGAAAAACGGCAACGCAACCGCAATGGCGGCCATCATCACCAAGGCCAGGTGCGGCCGCCAGGCCCCAGTTACATCTAGAAAACCGTGGATATTCGCCGGGTTCGTCATCCCCGAGACCACTAACCCCGCGCCAAACATTGCGCCGGTGGCCAGCGCAGTGAGATAAATCATCATAAAACCATCCCCATCAGGAAGACGGTCATCACGCCCGTGACCATAAAGGTAAGCGTTGCGACCACCGAGCGAACAGAACCACGTGATATCCCGCAAACGCCATGCCCGCTCGTACAGCCGCTGCCGAGACGGCTGCCAAAACCAACCAACAGCCCGCCCAAGGTTACCTGCCACCAGGCCAACTCAAAAACCGGTGCCGCCGGCCCATTTAAGGCGGCAACCAGAAGCGGGCCCAGCACTAGCCCAATGACAAAGGTCAGCGCCCAGGATTCAAATTTCAACTGAAAGATCGCGCGATACACGATGCTGCTAATTCCAGCAATCCTGCCTTGAAAAAGCATTAAGCTCACCGATGCGAGACCAATCAGCAGCCCTCCAAAAATCGACGTTGCAATCATGTTTTGATCATCCTTTTACTCAATTTTGCTGGGCCACTATTGGCCCAGCACAGGGCGCTAATAAGATTATCACAGCCTGCAAACGACCCAAATCTTGAAACCTTGCACCGATCGCCTTTCCCCAGCGGACTCAAATGGCCAGTCGTGTTTTTGCGCACGCATTTTTTCAGGTCTATTTAGGGCACCGCTCAGTCCTTAACGGTTGCGATAGCGTTGTCGTGACAATTGCATGTCACGTTTTCAATGCCGTGACGAAAGGCCATTGGAATGCCCGCCCGATACGGATCGGCCCTCGCCAGAACAATCAAGCATCGCTCGCGGCTGCGCCCCCGCTATCATCGCCCGGTTGATTTCAAGGGTTTCGCTAAACACTTTAGGCCATGATTTGCCTAAAATTGGGCTCTCAGGGCTTGCTACCGAGTGCACATTCCACTAAATTTTTAATCTTAAGAGGAAAGTATTTATGGCGCGCGCCCTTATCATCATCTCAGTCTTGTTCTTGTTGGTCAGTTGTGACCGAAAGTACAAGAACTGTTTCGAAGCAGAATTACCCAAGGCTCGGGAATCCCAAGTCTGTAACGATCTCTGGCAGGTATGTGAAAAAAAAGCGCGCCAAATCGCTGGCGATGCCTGCGCCGCCTTCAAACCGATTGACTGACTGATTCAAACGCGGGTGCACTGGCTCCCAGCACCCTTCATCAAGCCATAAGGCCTGCACGTTGCAATATGTACTCAGCCGCCCCCTAGCAACCACCTTGTATTGTGACCCTGCCTCCGCCAACGCCAGAATTGTGTTCGAGAAAATGCAAATGCAATTTGCGGCAGCCCCAAAGGATGCGAATGTGCTGTGGATGCGGCGCGGCTACACCCAAGTCCTGCAAAACCTAGCCTCTCATCAAGCGATCAATCACCTCCCCAACGAGCATGCTCTGATCGATAAAAACGATTTGGCCCGCGGCCTACAGGGCTTGCCCGAAAGCCTGCCGGGCGCCGCCCTACCCCTAGCCGATTTTTATCCGCAAACCTTTTGCCTTGAGACCGAGGCGGAGGTCGAGCAGTTTCGGGCAGTCGTGAATGCCGAACCAAAACGTGCGCCTTGGATTATGAAACCCGCTGACTTATCGCAGGGACGCGGCATTAAAATCTTTAACCAGCACGAGGCGGTCACCACTTGGCTGGATCAGCACAAGACGCGGCGCCGGCAAGACCGAAAAGCATCAACCTTTATTGCCCAGCGCTATCTCACCAATCCGTTATTGCTCAACCACCGAAAGAGTGAAATCCGGCTCTATTTTTTAGTCCTCACACTGTCGCCCTTACGGGTCTTGCTCTGCAACGAGGGCACGGTGCGGCTCAATACCTTGCCCTTTGAGTTGAGCCAA
>JAQWWC010000361.1 GCA_029249645.1 Pseudomonadales bacterium
GTA
Organism: Pseudomonadales bacterium; assembly: GCA_029249645.1. Lineage (GTDB taxonomy): Bacteria > Pseudomonadota > Gammaproteobacteria > Pseudomonadales > Azotimanducaceae > UBA9926. Next base: position 4 of record JAQWWC010000361.1, read on the forward strand.
TTGCGCTTGATGGCACGCTTAGTCGCGACAACGTTTGGGAGGCTGAAACGCTTCTGGATGCCGCAAACTATGTTGACCGCGCAATCTTCACATTTGACGAAAACAGCAACACCGGCGCCTATCTGTCACCTGCTAACCTCACTTGCGAGCAAGCGAACGCCTTTCTTGACCAGCCGATCCTTGGATGCGACTTTACAGGCACCCCGTCGTCTGAATTGACCGACAAAATCAACTACTTTAAGGGCGACCGAGCAAACGAGTTTGCGCCGGATAATGGCCAACCCACTGGCATTTTTCGCGGTCGAAGCACCGTTCTAGGCGATATTGTCGGCTCCTCCCCCGTTTATGTTGACGCGCCGAATCGCGGATTTCGCCTTGGTCTGCCTTACCCCCAAGGTGAACAGTCTTATAGTTTCTTTCTTAACAATGAAACCTTAGCTGCGCGGACCAAAATGCTTTACCTCGGTGCTAACGATGGCATGTTGCACGGATTTGATGGCCAAACGGGCGTCGAAAAACTCGCTTTTATCCCCAACGAAGTGATCACAGGACGCTATAACAACCCCTTGCGCGCGCTTACCAGCCCAGCCTACCAACATCGATACTTCGTCAATCTGCCGCCGGTCGTCGATGATATTTTTGTAGGCCAGCCCATTTCAGCATTCGAGGCAGAGAACCCGCTCTTCAGCGACGATAAAAGCTGGCAAACGATTCTGATCGGCGGCTATGGTGTGGGCGGTAAAGGATACTTTGCACTCAACGTTACCGAACCTGAAAACTTCGCTGAAGCAAGCGAAGAAAAATTAGTGTTTTGGGAATTCTCAGAAGAGGACGATGTTTACCCGCTGGACAATAATGGGTTTGCTTTTTTAAATAGCGGTGGCGACCTCATCACAGATTACAAAGCGCCACCGAAAGTAATCAAGGATCTTGGCTACAGTACCAGCGTGCCTGTGATTGCCATCAGCAATATTCTTGCCGCCGACGGAGAACGAGAATGGATCAGCCTGTTTGGAAATGGCGCCAATAGTACTTCCGGCATCGCCAAACTCTTTATGTTGTTGATCGACAAAGGCCGCGACGGCGTCTGGTGCCACCCAGACTCACGCTTCGGTGACGAACTCGCGACGCGACCGGGATGCGACGACGATGAGTATGATTTTATAAAACTGACAACGGGCAATGGCGCGAATGCCGCCGCCCAAGCTAATGGATTGGGCAGTCCAAGGGCCATCGATGCCGATAGTAATGGCACCGTTGATTACGTCTATGCAGGCGATGAGCAAGGTAACTTGTACCGCTTCGACCTTTGCCGGCGCGACCTTCCCACCACAGCCATCGAGCGTGATACAGATCCTGGCTGGTATGGTGGCGGCCCGTCCCAATGCAAGTACGGTAAGACGATTTTCAAGCAATGGACAGTCACTAAGATTTTTACCGCAAGGAGCAGCACAAACCAAGTTCAGCCTGCAATATCTAAACCGGTTGTCGTCAGGCACCCTTCCGGCATCGGTTACGGCGTCGTTTTTGGCACCGGTCGCTATGCCAAAACGTCTGATATTATCGATACGAGCTTACAGGCCATTTATGGTTTGTGGGACCGATTGGGCGACCAAGAGATCCCCAAAGCTGCGTTGGTCCGGCAATCGTATTCTAATGTCTGCGGCGTTTTGGGCGGCGAGGCGGCAGAAGATGACGCAGAGAGTATTTGTGCACGAACATTATCTTCCAATTCGGTCGTTTATACCCCGCCCACAGACGATGATGTGGGCACCCTCGGTTGGTATAACGAGCTTGCGGTGCCAAATGCCACGAACCCGAGCTTGATTGATTTTCCAGGCGAGCGCGCCGTCCGCAATCTAGTGATCCGCGGCGGCCTTGCCTTTGTCAACTCAGTTGTGCCGAGGCAAGGCGGCACTTGTGGCTCGGTTACGGGCGGTTTCGGGCTGGCTTTTTGCCCCCTAACCGGCACCCTCGACTGCAAGGATGGCGATGTCTTTGATTTGAATAACGACGGTGAATTTACAGCCCTAGATCGGTTTAATGGCAACCGCGCCGGTGCCATCAACTACGGCTCTGCAACGCCTTCGGATGCGGCGTTCTTAGGGGAGCGACGTTTTACGCAGTTAAGCGATGGCACCTTGAGCAGTATCCTCACCAACACCAAGCCCACATCTCGAACGGGCCGGCTATCTTGGAGACGTTTAGATAATGCAAACTAAGCCTGCGGCAGCAATCACCCAATCCAGCTTCAAGCTTTGGATTATTTCTGGATTGAGCCTACTTAGCTTTGCCTTCTGCAGCACGGCGAGTGCCGAGGCCCCAAGCAACCAGTACGAGCGCCTAGGGGTTGTCGACACAACGTCCATTACCCAGGAAACAATCACTATAAACGGGACTTTGTACAGGCTGATGATCAAAGGCGAGCAACCTTCCAAATTTTTTCGCAGCAGGCTGAACTCAGCCGATGAAGCCATAAAATTTCATCGTTTTCGAGCAGGCCAAAAGGTCCTGGTTCAATACCTCAAAGCATCAGACGGCCGATATGTTACTCGCTTGGTACTGCTGCCAAACACGACGGAAGTTGCATTTTAAAGCCCTGTCGGTAGATCACTTTATTCAGCGCCGAATGATCGCGGTAAGGCTGAGTCCTCAGCCGCAATCGTAGGCCCACAATCGCCTGTCGGGAGATGCCCACAACTTGGGCCGCGTCCTCCGCCAACCTGAAACGGCGGTCGTAGGATGCGGCACTTAAGCCACGCAAAGTCGACTCAGAGTGCAGTTGTCAACGCTCCCTGCCCCGCCCCATCAAGGCGGTCAATTAGCCCGCCCGACAATGGCAGCCGCCCGTCAAGGCCGCGTCGTAACCCATGAGAACTCGCCGGAAAATGGATTATTCTTTCGAGCCGATCACTTCTCGATGGCTCGCGCCGGCGTGCCGGCCTTGCTGCTGAAGAGCATCACTGGTGACCCGGATCTGGTGACCGGCGGCCGGGCAGCAGGGGAACAATGGATGAAAGACTATATCGGCAATTGCTACCACCAAACCTGTGATGTCTGGGACCCAAACTGGGATCTTCGCGGCGCAGCCCAAGACATCGAGCTCTTTCAGATGATTTTGCAAGATTTGGGGAATTCGACCCGTTAGCCGCAGGAGCAGGACGGATCAGAATTCAAAGCCCTTCGCGAGCAATCGCAAGCCACACGGCTAGGCTCCGGGTCATTGCCTTAAGCCTAACGCGGTCTTTTTTTCACTGCACACTGCAGGCTGGTCTCAACGGCTGCAGGCCTGGACCCGCCGCTTCACGCCATAAGATGGCTTTCACTAAAGACCAAACTGCAATGACTAAAAGGCGGCAACATCAAACCATCTTGAACATTACCGCCCTTTCAGCCGAAAGTTATCTCGCGCTCAACCGAGCATAGGTCCGACTCAGATCGGATCTGCAATTTTCAGCAATTGTTTGCCGAGGTTCTGACCGGTAAACAATCGCTGCAGCGTGTCTGGAATCTGATCAAAGCCTTCTTGCAAGTCGACTTGAAACTTCAAGTCGCCTGCCTGAATCCAGGCCAGCAGTTGCTCAATGGCTTCGGCCGCACGGGGCATGTAATCCAAGACGATAAAGCCCTCCATGCGCGCCCGCAGGGTGATCAGATTCATCAGATTGGCAGGTCCGGGCGCGGGCTCAGTTGCGTTGTAACCCGAAATGCCGCCACACAAAACGATGCGCGCCTTGAGGTTCATATGATTCAACGCCGCTTCCAAGATGTCACCGCCGACATTGTCGAAAAACACATCAAACTTATCCGGACAGGTTGCTTTAATTTGACCATCAACATCCCCGGCCTTGTAATCAATCACCGCATCAAATCCTGCTTCTTCTTTGAGCCATGCGCATTTTTCAGGGCCTCCGGCGATCCCCACCACGCGGCACCCCTTGATCTTGGCAATCTGACCGGCAACCGAGCCGGTTGCGCCCGCAGCCCCGGATATCAAAACGGTCTCACCCGGCTGAGGCATGCCCAAATCTAACAGACCAAAATAGGCCGTAAGCCCCGTGATCCCAAGCACCGACAACATCATTTCAGGCGGCACACCCGCTGGCAGTTTAGTGAGTCCCATAGGCCCTTGACCGGGCGCCGCAACGACAAAGTCTTGCCAGCCGCCGGTCGTTTGCACGATGTCACCAACCTCAAAATCCGAATGTTGCGAGGCCATCACCTGCCCAACGGAGCCCGCGCGCATCGGCGCACCAATTGCCACCGGCGGCAAATAACTAGGTCGGTCTACCATCCAGCCGCGCTGGGTTGGATCGAAGGACAAAAACAAATTTCGGATGAGCACTTCGCCCTCACCCGCCTCCGGAATCGGCGTTTCGGCGTACTCAAAGTTTTCTTGGGTCACCATGCCTTCAGGTCGTTTTGATAACAGCCATTGCCGATTAATGTTCATACTTTTTCTCCTAAGTTAACGAGTAATTAAACGATAAGTCCGAGCATTAAGGATCCGTTCTTAACCGATCTGAATCGCGTTGATAGGCGCGCCTTCATTCACGGCCAGTGGCAGGGATCGCAAGCGCTGCCCCGTCGCGCGATACACCGCATTCGCAACCGCTGGCGCGATGGGCGGCAAACCAGGCTCACCAACCCCCGTTGGTTTATCCTCACTTTCAACAATCACAACCTCAACGTGCGGCGCTTCCGACATCCTCAATATAGGATAGTCATGGAAATTACTTTCAACCACGGCACCGTTTTTGATTTCATGATGACCGTGTAAAGCCGCCGTTAAACCAAACATGATCGCGCCTTCCATTTGAGCTCGGACGATATCTGGATTCACCGCGATCCCGCAGTTCACAACGCACAACACGCGATGCACCCGAATCTTACCCGCGTCAACCGACACCTCAGCCACTTGCGCGACATCGGTTAAAAACGAGTGATGTGCCGCAAAGCCTAGATAGCGCCCCGGCGCCGGGATCATCGCTTCCATCGCTTGGCCTGCAACGCGAATGACATGCTGCAACCGAGGATTGTTCTCAGTATTCTTAATTCGAAAGGCAACCGCATCTTCGCCGGCGGCAATTGCCAGCTCATCAATCATCGATTCTTTCGCAAACGCCGTGTAGGAATGGCCGACCGAACGCCAAAAGGTTAAGGGCAACCCAT
>JAQWWC010000362.1 GCA_029249645.1 Pseudomonadales bacterium
GGGCAATGGAAACGGCCTTGGTACTTCCCGCGAGGCGGTGAAACCCTGCAGGCAGCGGTTCGACGGGAATGCTTGGCGGTGCGGCAGGGGGTCGGCATCCTGGATGCATCAACCCTTGGTAAAATTGATATCCAAGGCCCGGATGCTCGCGAATTTTTGAATCGAATTTATACCAATTCGTGGCTGAAGCTTGCGCCTGGAAAATGTCGCTATGGATTGATGTGTGGTGAAGACGGCATGGTAATGGATGATGGCGTAACAGCCTGTCTTGCGCCAAACCATTTTTTAATGACCACTACTACCGGTGGCGCTGCGCGAGTTTTGCAGTGGCTTGAGTTGTGGCATCAAACCGAATGGCCAGAGCTCAAGGTATTCTTCAATTCAGTGACAGATCATTGGGCGACGATCACGTTGTCTGGATCAGCCGCGCGGTCCCTACTTGCCCCTCTGACGGACATTGACCTAAGCTCCACGAGTTTTCCGTTCATGGACTGGCGGGCAGGGCTCGTCTGCGGTCTGCCCGCTCGGGTGTTTAGAATTTCGTTTACCGGCGAATTAACGTATGAAATCAACGTCAACGCAAACTATGGACTCGGCCTTTGGCAGGCGTTGATGGCGGCCGGCGCTGACGTTGATCTAACGCCCTATGGCACCGAAACCATGCATGTGCTTCGCGCTGAGAAAGGCTTTGTGATCGTGGGACAAGATACCGATGGCTCGGTAACCCCTGAGGACCTGGGTATGGGGTGGGCGGTTGCGAGCCGTAAAAAGTTCAGTTTTGTCGGGCAACGCGGCATGATGCGAGCCGACTGTCTGCGGCCGCAGCGTAAACAGTTTGTGGGCCTGTCTCCCCTTAAACCGTCTTGTGTTCTGCCGGAAGGCTCGCAAATCGTGTTTGCGCGGCCCCGGTCGTTACCTGCCGATATGGTGGGGCATGTTACGTCAAGCTACGACAGCCCCGTCCTCGGACGCAGTTTTGCCCTAGCGCTGGTGAAGGGCGGGCTTGATCGCCTCGGAGAAGTTGTTGAGGTTTCCGTCGGGCCGGATCGATGGGAGCAAGCCGAAATTCGGTCGCCTGTTTTTTATGACCCTGAAGGAGCGCGCCAGCATGTCTAATTCAGAGCACGTCGGCATTGCCAGGCACGCGGCATACCATCAGATGCCCGCGACAGACCTTGTTCTAGATCGCCAAGCCTCGCCTTTGGTCCGCGGCGATCGGCGCGCCATCTCTGGTCCCGCGCCAATCGGTGTGACAGAACGCATGATGGGTCACCTAATACTTCGTGGCTCGCCTGAGGCGTTGTCCACGGCGGTTGTCCAAAGTCTTGGCCTTGCCTTACCTGCCGCGCCGTTAACGTCGAGCGTTGAGGGGGCTGTCTGCATTCGTTGGTTGGGGCCAGATGAGTGGTTGCTAACCCTGCCGACCGAGGCCCTTGCGCAGACCGAGGTCGATCTCCGGCAAGTCGGCGGCGCAGAGATTGCCCTGGTGGATGTGAGTGGTGGTCAAACCCTATTATTGATTGAGGGTGATAGCGCAACCCAAGTCCTGATGAAGTCGACGTCCTACGATGTTGGATTGCAAAACTTTCCAGCTGGCAAGGTGGTTACCACAACGTTTGCGCAAGCCCAAGTTGTGCTGCGACGGGTGAACGATGTGACCTTTGAGCTGGTGCTACGTCGAAGCTTTGCTGACTATCTGTGGGCTTGGTTGCGGGATGCCGCCACCGAATATGGATTTGCCATTCACGACGAAGGTTGAGTTCGGCTGTTCCGTCGTCGCCGAGTTGTGGGTTCTGCTGCAATGGACGGCGGACGTTCGATTTGCTCAAAAAGCAAGGTAAACGGATCGGTCTTGTGGGGAATGGCCATCGCTTCGATGAAGTGCTGTTGAAAGGCGGGTTCAACTGCAGTTTCAACTTTCTCCACGTGTTGAACGACGGCTGCAAGATCGACCCGGCTCTCCTGATTCAGAAGCGCGATGCGCAATCCTGTACTGGCGGCATTTCCAACCGAGGTAACGTGCTGCAGCGCACAGTCCGGTATTAGGCCAAGTAACATGGCGTATTTTGAATCCACATTACTACCAAAGGCGCCTGCGATACGAATTTCATCGACTTTTTGAACGGGAAACCGGTCCATTAACAATTTAACGCCGGCGTATAGGGCGGCTTTGGCCAATTGAACTTGGCGAACATCATTCTGTGTAATCATCACCGGGTTGTCGCCCGGCACGAGCACGTACGCAAAGGTCCTGCCATTTTGAATAACGCAATCACTGCGCTCAGCGGCGCTCGCCTGGATCACGCCATCACTCGACAAAATGCCCGCTAAAACCATCTCGCCAATGACCTCGATAATCCCCGATCCACAAATACCCGTAATCGTAAGCTTGCCAGCATCCTCAGCAAAACCGTCCTCATCAGACCACAGGCTTGAGCCGATCACGCGATACCGAGGGCGCAGTGTGTTGGGATCAATTCGAACCCGTTCGATTGCGCCGGCAGCCGCCCGTTGTCCGCAGCTGATCTGAGCGCCCTCAAAAGCAGGTCCGGTTGGGCTTGAGCAGGCCAAGAGTTTTGTGTTGTTCCCCAAAACAATTTCTGCGTTGGTGCCAATGTCGATGATGAGTGAGATTTTATCGCTCAAATGGGGTTGCTCAGATAGCAGCACCGCGGCGGTGTCGGCACCGACATGTCCGGCGATACAGGGCGGTAGGTAGAGTCTGCCGCCAGGGTTGATTTTGATATTAACCGTTGCTGCCGGGACATTAATCTCGGTATCGATAGCCAAGGTAAAGGGTGCAACGCCCAAAGGGGTTGGATCAATGCCCAGCAGCAAATGATGCATGATCGGATTGCCGGCTGCCGCGATCGATACGATGTGGTCTGGATCGATGTTAGCCTCGGCCGCAGCCTCTTGAATTAACGCATTGAGCGCGGCGCGAACAACCTCGGTCATCTCAGCAATCCCGTCAGGATGCATAATGGCATACGAGACCCGGCTCATGAGGTCTTCGCCAAAACGGATCTGTGGATTCATACGGCCATTTGAGACTAAAACGTCGCCTGACTGCAGGTCCGTCAAATGTAGCGCAAGGGTGGTCGAGCCGATATCGATGGCGGCGCCAAAGATCCGATCAACCAAATCGGGCCAGATACTGATGATGGTTTTCGTCGACGCTGATTCAAAGACCGCAACCGTTACAGACTGATGACCAGTGGTTAGCGCACGATTGAGTTGGGGTAAAACGCAAGGATCAAAATCGAGATCGCTGAGTCCCCAATCGGCGAGCAGGGCAGCTTGTATCCGAGTCAGATCACTGGTGCTAGCGTCGAGCTCATTTTCGCTGACTTCGATATAGTACAGCCGGATATCCGGCATGACCTTTATGTCACGAACCACGACTGATTTTCGAACAACCTGACGATGAACTTGTGATTCAGGCGGGACATCGATGACGATAGGGCCTTGAATCAGGGTGTGACAGGACAGACGGCGGTTCCCTAGAGCGCCCTTGCGGTGCTCGAATTGAGCTTCCGTCGCTGAGAAAGCCGATAGATTCTCAGCTTTTGAGGTGATGCCGTGCTTTGGAAAATCACCTTCGGCGCACAGAATTTGGCAACGGCCGCAGAGGCCGCGCCCACCACAGACGGAATCAATGTCGACGCCAAGCTGGCGGGCTGCTGTCAGTAGTGGTGTGCCAATGGCAAAGGATCCACGTCGGCCCGATGGCAGAAAAACAACCGGTACAGTCTGAATCACAAGTGACCTCGGCGGGTTCTCAGATGCATTAACCGCGCCGCCGCCGGCGACCACCCTCCCGGCGCGCGTCCACGGCTTGTGGCGCTCTGTGTTTTTTGATCCAACGAGAACAATCTGGATCATGCCCCATCATTACGTCGGCGCCGAGCACCGCGCGCACGACTTCCTCATGCAAGGGGTTGGTGATGGCCGAGGTCATGCCGCAGGCCATTGCCATCGGTAGAAACGCCGCATTGATGCCGTTTCGATTGGGTAGGCCAAAGCTAACGTTTGAGGCGCCGCAGGTCGTGTTGACTTTGAGTTCCTCACGTAGGCGCCGCACAAGGTGCATGACTTGCCGTCCAGCGGTGTTAATGGCGCCGATGGGCATTACCAAGGGGTCAACCACAACATCACAGAACGGGATGCCATAGTCTGCTGCCCGCTCAATAATTTTCTTTGCAACGTCAAATCGCACATTGGGATCCTCAGAGATCCCCGTTTCGTCATTTGAAATCGCGACCACCGCGGCTTTGTATTTTGCCACCAAGGGTAAGACCGCATCGAGTACTTCATCCTCACCAGTGACCGAATTGACGAGTGCCTTACCCTGATATACGGCAAGACCTGCTTCGAGCGCGGCGACAATCGAAGAATCAATCGTTAATGGGACATCCGTTATGGATTGCACCAAACGGATGCATTGCGCGAGGATCGAAGGCTCGTCCGCCAAGGGAATGCCGGCGTTCACATCTAGCATTTGCGCGCCGGCGGCGACTTGGGCCAAGGCATCGGCCTCAACCCGTTTAAAATTCCCTTGGGTCATTTCCGCAGCAAGAATTTTTCGACCCGTCGGATTGATGCGCTCCCCGATAATCACAAAAGGCTGATCGAACCCAATAATGACTTCTTTGGTCGCTGAACTTAATACAGTGTGGGTCATGACTTACTCCGAAGAAACCGCTCTATCTAAGACCGGATTGGGGTGGGTTTGGGTAGATCCGGCTCGAGGCCGTTATTCTTTATCAGCGCTAAGAGATCCTGATCGCAATAGCGCGCTTCTAACGCGGCTGCAGCATCGCTTGCAACGCGGGTTAGGTCTTCCGAGGCGGGAATATCCTGAGAGACCCGCTGCCAGGCGTCGAGATAAGCATCACTGCCGCCTTTTCCAGCCCGCATGGCAGCGCGATCAATGGCCGCTTGAAAACGATGCGAGAGCTGCACCTTGGCTTTGGCGCGACCCGCTTTGACCAGGACTTGAGACGGAATATCGCGCCATGAAATGGTGATTAATTTCATGCCGCACACCAAGTAAGCGGCTCAGCAAGGGCGTTATACCCAACAGCTTGATGCTCAAAAGTCAGGCCCAAAAAGTGAGCGGCAGCGCGGGCCTTTTGAAGCAGTTCATCGTCAGCGCTCTGAGACAGGTAACAGAGTGTTTCGTAGTGACCAAAATAGGTGGACAAGAGTTCCGGGTGCTTATCCAATCCTAAAGACTGCACTACCATCGTTTCGAAGTGTCGGGTGAGAAAATCGGTTAACCAGAAAGTACCAGGACGCGTCGCGATCGTCGTTTCAAACGCTTTGAGCCCGGCAAAGGCGGCAAAGCAATGCGGACCGGGTAGACGCTCAATATGGTCAGCATTCTGGATCAACCGATCGATCGCGCCTTGGGTGCCACAATCGCCATAGGCGATCAGGATCTTTGCGTACCGATTGCCAGCTTGATCAAGCTTTTCCGCGATTCGGCCCGGGATTTTTGCGGGGGTGTTGTGCAGCGCGGCATCCAGACATTGAACTGTCAAATGCGGCCAATGATGCACGGTCTTTAAATGCTGGATTTCCCGGGCAAGTGCGCCGCAGGCAATGACCAAGCATGGTTTAGGCATGCGCTGATCTGCGCGCTTCGATAAGCCGTGTTGCTTGGGCTGCGGCTTCCGCCGCATCTCGGCAATAGGCATCGGCGCCAACCGCCTCACCAAACTCTTCGTTCAGTGGTGCGCCGCCAACCATTACAATGTATTGGCCGCGAAGGTTCCGTTTCACCAGTTCATCGATGACCACTTTCATGTACGGCATGGTGGTGGTTAAGAGGGCCGAAAGTCCTAAGATATCTGGCTGGTGTTCATCTAATGCGGCTAGGTATTCATCGACCGAATTGTTAATGCCAATGTCAATCACCTCAAAGCCAGCACCTTCCATCATCATCGTCACAAGA
>JAQWWC010000363.1 GCA_029249645.1 Pseudomonadales bacterium
CCTCGTTCACTTCGAACAAGTCTATGTCGTCAACCGTCATACCCGCGCGCGTTAGTACTTTACTTGCAGCCGGCACAGGCTCGTTTAGCATCAACGTTGGATCGCCACCAACCGTTGCCATCGCCCGGATTCGCGCCCTTGGCTTCCAGCCCATTCGATCGGCGTAGGCCTTATTCGACAGAATTAAAGCCGCGGCGCCATCGACCACCCCAGAGCTATTGCCAGCATGATGAACATGATTGATTTTTAAATCGGGGTAGGCGCGTTTAACCAGCTGATCAAAGGTTTCACCGGAATCATCAATCGGCGCCGGCATAAACTGATCAAAGACCGTTTTCAACTCAGCCAATGTTTCCATTGTTGTGCCGGGTCTAGGGAACTCTTCGCGGTCCAAAGCGAGTGTGCCGTCATCGTTGAAGACCGGAATCACGCTTTTATCAAAATAACCGTGATCGATTGCAAATTGTGCACGGCGCTGACTCTCAACGGCCAAGGCATCAAGTTCCTGACGACTGAAACCTTCAAGTGTTGCGATCATGTCTGCGCAGATACCTTGATGGGGCTGCGGATGCAAGTCCCTGAGGTGCAAATTGCCCCCATCAACCGTTCGATTATTGGTCTTGTTGGTCAGGGTCGCGGTATAGGACATCATCTCAACGCCCCCAGCAACACACAGATCATCCATCCCGCTCATGATGTTCGCTGCAGCAAGGTTAACCGAGGTGATGCCCGAGCCGCAGAACCGATCCAGCGTCACAGCGCTGCTTTTGGTGCTCCAGCCAGCGTCCAAGGCCGCCATACGGCCCACACAGGATCCTTGATTGCCCACTTGCGAACTACAGCCGACAACAAGATCATCGACGTCGTCGGTGTTCAGATCATTGCGATCTCTAATGGCTTCCAACACCTTTGCTAGCAATCGCCCAGAGTGCAAATGCGCCAGCGCCCCCCGACCCGCTTTCCCAATCCCTCGCGGGGTTCTTGCTGCATCGATAATATATGCGTCTGTCATAGCACTCTCCTGTTTCGTTATGTGAATCTAACTCGCAAACAATGCCTCGATTGTTTCACGTTTTTTCTCGGCTGTCCTACCCGTTATCACTAAGATGGTAAATCCAGGGATTCACCTTTAAAACAGTCGCTTACGCTGAACTCACAGCCAAATCTCACCAAATTTTGACCCGTTCTTCAACGGGCAACCACAGCGCGTTGTCTGGTCCTACGTTGAACGCCTCGTACCACGCATCAATATTTCTTAGAATGCCATTGACTCGATACTTCGGCGGCGAATGACTGTCCGACTTCAGCAACCGTAACGCTAGATCATCACGGCGATGCACGCGCCAGGCCTGGGCGTAGGCTAAAAAGAACCGCTGCTCACCCGTGTAGCCGTCAATGACCGGCGCCGGTTTGCCTTTTAAAGACAACTGATACGCATGAAAAGCCACTTCTACACCGCCCAAATCACCGATATTCTCACCCAAGGTAAAGGCGCCATCAATGAAGTATCCTGGCAGCGACTCATAGGCACTAAACTGGCTGGCAAGCTTTGCTGTCCGCTCACCAAAGCGCGCCAAATCCGCCTCGGTCCACCAGTTTCGTTTAACGCCACGCGAATCATATTTGGAACCTTGGTCGTCAAACCCATGCCCCATTTCATGACCAATGACCGCGCCGATTGAACCGTAATTCACAGCAGGATCGGCATTGGGATCAAAAAAAGGCGGGGCTAAGATCGCCGCCGGAAAAACAATCTGGTTAAAGCTCGCGGTGTAATACGCATTAACCGTTTGCGGCATCATGTACCACTCGGCGCGGTCGGTCGGCGCATTAAGATCCTGGACGCTTTCTTGCCAAAAATATTGCTGGATCGCTCGAGCGTTGCCAAACAAATTCCCTGGATCAATTTCAATTTCCTTCAATGGCTTCCACTGGTCCGGATACCCAATTTTGGCCTCAAACGCGGCAAGTTTTTTCAAGGCCTCGACCTTCGTGTCCTCGCCCATCCAGGGCAAGGAAAGGATACGTTGACCAAACGCCGTTCGAAGGTTTTCAACCAACGCTTGCATCTGAACTTTTGACTCACTCGGAAAATATTGGTCAACGTAAATCTGCCCCAACAATTCACCCAACCCCTGTTTGCTGCCCACCCGGGCAACACCGCGCTTCCAGCGCGCCAGCCGCTCCGCTTGGCCAGACAGCTGTTTGCCGCGAAAGTTAAACGCGGCCTCATCAAGTTCAGCCGTTAGCAGGCTTGCGTGATTGTCCAACATATGAAAGGCGAGGTACGCCTTCCAATGCGCTATTGACTGGTTTTGAACCAAGGCAATAAGCGGACCCATGGTATCCGGGTGCACCACATTGACCGATGGCGCCGATTCGATCCCGCGTGCTTTAAAAAAATCCGCCCAAGCAAAGCTTGGATATTTTGCTATAAAAGCGTCAAAGGTCGTCGGATTGTAGGTTTTATCTCTGTCACGACGATCAGCCCGCGCCCATTGCAAATGGGCAATTTCCGCCTCGAGATCTAACACCTGTTGCGCGACCTCAGCGCCTGCCTCGTAGCCCGCGTGATTGAGCATGAGGGTGATGTACCGCAAGTAATCACCGCGAATCTGGGTAAATCGCTCACTGTCGTCAAAGTAATAATCCCGATCTGGTAACCCAAGTCCGCTCAGCCCAAGGCTTAAGTTATGGGCATCTGGGTTGATTGGATCGATTCCCACATAAGCGAAAAATGGCGCGTTGCCGCCGACGAGTGGCGCCAAGCCAAACTCTCGAATCAAAGCAGCTTGCGAGTCAATCCCTGCAATTCGATCTAGATCAGGCTGAACAGCCATCAAACCTTTTTGATCTAACAGAGCGACATCCATCCAGCTTTTCATATAGTCGCTGACCTTTTGAGCCGGCGTGCCTTGCGCCGGCTCCAGACTTTCTAAATCCTTAATAATCGCTCGGACCCGACGCTCTGATTGCTCGGCAATGAGCGAAAAGGACCCCCAAGATGAGCGCTCTGGCGGTACGGGATTCGCCTTAAACCAAGCCGCATTCACATAGCCATGGAAATCATCACCAGGATTAAGCGCTGCCTGAGAGGGCGGTAAGTCCACGCCCCAATTGCCAAAGGTGGCTGGTTTAAGGTTTAGATCCGCCGACTCGGTCGGTGCTGGCCCACCGCAAGCTGCAAAGAACAAAACCATTACAACGGCTAACAACGCGCGCTTCATATCTCTTACTCCGTAACATGAAAATCATACGGCGCCCTAAAGGTCGCCGCCCAACTGCGCCTCGCGAACGTTCAGGTCTTCCGAGAAAGGGCCGCGTCCTTTTTACAAGATCGCTTTGCCCATCCTTCCGCGCTCGACATAGAAACTTTAACAAGACGTACGGTAATATCAGGCCTTCTAACGCGTGCCGCCTAAAAAGCGATCTAAGTTCCCAGAGCTCTCCCCGAGGCTTTGCATCATTCACGCGGACCACTCAGAGAGGCTGAGGCGTCCGCCAAGAGACCTTTTTGACGCGCCAAAACAACTCGGGTCGAAAACCAAAACGCGGGCAGGCACACGCAATAACGCAGCGCAAAAAAACAACGGTTTAGCGAGACCTATAGGCCAGCCGAACCTACCTCGACGCCATCCAGCACGCCGCCTTTAAGGGCGTCAAGGCCGTTTTAATCAAGATCCCGAACCTTTCGCGGCGACCAGTCCTCAGTCACCAATCCAGTTGCCATGAAATCCAGCCGGCACACGGACCGGTAATTGGATTCTAGCAACGGGTTCGCCCAACATATCCTGTGCGTTCAAAATCAGCACTTCGCTTTGGTCAATTTCAGGTTGATAAACGTAGCTCAGCAAAAAGCCACCATCCTCATCAATGGCCGCCGGATCTTTCACGAAAACCGCTTCACTGGCTTGGCCCCCTTCTAAATGCCGATATTCAGACGTACCAGCTTCCAGGTCATATTTAATCAAACCCTCACCATAAGGCGCGCTGCCGGCAAAAGCCGCGCAGTAACCATACTGGTGCTTTAGACCGACAACGGCATCAGCCACTCTGGGAAAGTCCACGACCCGATCATCTAATTGTGTTTCAGTGACACGCCCGGAAGCCTGATCGATGATCCATCGATACAACATCGGTGGCGCGCTGGAACCGGGCTTCATGGTGTCGTCCATCCGGCAAACATCAATGACTATTTTGTCACCATTTTCATACGCGTTTAACGGGTGGAACACATAACAGGGGTCGATTTCGTACCAAACCACATCCGCATTGCCACCATTTCTGGGCATGACACCCAATCGAGCGCCATAACTTTCGTCCCAAAGAATGGGCAGACCCGTCGTTGCCATTCCTTCAAAATTCCAGACAGCGGGCAAATCCATAAAAATAATAAAATTCCGAGTCACGTTAAAATCATGGATCATGGTTGCCCCGGGCACTTCGATTTGCTCGGTCTGTAACAGCTCCCCCGATGCAGAAGCACGCAGATATGTGAGATAAGGCGGTGTCATACCGTAGGAGAAGGCGAGCAACTCCCCGGTTTCCGGACAAATTTTGGGGTGCGCGGTCATCGCGCCTTCAAGTTTACCCTCATAATTATTAGGACCTACAGTCTCCAGCTCATTTGAAACCACGAACGGCCAATGCCCCTCTTCTAATGCCATAATTTTTCCCGCGTGTTGAATCACGTTGGTGTTGGCCGCCGACATCCTCATATCACCCAAACCGTCCATAACATCCCCGTCTGGCTTCAGATAAAGCGGAGTTTTAACGTAGCGATTGCGATACCACTTCGCTTGGCCAGCTTCAATGCGCACGCCATGCAACATGCCGTTGCCTAAAAACCAGTGCGCAGACTCTCCACTTTGTGGATTAGCACCATTGCGCAACAAAGTGCCTTGCAATGAGTCAGGAATGTGCCCAATCACTTTTAGATCCGTTTCGGTGCGTTCTTCAAAGGTTGGCGCAAAATTATCTCGTAACCAAAACGGTGCTTTTTCTTGTCTCGCTTCACTCATAGGAATCCTCTATCGGCTAATGCCTGCGTTGGTTTTTAAAGGCTAATAAAAGCCATGCTGTTAAGGCCAAAATTTTTAACCGCGATCTATCGGGCCAATCAACTACACTTAAGTGTCTCAACTGGGACCTTGATGTCAACCCTTACGCCGCTCCCTGTTTGCTACCGGGATCCCGCGCCTTTAGAGCCGGCATCATTCAGCCCTTTTGCCTAAGCGTAGCCGCGATGTAACGCTTGGCGCTCATTAAACCTTAGCGCCGGTCGCGCCGCCCGGATGCAAGGCTCAAGCCGCATCAAGCGGGCGCGCACATCATCACCAGAGCCTGGTTGGGCAACACAGCCTAGCCTCAATGCTTGGCTCAAAGCTGCAGTGGCTTCGCGCCTCCTATTGACGTTATGCTTTAGGCTTATTACGAGGACTAATCCCCATGAAACTGGGCGTACTGCTAGCACCGATCAATGACGCGAGCCAGCAAAAAACGATTGCAGAGCAAGCCATAAGATTTGAAGCCTTGGGCTTTAATAGCCTTTGGACGGCCCAGGCGATGGGTCGCGGCTTTATGATGACAGATCCCTTGTTAACCCTTGCGACGGCGGCGGCAGTCACTCGAACGATTCAGCTCGGCACGGCCGTACTTCAGCTGCCGCTTTATGCGACGCTGGAACTGGCCCATCGTATTTTTTCACTGCAGCAACTCTGTGGGCCTCGTCTGCTGCTTGGACTAGGCGCCGGCTCGACAGCCGCGGATTTCAAGGTTGTCGGCAAAGCGTACGAGACACGCTTCAGCGATTTTCGAGATCAACACAAAGGGCTCAAAAAAGCGCTTGAAACCGGCCAACACTTGGGTAGTGATCTCTCTCCATGGCCCGACCTTCTCGGCGGACCACCTTTGTATTTGGGGAGTTGGGGAAATGGCGTTGAGATGGCCGCGCGAAACTTCGATGGCTGGATCGCATCCGCTCATTATCGAAGCACCGAGGAAATCATTGAAGCGCACTCGCGATATACCGCGCTTGGTGGCAAGCAAGCCATTGTGTCGACGCTGCAATTAACCCAAGAGACCGACCTCGGCGCCCTGCGCACGCAATTATTGGCATTCTCCAATGCCGGATTTAACGAAACCGCAGTGATGTTTCTGCCCGGCGGGCCAAAGCCTGAAGAGGTCATCCAGCTGTTGGATTAATGAACCCCTCGTAACACTTAAACACGGGGTCTATTGATCCGTGATAGCCTTTGGACAAATCAGTATTCATTACCCATGACAGACTTAGCGACTGGCGCGCTGGCGCCCCTACACAATCGAGATTTCCGGTTTTTGCTGGCGGGCTTTGCCATCGGGCAGATGCTCATGCCGCTGCAATTCATAACCCAAATTCTTTGGGTGCAGTCCACAGCGCCCAGCAACATCTGGCTGATCCTCGTTGCTTTTATTGCAACCTCCCGGGGTTTAGGCGGCTTGGCCTTTGGGCTCTATGGTGGCGCTTTGGCGGATCGGTTCAATCGAAAACACCTCCTCCAACTTATACTGGGATTGCAGGTCTTAACGACCTCTGCGATTGCGGGTTTTATGTACCTGGACCTCAATGGCTTATTGGGATTCGCGGCCTTTTTTATCCTCACCTTTTTGTCTTCCGGACTTCAAAGCATCGATGCGCCAACCCGACTTGCGATTGTGCCCGACGTGCTCGGTCAGCGATTAACCCCCTCTGGGATATCGCTCAATCAAGTCTCAGGTCAAATTGCGATGCCGGTCGCTATCATGGTGACTGGCATCATGATCGATCAGCTCGGCTTTAGTGGGGCCTATGGAACAACCGTGATTGGCTATCTCCTTGCCATGTTCTTGATTGGCATGATGCGCTACGCGCCCAGTGCCCAAGTACAATCACAGCAATCACAGCCCTACGGTTTTGCACAAATCAAAACCGATATTTCCGTTGGCCTACAGTACGCACGCAAGGAACCGGTCATCCTCTGGGTAATCATTCTGCTGATCTTGCTTATGAGCCTGGGTTATCCCGCAACCGCCAGTTTGGGGCCGACCTGGGTCACGACAGAGGTGGGCGTTGCCATACCCCGTATGGGCTTTGTGATGATGTTCTGGGGAATTGGCTCCTTCATCGCAGCTTTGATGCTGGCGCGATTCGCAAACTTTGTTCACCGCGGCGCGCTCATCGCCTTCGGCGCCTTGTTATTTTCACTCTCCTTTGTAATTTTCGTGTTGGGCAAAACCGAACTGAACATCATGATCGGCAATTTTGGTTTGGGTGCTGGCATGACGACAATGATGGTGTCGAGCACGATTTTAATTCAGCACATCGCGCCGAGCGACATGCGAGGCCGAATCATGAGCATCTTTCAACTCAATATGGCCTTCGCGCAACTCATGACCATGCCCATTGCATTGCTCGCGCAATGGCTGGGCCTCGCCGCGCTCTTCCCGATCCTGTCCTACCTAACAGTGGCCATGGTGATTTTGGTCCTGTTGCGGCAGCCGCAACTCGTTCAAGCAAAAATACAACAACCCAGCGATTAGCGGCTTAGCCCGAAATCAGATTTTCCCCGGCGACCCGCCACGCTGCACGCAAAACGAGCCTTCGCCAATCAAACAGCTTTTATGGCGCTAACAACCGTCCATTAAAAGGCAGAAACCCGACCGCTCAAAACCATTACGTTCGCCAAGACCCTGGCCCTCTCGCCCCAAGGAGAAACACCGCCCGAATTCAAACCCGAATTGATTCTCAGAGAATGGCACTTACAGTGCGCCGCATCACGACCTGCAAAGTCTGAGGAAAAGACTGCATGACGCAGACCCAGTAATTTTCTTCTGATGCAGCATGAATTTCCCTTAGAATAGACGACCAAGCATGGGAGATTTGCGTGACCTATTTTGAAGCAATTGTTTTGGGCATTGTGCAAGGCCTAACCGAATTTTTACCGGTTAGCAGCAGTGGCCATCTCGAGCTCGGTAAGGTGCTATTGGGGGACACGAGCTTGCCCCAAGAGAGCATGATGTTCACGATCGTTGTGCATTTGGCGACCGCGCTGAGTACGCTGGTTGTATTCCGGGCCGATGTATTACAGATCACAAAGGGCTTGTTCAGCGACCTGCGCGGCCCAGAATGGCAGTTCAGTCTGAAAATAGTTCTCAGCATGATTCCTGCCGCCCTGGTAGGCGTCCTGTTTTCAAAGGAACTCGAGCTGCTCTTCGACCGACAAATCTTATTGGTTGGCGCGATGCTCTGGCTCACCGGAATTTTATTGTTTATTGCCGATCGCGCTCAAAATACCGAACGCGATGTGACCTATGGCAATGCCTTTGTCATTGGACTCGCCCAAGCTATTGCCATTTTGCCCGGCATTTCGCGCTCCGGGGCCACCATCTCAACCTCTGTGATCCTAGGGATTGACCGAACCCGCGCGGCCAAGTTTTCATTCCTGATGGTGGTGCCTTTAATCTTTGGAAAAATCGCTAAAGATCTCATTGATGGCGGCTTTCACGTTGAGTCCGGCGAGATGACCGTGCTTGCCGCCGGCTTTATTGCCGCTTTTGTGACTGGCGTGGTTGCCTGCCAGTGGATGATCGCGCTCGTACGCCGGGCCCAGCTCAGGTACTTTTCTTATTATTGCTTTACGGTTGGCGGCCTGGCGGGTGGCTATGCTTTGTTCGTGCAGTAAGCGAAATGGCCGTTTAAAAATTTGAAGCGAGCGTCCTAGCCAGAGACTCAGATCAGACTGCCCTGCCAGGCTCTTTTGCGCAGAGGCTTCGTATCACCCTAAGGCTTTAATTAATCCGATGGACACGCGGGCGAGCAATCAATCAGCGCTCGCTCGCCCAAGGCACATTAAGACCGAAAGACCGAAATTCGCTCCGTTTGAGGGCGGCATACTGATGCGGCGTTGTTAAAAGAACAAACATATCGCCCTGGCTTCAACACTTTCTCGAGGGGCGGCAGAACCCGCTTCATAATTTGGGTCATCAAACGCGCTGTGCAAGGTCGGTAAGAAGGGCCGTTCAGCAGAATCATAAGTTTTAAACATCAATACTTCATGCCGCATCATTTTCGGATAGAAATACCACTGATGCTGCTCAGAATAGCAAGACTGATAGATTTCAACCGCGAAGCCTTCACCGCTCCCATAGTTATGAAGATCCGTCGGCACGAGTTCAGGCACAGCAACCGATCGCGAATCACAGACGGCAAAGGGCGCATCCAGACCGTCTGCATCAAACCGCCGCCACAGGTTGTACACCGCTATGCGGCTCGGCGTCTGCTCAATACTTTCAAGCAAGGGCGCAATGGTGGTTTCAAAATTTGGCGTGAAATCGTTGTGGACCAAGCGGTGGGCGCCTAGCCGCTTGCCTAGCGCCGCGTCGGCTTCATTGCGGGTGATATGCGACATCACAAACACTTTGTCCGCGCCCGTTTGTTGCTGCGCCAATGCCTGCATTTCGGGATAATAGATTTCGGCAACGTGATCATCGTTATAAAAATCTGAAACCGCTGTCTCGTGCTCCAGCAACACAAAACCCGCCTCAGAGAGACTGTGATTCTGCCCTCTGGCATCTTTCACCGTCTTGAAACGGCCTTCTTGATCTGGACGATCGGGATCACTTGGCGCCAACCCAAAGACTGGCTTCGGCTCGCCAACTAAAAGGGGTTTGCGATAGAAAAACTCAGCGCTGAGTGTACTTGTGGTCGTTTGCATAAATGGCCCTTCTTCACTTTGATAGCGGACATGCCTTGACCAACATCGTCGCACAGGACGACTCAAGACGGAATCCTGCGCTATCCAGTAAATTTCCAGACGAGCTGCCCATCATAACGGCGCGGGCGCAGAGGCATGAGCACGAGATCTAGACTTTTAGCTAGAAAAACAAACCCTCAATAAAAATCAAACCAGCGATTGACTTGCCCAGCTCGGTAACAATCATTTACCGCCGCGCAACAGGACACCTGGTCATTTTTCGCACCTCACAAAAACGGTTCAGGCTACCTCGCGAACTTATGGTGAACACGATCGATAACACGCCAATATCCATTGGCCGTAAGCGCTCAGGGGTCAGTCAACAGCAGCTGCACTGGACAACGCAACCCGCACAAGGCATAAACACTCCTGAGCCAATCACCTCGCAAGGCACCTTCCAGATGAACCAAGTTAAAGGCAGTAATCCACAAGAAAGAACCGTTGAAGAAGTCCGCGCTCGGCGCAAACGCGACTGCGCCTTAGGCTATCGGCTCCTGGCAGCAAACCGTTGGGGCGATGCTGGAGACGGCCACATCAGCGCGCGCGATCCCGAGCAAACCGACCACTTTTGGATGCTGCGCTATGGCGTGTCCTATCATCAGGCCACAACGGATGACTTGGTGCTGGTTGCACCGGACGGTAGCCTTGCTGCCGGCACCGGATTCGTCAATGTCGCAGGCTACTACATCCACCAACCGATTCTGCAGACCCGGCCAGATGCCGTGAGCGCCGTGCACGTGCACACCGGCTGGGGCACGCCTTTTTCTGCTGAAGCCCGCCTTTTTCAACCCATTACTCAAGAGTCCTGTATCTTTTTTGAAGATCATGCCCTGTTTGATGACGAGGAAGTGCAAGTGCAAAGCCTAGCCGCTGGGCAACGAATCGCGGACGCTTTGGGCAAAACCCGAGCGATTATTTTAAGAAACCATGGCCTACTCGCCGTTGGCAACAGTGTTTCCGAAGCCGTTGGCAGCTTTATTCAAATGGAACGCGTCGCTGAGGCGCACATGAAAGCTCGAGACCCCAAGCCCATCAGCCGCGAGGCCGCGCTCTTTGCCCAGAAGGACCTAGTGCAGTTTGGCATTGGTCGCGCCGCGTTTCGGTCAATGGTGACGCGCCACATCGGCGACCCGGAGTGCGTGGTGAGCTTATAGTTGCTCACTAAAACAATGCAACGGCTTACACGCCCGCACCAGCTCGCCAATAGACGCAAGGATTCAAACCGCAATCAGGTCGGCAATCAAGGCATCTTGTTCGAAAGGCCTATTTTAGATTTTTAACAACCAGATTTGGTACTTAAGGTGCCTTGGTTGCGCGCATTGCACGCATGATCTGCCTGCCGAAGTTTTTCGAGTTCTTTTTAGAATTATTATAAATGCTCACGACCTCTCTCAAATTTAAAAACCCTTGTTGGTAATTCAACTAAATTATCGGTCTTGCCGAGCAATTCTGCTCCTATGCGGTACCATTCACTAAGACTTATACCTAAATTGAGCTGAAAAATGATCAAAACACTACTTACCCTTTTACTATTTTCGGCGTTCTCGATGTCTTCAAGCGCGGCTTGGGATCCAATGAAGGAGAGCCGAGATCCTGATACCGGTGCTAGCAAGAAGACAATGATTGCACTTAAAGCGTTTAGAGCGGTTCCCGAACTCGAGGCTTTCTTTGAACAAGCCAATGGCTTCGCGCTTTTCCACAATGTTGCTAAAGGTGGCATTGGCATTGGTGGCGCTAGTGGTAAAGGAGAGGTTTTCCAAAACGGAAAAGTCCTTGGTTCGACATCTTTGAAGCAAATTTCCCTTGGTTTCCAGTTCGGCGGCCAAGCGTTCAGAGAAATCATTTTCTTCAAAGAAAAGCGGGACACAAATCGATTTACAGAAGGGCGTTTTGAATTTGGCGCTCAGGCGAGCGCTGTGCTGATAAAACAAGGCGTGTCCGTCGAGACGGCCTATAGCAACGGGATCGCAGTCTTCACGCTGGCAAAGGGCGGCTTAATGTATGAAGCGAGCATTGGCGGGCAAAAATTCAGTTTTAAGCCCTACGACTGAACGTTCTGGCCTTATAAAGTGATTAGCTGCGGGCACAAGGACGGACGGCTTTAAATCAACTAGCTCTCAATAATTTGGTGGAGGCGGGAGTTTAATAATGACTACAAATATATGAATTATAAGCAGATAAATTTATATCTATTTATTTATGCCCCCAATTATGCCCCTGTTATTAAAAGAAAAGGGCCGATGCTGCAATGAATACCGTTGCTCTGGCAATGGGCTCTCTTACTCCTTAAACTTTCGAAGATAAGATATTTATTTCCACCGGGGTACTTAAAATGCGTCAAATTCTCGTCTTCTTTTTTCTACTCTCTGCATTCTCAATGACATCAGACGCCGCTTGGGACCCAATCAAGAAGAGCCGTGACCCCGATACAGGCGCAAGTCAGAAGACAATAGTTGCACTCGAGGCGTTTAAGGAAATTCCCGAGCTTCAGCCTTTTTTTGAACAAGCTGATGGCTTTGCTGTTTTTCCAAATGTCGCCAAGGCCGGAATAGGCATCGGAGGAGCAGGTGGTAAAGGTGAGGTTTTCCAAAATGCAAAGGTAATTGGCT
>JAQWWC010000364.1 GCA_029249645.1 Pseudomonadales bacterium
CGGACTCGAACCAGCGGTCGCCCCAGATCTGATACAAAAGCGGATCAAACTGTGAAAAATGCGTTGGGCCCTCAATGGGCGCGCCGCTAAAACCCAATGCCTGAGCTTGATCATCATCATGAATCGATAAATGGCCACCGTATTCTTGTTCCGCTAGCATTTGTATAGGGCGTCGAAACGGGCTGATTAAAACGCCGTCCTGTTCTTGGATTTCGGTCTCGAAGGGTGTCTGGGTCATCGTGGTCTCTATTTTGGTTTGAAGATCTAGCTTAGGTTTGGGCGCCGTGATTTTTCAAGCGCTATCTTTGGCCAGGTTACTGCTCTGCTAAGTAGGGAAGGGGCCTGCAATGCAGGCCTGTTTCAGGGCTCTGCGTACCAAGTGTTGTCAGAATGCTGTTTCATCCAGAAGTAGGAATGCCAATAGAAGCGTCCGGGTTGATCACTCATCTGGGTGCAGTTATAGCGCGCTCGTCCAGCCGGCAGGGGCGCGTTTGCTTGAATCAAAATGCCGCTGTGTTTGGATTCGGGCGTGATGGCCCCGTTCGGCCCAAAACAGTTCAAACCGCGCGCATTAAGGAGGCCCAAGGCGGTCGCATTGATCATGGGTTTTGTTTCAAGCCCGGTCAGGATGGGATTATGTAATGCTGGCACACCCGGAAAAGCGCGGGTTAAGACCTTGGTTTTAAAGCTACCGAGATCCGCGTAGGGCCCGCCCATCGGGAACCGTGGGATGACAAGAGGGGCGGGCCGTGACACTGCCCCGCTGTGTTGCCCAAAGACCAAAAAGTTGGCAGCCTGCAGCTGGTTCACAAGCAACGGATGGTATTCGCCGTAAGGCAAGGCGTAGTGTTTTGGCGCGAAGTCCAGATGCGTCTCAAGGGTTTCCTGAGCCCGTAGGGTGTCTTGCAAGAATTCGTCCGACCAAGCTTGAAGGCTTTTGTTGACCGGTTTTCTCGCCCAGTGCTGATGGCCTGTGCTGTGATTCGCAATCTCGGCGCCTGCAGCCTTCATGGCTTTCAACTCATCCCAAGCCAGGTAGCGCCCACCGGGTCTGCCAACCAGGTCCGTGGCCACGAAAATGGTGAAGGGCCAGCCTCTGGCGCGCAGGAGAGGGAAGGCCTCGGTAAAAATACTCCGATAGGCATCATCAAAGGTAATTGCGACTTCAAGCGCGTTTGCGCTGGCATCACCTTCGTTTTGTTGTGAGAAATGCTCGCTGAGCGAAACAATGTTAAAACCAGACTGAGCCAAGTGCTCAAGATGCGCCGCGAAGACTTCGGGTTTTGTGCTGGTCGAAAACGGGGTGTCGTGTGCAATGTGGTGATACTGCAAGATCACCAAGGCATGGGCCGATTTGTGCAGCAGCGTGAATAGGAAAACGAAGACAAGCAAAAAGCGATGGTTGGTAATCATTTCAGATCAGTTCTCCTCAGTGTTAAACTCCGCGCGTCGCCCCTAGAGTACTCTGTTATGCCCGATCAGTCTCCCGAAGCCAAAGCCAAGCGCGAGGGCATTAAACTTGAGAAGCGGTTGCGTCGAGAGGTGGGTCGCGCAATTGGCGATTTCAATATGATTGAGGCGGGCGACAAGGTGATGGTGTGCCTGTCTGGTGGTAAAGACTCCTACGCAATGCTCGACCTTTTGATGACACTTAAGACCCGAGCGCCCATCGATTTTGACCTGGTAGCGGTGAACCTAGACCAAAAGCAACCGGGGTTTCCCGAAACGGTTTTACCCAACTATTTGACTGATCTCGGGGTCGATTTTCACATTTTGGAAGAAGATACCTATTCTTTGGTCACCGAAATGGTGCCGGAAGGTAAAACGTATTGCGGCTGGTGCAGTCGTTTTCGTCGTGGGATCCTGTACCGTTATGCCAAAGAGCAGGGGTTTACCAAAATCGCCCTGGGTCATCATCGCGACGACCTCATTGAAACCTTGTTTCTCAATTTATTCCACGGTGGGAAGTTAAAGTCCATGCCGCCGAAATTATTGTCGGATGATGGCGGCAATGTTGTGATCCGGCCCCTGGCCTACTGTCGAGAAAAGGATCTGGAAGATTATGCGACATTGCGTGCCTTCCCAATCATTCCCTGTAACCTTTGCGGGTCTCAGGATAATCTGCAGCGGCAAGTGATAAAGGAAATGCTTGTGGCTTGGGATAAACAATTCCCTGGTCGAATAGAGACTATTTTTCGCGCTTTGAGTAGCGTTGCGCCGTCACAACTTCTAGACCGCACGCTGTTTAATTTCGAAGACCTCAGTGCCAAACCGCAACGGTTGTTGGATATTGTTAACCTCTCCTAGCAGAGATAGACGGGTGCGCTCCTCAATGACAAGCGTTGATCAAAGACCCACCACAGAACGAGGTTGATACGAAGGATGTATATTCCGTTTGAATCGCTCAGTGCTGAAGCCCAGCAGGGACTGATCGAAGCTTTTGTACTTCGAGAAGGCACGGATTATGGTCAGGTAGAATACAGCTTTGAAGAAAAATGCTTAATGGTTCGATCGCAACTGGCGGCGGGCAAAGCGTTAATCGAATTTGATTCGGACAGCGAAACCGCGTTAATTGTTGCGGCTGATGCGGCAACCGAAAAAAAATCAGTGCATCGCCTCAAGGATGGTGATCCGCTCTGAGCTCTCGAGCAGAGGGCTAATTTCTGTGAGGACTCGGCGGCGTTCGTCAGAGGCGTACCAAGCCTGCCAATCGTCTAGGCGGTCCCATTTTGACAAGATGATTCTTCGGTGAGAATTCTCCGTTTCTTTTAAGGATTCGCCACCCAAGCAACCGGGGGCCGCGTTGACCGAATGAATCACGCGACGGATGGTGCAATCGTAGTAGTGGGCTAACCCCTCAGCGATCTGACGCTCTATTAATACTTTGATCATGGTGCCCCCTATCCGACTGCGCGCGATTATACTGATGCAGCGGCGCGACTCAACCTTTGTGTCATAATGGAGGAGGTGAGATGAGCGGTGAATAGAGAGGTGGAGAGTGGATGCGGATTACGAATTAGATGCTCTGGGATTGCGCTGCCCGGAACCCCTCATGCTATTGAGGAATAAAGTTCGGGAGATGAACCAAGGCGACGTAATTAAAGTGCTCGCAACCGATCCCTCAACCAGTTGGGATTTTGAAAATTTTTGCCGATTTATGAACCATGAAATGCTCGATAAAACCGAGAGTGAGTCCGGGTATCAGTATTGGATCAAAAAGGGATGATCGAGGGGCCGTCGGCAAACTTTTATTTTGCATATGGCAGCAATATGGATGTTGAGCGGGTTCAGCAGCGTGGCATGGCGTTTGTTGGCCGAATCTCCGGGCGGCTAGCGGGTTATCGGTTGGTGTTTAATAAGCGTGCCAAAGGTCATCGGGGCATTGCGCATGCCAATATTGAGCTATCGGCGGCAGGCCAGGTAGAGGGTGTGCTTTACGCGCTTGCTGCGCCCGAGTCCATTCTTCAAATGGATCCTTATGAAGGGTATCCCATCCGCTATAGCCGCACCATTTTATCGATTGAGACAGAGACTTGTGTTGCTGCAGCTTGGGTTTATGAGGCAAACGCGCAGTTTATTGAAACAGACTGTAAGCCGACGCAAAGCTACCTGAATCATTTGTTAGCGGGCGCTGAGTTTCTGTCAGCGACTTACCTGGCAGACCTATCGGCGACACCGGTTGCAGAGGCCACGTCTTGAGGCCCCCGATGCCCGTCAGTCAAATCATCGAGGTCTTTAACGAACGCTTGGGCGCGCGCTATGGCGTGCGGTTGAAAGGTGGCGGCGCCGAACCGTTTTATCGTGCTGCGAAAGCGGCAGAATGTGCCGTCATCGTTTTTCGAGCGGATTATAGCGCCAGTGCACTGCATGAAGTGGCGCATTGGTGCTTGGCGGGCCGCCAGCGCCGGCAATTGGATGACTATGGGTATTGGTACTTACCTGCCCGCAACGCAACCCAGCAATCGGCTTTCGAGGCCGTTGAAGCCAGACCGCAAGCGTTGGAGGCCCTTTTTGCTGAGGCGGCTGGGGTTGATTTTCGAGTCAGTAGCGATGATGTAGCATCCCTGCCGAGCACCGCTTTTGAGGCAAGGGTTGCGGCTGAGCGGCGTTTGATCCAGCAACGACTCCCGGTCAGAGCAAAATGCTTTTTGGCCGCATTGAATGATGCCAATTCGCCAGTTGCGCAAGCCGCCTCGGGCGCATAGAACCGATAAAACAGTTTGAACGGACAAAACAGTTTGAACGGACAAAAAGTCGAACGATCCGAAAAGGTAATGAATACAGGAGAATGGGCATGAGCTTTCCAGGAACCATGATTGTGCAGGCTGGGTTCGACCCAGCAGAGGACCACATTGGGCCATTTTACTTTGAGCCCAAGGGTAGCGCGGCTTTTGGGGGCTATGGCTTTACCCTTAAAGCACAGCATTGTAATGCGATGGGGTCGGTTCATGGGGGTGTTCTGATGACCTTTGCAGATTTCGCACTGTGTATGGCGGCTACCGATCACTACGAAACTGAGACCTGTGTGACCGTCAGTTTTTCCTGTGAGTTTCTTCGAGGTGCAGAGTTGGGTCAGGTCATCTCTTGCCAGCCTAGGATTAACCGTAAAACAGGGTCGTTAGTCTTTGTTTCGGGCGAATGTATGGTTGAGGGCGAGCCGTGCTTTAGCTTTAGTTCTGTCGTCAAGCGGCTCAGCCTGGAACGACTCGGTTAATGCAGCGCGGCGCTCAAAAATTGCGTATCGGATTGCTGATGAATCCTTGCGCAGGCATCGGTGGTCCGGCAGGTCTCAAGGGCAGTGACGGGGCTGAGGTGCAGACACTTGCCCGGGCGCAGGGCATTGAAAGTCAGGTCTGCCGTCGAGTGGTGATGGCGCTCGCGGCACTGCAACATCAGCTCGGTGACATTTCCTGGGTCACGTGCAGTGGGGCGATGGGCGAGCAAGCATTGCTAGCATTAGAGGTTTGCGAAAGCGAGATTGTGTATGTCACCCCAGCTGAAACTCAAGGTCATGATACACAGCGCGCAACGCGCGCGCTGCAGGATGCGAAGATCGATGTTTTGCTGTTTGCCGGCGGGGATGGCACTGCCCGGGACGTGCTCGACGCCGCGAATGCTGATCAAAGCATTCTAGGCATTCCGTGTGGTGTCAAAATGCATTCCGGCGTGTTTGCAAATCATCCGCTCGCGGTCGCAGAAATATTGCGTGATCTGCTCGCCGGGAGGCTCTTGTCCGCCGCGGTTGGCGAAGTTCGCGACATTGATGAAGTAGCGTTTCGTCAAGGCCGGGTGATGGCAAAGTTTTACGGCGAGTTACAGATCCCTGCCGCTTTAAGCTACATACAGAGCACCAAGGTTGGCGGACGCGAGTCGGAAGGCTTGGCGCAACAAGAGATCGCGGCTGACTTTGTTGAGTCAATGTTGCCAAATGTCATCTACTTTATGGGCAGTGGTCAGACCGTTGCGGGCATTATGGCGACGCTGGGTTTACCGAACACGCTGCTTGGTGTTGATGTCATCTGCAACGATGCCGTTCTACAAAATGACGTGACGTCGTTGGATTTGCAGCACTGGACCACGCAGGGGCGATGCCGGATTGTTGTGACGGTTATTGGGGGGCAAGGGCATGTTTTTGGCCGGGGTAATCAGCAGTTCAGCCCAGAAGTCATTCGGGCGGTCGGGCGAGCCGCAATCGATGTGGTCGCCACTAAAACTAAGCTTGAGGGCTTGTCTAGCCCGCTTGTCATTGTTGATACAGGTGACCAAGATCTGGATGAGGCGTTGTCGGGCGTCCACCGAATTCGAACAGGCTATAACGATGCGGTCTTGATGCGTTGGGGAACGCAGGATTTAGGAGACTGAGCGGGTGCGCAATAGAGCGCTGAGCCGCGTAAAACGATCAACGGTCTTTGAAGTGGTTAAACCGGTGATTTCAGCGGTTTAATTTACAAAGACTCATTCAAAACGATATTAAAAAAGGATGTGCAGCGATGAAGCAACGATTATTAGTCACGGCTAAACAAATATTCGTGATCCCAGTGGGGTTTTTGCTCTGGAGCGCGCAGGGTTTGGCGGATTCGGCGTACCGTTTGAATCTCGAGACGGCTGTTGTCGGTGTGACATCAACCAAAAATGATCGGATCAGTGAACGTCACCAAATTAAGTTTAAATCCGGCGCCGTGTCGAGCACGGGTCGAGTCGATTTGGAAATCGATTTGCGCACGACCGAAACCAATATTCCGATTCGAAATGAGCGCATGCAAAAGCACTTGTTTGCGCAAAGCCCGCTCGCGAGCGTCTCCGCCCAGTTGTCGCCAGAGGCGTTCGCCAAGGCTCGGGCAGGTAAGGCTATCTCCGGGCCCGTGGTCGTGACCTTGCTAGCAAACGGGGTCTCACAAAAACTATCGATGGAGATGGCGCTTGAGCGGGATGCGACGGGCGGCCTGAGTGTTTCGGGTAAGACCGAGGTTGACGTGAGCAAACTCGGGTATGGCCCAGGCATCGAGACCCTGCGCAATCTGGCGGGATTGCTTTCGATCAGCACGCTTGTACCGGTCGATTTCGTGTTGCAGTTTGATGACTGATCATTTGATTGAAAATAGACGGTTTTGGGACGCCTACGCCCCCGAATGGGTCGAGCGAGGGGAAGCGGCATGGCGCGCCGAGCGACCATACTGGGGGATTTGGGAGACGCCGGAGTCTGAGCTGGGGCTCATCCCCCGCGATCTGGCAGGTCGGTCGGTTGTCGAGCTGGGATGTGGAACAGGCTATGTCTCGCGCTGGTTCGAACAACGTGGGGCCTGTGTCACTGGCGTCGATTTATCCAGCCAGCAATTGGCCACGGCCAAGCGGTTCGCGGCGCAGTTCCAATCAGAAGTTACCTTTATTCAAAGCAATGCTGAAGCTACGCCGCTGCCAGATGATTGTGCGGATTTTGTGGTCAGTGAATATGGTGCTGCAATTTGGTGCGATCCATATCGATGGATTCCTGAGGCGGCCAGACTTTTGGTGCCAGGTGGCGGTTTGATTTTTCTCGGCCACTCACCTTGGGCCATGGTGTGTACGGATAATGACGGTGAGGCCGTATCGAATACGATGATGCGCAGCTACTTTGAGCTTCGTCGAATGGATTGGACGAGCGCGGCCGTAGACCCGGGCGGCATCGAGTTCAATCTACCGCTGTCGAAATGGTTTCAATTGTTCCGGGAGCAGGGCCTCCGCGTGGATGACTATTTAGAGATTCAGGCGCCGATGGACAGGTTGCCCGATCGTTTCTCAATGCCTTGGGAATGGGCGAGGACCTATCCGTCCGAGCAGGTTTTTAAGCTAACCAAAGTTTGATTTGTTGCGGCTGCGTCATTTGCAGATTGGGCAGGGGCTAATCGAGCGTCCCATTAACTTTCACCTCGCGGCATTTTGGCCCGCACGTCTGGGGCATAGCCACTGGCGACCCATTCGCCTTGAGCGCTGTTCCAATGCGAAAAATAGCGTCGAAGCGTTGGATCGGGATGCTCGATCAATCGCTGCGGGATGAGGTTCCAATCGGTCAGCGATGGGCTGGGGGCTCTGATATAACGCGATGTCGTAGGCAAACTACTGCGTAAAAACCCGCCTCTGGCGTGATATTGGTGCCAAGTTCGGCGTCCTTCGCGTCCGTTGCCATCAAGTCGGGTATGGAACAAAGCCGTGTCGTAGAGGATGCAG
The DNA here is from genome assembly GCA_029249645.1 of Pseudomonadales bacterium. Classification (GTDB taxonomy): domain Bacteria; phylum Pseudomonadota; class Gammaproteobacteria; order Pseudomonadales; family Azotimanducaceae; genus UBA9926. The sequence continues at coordinate 7,705 of JAQWWC010000364.1, forward strand.
GTGCCTGCTTGGCCACGGATGGGTTGCTCAGTGTAATCCGTGCCCAAGGCCTCATAGGCCTCTCGAAGCGATTCAAAGCGATGGCTACCCGGCACCACACAAAATGCAGGGCTGAGGTCGGTGACCGGCGTTAAATAGTGAATACTGCATAGGTAATCGCAAGGTAAGTATGGCGAACGCAAATGACGATCGGGTAACACCGCATCGTGGTGAAAGTTCATCGTACCCAGGCCCGCGTTCAGCGGAGTTTCTCTGAAGTTAAACTCGCTCCAGCGTACGTGCTCAATGCCGCCTAGGAGCGAGGCAATTAAAGGAAAACTTCCGGGATGCTGCAGATACTGATCAAGTTCCGGAAAGTCGAGCAATGGCTGGCTTAGAATCAAGCCTTGGTTTCGATGATGCGGTTTACGTTTTTCCCCTAAGCCCCATAAATCCGGACGTTGTCGCTGGCTGTCTTCAAAAAATTGATTCAAAGCCTCAATTTCTTGCGTCCCAAGAGCGCCTCCGAGTACAACATAGCCCCATTGCTCGAAATGTTCGGCAGCGAGTTGAGATTGGGTTCCTAAATCAAACTGAAGGGCGGAATTCGGACTTAAACGACCAAACCCCTGCGCCGCCCGGTCCGGGTCGCCAGCTTGATTTTGCTGTGGTGTCAATGAAATTGGCATGGTTAAATGTGGCTTGAATTAGCAGTCTCGTCAAGACTAAAAAAGCGTCGTGAATCAAGGGCGTATCTTGGCCTTAAGCGATAACAGACGTGTTAACGGGCGGCTAAGCCAAAATAGCGATCACCTTGGACCTTCAGTCCTGAATCCAAAATGTTAGGGAACAGATGATTAAACAGCTTAGAAATCTTTTATCGAAGCAGTGCCTCTTGCCCCTTATCTTGATCGCTTGTGTGCCTGACAGTTTTGGGGAGATCAGTCATGTGAGTGCGGGGAACAATTACACCTGCGTTATCCAGGACGGCGCCGTCGAGTGTGGTGGTGAAAATACTGTGGGCCAGCTCGATGTTCCGCTGCTCACCGGCGTCCGAGCGCTTAGCGCCGGTGCGCGCGGTACGGTGTGTGCGATCTCCGATGCGGGGTTAAGTTGCTGGGGACGGCAATCAGACGGTCTGTTGGACATCCCAAAACTGGTCAACCCCGTTGAGGTCTCGGTTGGCAGCCGCCACGCTTGCGCCTTGGACGATGAAGGGGTGCGTTGTTGGGGACTCAATGACTATGGCCAGCTTAACGTGCCAAAACTTGCGAATGTTACTGCGCTTGCAGCGGGCGATGACTTTAGCTGCGCGATCTCGGTCGAGCGGGTGCAGTGTTGGGGCGCTGACCATGATGGCACGCTTGCTCCGCCGGCGTACAAAGGGTTCGAGGTCTTGCGAGTGAGTACCCATGCTTGCGCAGCGGGTCGAGATGGTATGACCTGCTGGGGACCGAGCGACTTTGGCGAAAGCAGCGTGCCACCTTTTGTCGAGATCACGGATATTGGGGTTGGCGGTCTGCATAGCTGCGTCATCACCTCCGGTAAGGTTAAGTGTTGGGGTTTTGGTAACCAAAATCAGTTGTTGGTGCCAGATATTAAAAATCCCAGAATGTTGGCCCTAGGCAGTGGCCATAGCTGCGCTGTCGGAGACGAAGGTTTGGTCTGTTGGGGTCGCCAGCGCAGTTATTTGAATGATGATGACGTGATGGCTTTTATGGGCGGCGTTGCCGCGCCATCGAAGCCCGAAACAGTAAGTTTGTATGATTATTTTAAGCGGCCGCGCCCGGTGCTCATCGAGGAAAAAGGTCCCCTAGATTATGCAAATGACCTCCCCGTACTGCGCGCTGTCACCCAAAGCGGTGTGGTCATCAGTACGGGCAGCACCCACAGTTGTTATTTAAAGACCGGCGTCATTGAGTGTTTCGGTGATGATGATGCGGGCCAAATAACGCCGCCCGCTCTGACAAATCCACGGCAAGTCAGTACGGGATTTGATTTTAGTTGTGCAATCGCTGATGAAGGGGTGGTTTGTTGGGGTGATAATTCCCGAAATCAAGCCAATGCGCCCTTCACGATTAATCCGATTCAAATCGCAACTGGTGGTCGTCATGCTTGCATGCTGGATGGTGCGACGGTTGATTGTTGGGGTTGGAACTTCAACGGTCAAACGGATGTGCCATCGACCTTGCGTAATCCCAGACAGGTCACCGCAGGTCTCTATCACAGTTGTGCGCTGGATGATGACGGGGTGCTGTGTTGGGGATCCAACGCCTATGGTCAAATAGAGGTGCCCGAGCTCGTGAATCCGCAATACCTCAGCAGTGGGCTGGGTAATCACAATTGTGTTGTCGATGACACGGGCGTTGTGTGTTGGGGCGATGATGAGCACGATCAAGCCCAGGCACTGCCTTTGGTGCGACCGACTGATGTCAGTGTCGGCTATGAGCATACCTGTGCCTTGGACGAATCAGGTGTTCAGTGCTGGGGTAAGAATTCCCAAGGTCAGCTGGATGTGCCCACCTTGGATAATCCGAAGCAGGTGAGTGTTGGTGGCAATTATAGCTGCGCCGAAGATGCAACCGGTTTGGTTTGTTGGGGTTATATGGGATTGGAAGCCGTACAAGCGCCGGAAAATTTTTAACCCGTCAAACTCGTTAGCGCGCCTGAATAACGTGCAAAGCAGGTAGAGCAAGCGGTTAAGGCCTTGTCTCGTTTGTGGCATGGTTCTAGGGCGCGCGATCGCTCTATTGAAAACGCGCGGTATGCTTGGCTTAACAGCGGTGCAGGCGACAAGGGCCTGTCTGGCAACTCCTGGCAGCTTGCGCTAAGCTCGGGCGCGTTATGAATAGCTGAGTTAAAAAGTCCCTCATGTCTGATTTCGAAACGATTCGTATAGAACGACGCGCTCCCTTGGGTTTGATTACCATTGATCGACCTGAGAAACACAACGCTATCTCGCTGAAGGTTCTTGAGGAGCTGAATCGGGCTGTTGATCTGCTGGCGAAGGAGGATGATATTCGGGTGATCAGCTTTTGGGGTTCAGGCGGCCGTGCTTTTGCGGCCGGGTCTGACTTGAATGAGGTTGCTGATCGGGATTTGCAAAAGGGTATGGAGCCGATTGTGCAAGGGCTCGCGGCCAAGCTTGAAGCGTTACCGAAAGTCACCATTGCCGCCATCGACGGTATTTGCATGGGAGGTGGTCTAGAGGTGGCCTTAGGCTGTGATCTCAGAGTGTGTTCGCCAAATAGTCGCTTTGGAACGCCTGAAGGCAAGCTTGGCATTATCCCTGGAGGGGGTGCGACGGCGCGATTGCCTCGTCTCATCGGTAAAGGCTGGGCATTGGAAATGTTGCTGATGGGCGAGCCCATTGCCGCAGAACGTGCGTTACAAATTGGGCTGGTTACACGGGTTGTTGAATCGAGTGCGTTGGTTACTGAGGTCACTAAAATGGCCGATCACTTGGCGAGATTTGCCCCCTTTGTGCCACATTTCATGAAAGTGATGGTCCAGCAGGGGCTTGAGGGCAGTTCGGCTTCGGCCTTAGCAATGGAGAAGTTTGCTCAAAGCGCTTTATTGCAAACTCAGGACAAGCAAGAGGGTATTGACGCGTTCTTAAACAAGCGCGCGCCAAATTTCAAAGGTTACTAGCTGCCATAAGGCCAGCGTCTTTAGCGCTCGAGTAACTGCGTAACGGATTGATAATCTCGATCCAAGCATTGCCCTGCTGCAAACGTCTCCCAGGCGCTAGGCTCGATGCTGTCGCCATTTCGATAGGTGAGGGCGTAAAGCGCTTGGCAACGTCCCATTAGATCAAAGCGAGTGTCTTGCTCAAGCTTGGCTAGTAGGTCTTTTAAGGTCAGTGCGGCTGCACTGTCGATAATCCCTTGGTCGTTATCGCTGTCCAGAATCAGGAAACGTTCGACCCCGTCGGCTTCTTGCCAGACCGGCCAGGTGGGTTGCGGCGCTGGTAGTCCGAGGTTCGGGTCCCCGGTATAAGCAAAGGCGGCCCAGTAGTTTCGCATTTGCTGGGACAATCGAGCCGCGGCCTCGGCGCCATCTCCAATCACGAATTTTGAGACTAAGGTTTGCTCCATTGCCGCCGGGAATAAAAATAGTAGTTCCATCGCGTGACCTGCGCCTAATAGATCGGCGTAGCTTAGGTCTTGAATGGTTGGTAATTCATCCCAATCGAAGCGATAAGCGAATACAGTCTGCTGGCTTTGAGTTAGGCGACGTGCGACGTCATCGGTTGCTCTAAGCTTCCAAAAACCACTGCCGTATTCACTCATTGCCTCATAATAATCTGGGTTCTTAATAGCCAGTGGCATTCGATCAATGAAGGACCAAAGGCCATCGGGTTGACCCCATTCCACCATATGTGGGTCCATAGCATTAAACAGTTTCGTTTCATCACGATTGGTTCCCACCAGAACGGGAATCTTGGTACGTGCAGGATCCTTGAGTGCGCCGACGATGCCATCAGAGCGAACCACGACACCATCCGGGAATACTCGAGTCATACCTAATTTCAGAGGTTTAGCGGCTTGCTCTGCTTTCAGCAGATTTGAAGGTGTCTGCGCTCGTAGGTAGTCTGCTATTTCTGAGGTCGAAAGGTTGGCGAGATGCTGCTTTGCGCCGACCAAGTCTTCCGCGATGCCTTCGATTATCAACAACTGATAGAGTATTTCTTGACTGCTTAACGTGCCCGAGACGCCATCGCTAGGATAATCGTTCTCGGCCTCGCTGAGACTGGCGACGGATACAATCCCACTTTGGATAATGGCTTTTTGAAATAGCCCGTCAGCCAAGGGCGAGGCAAGGAGGGCCGCGACATTATGTCCGCCAGCGGATTCGCCAAAAATCGTGATGTTACTTGGGTCACCGCCAAACTCGGCGATATTGTCTTGCACAAACTGTAGGGCCGCGATTGTGTCGAGAGTGCCAAAATTACCGGAATCATCCAATGCTGTTGTGGGGCTCTCTCGAAGCGATGGATGGCGAAACCAGCCGAGTGAGGCAAGTCGATATGCAATGGTGATAACGATCACGGACTGCTCTTCGACCAGATGACGAGGATCGTAGGTGGCGGCAGAACCCAACGTGTTGGCGCCGCCATGAATCCAAACCATTACCGGTAAGGCTTGATCGGGCGCAGTTTGCGTTGGCGCCCAAATATTAAGATAGAGGCAGTCCTCGGCGCCGCTAAACGGATCCTCGTTATCGCCTTGAAACCAACCGCGTTGAAAACACGCTGGTGCCTCTTCAAGTGCAGTCAGGGTTTCCGTCCAAGGTAAGGGCGGGAGGGGGGCGCGCCATCGCAACGGCCCGATCGGTGGTTGTGCAAAGGGGATCTGTCGCCAGACAGAAAGACTGCCTTCTTGAGTGCCAATGACGGGCCCGAAACTGGTTGTGCGCCGGGTTTCCTCATGGACCGTAGAGTCACAGGCCGCGAGTATTAGAAGCAGGCACAGCAGTACCGGATTTCTTAACGCCATAATTTTCTCAAGTTCTGGGTAGACGACTTTTATAGGCTTTTGCTGCTCTAATCGCAAATCATAGGATCTCATTAAAATCCTCATCGCTGTCGGGTTGCTGCTTTTTTATAGTAAGGCGCACAGACCATTTCCCCAGATGGCGGGTGAGGCCGCGCCAAAGCGCCCTTTGAGAGAGATAAGCCCTTAGCGATATAAAGAGCCCTCAGCGAAGTTAAGAGCCCTCAGCGATATAAAGAGCCCTCAGCGAACTAAAGAGC